>NZ_CP082286.1:993639-1324852 GCF_019880245.1 Halobaculum roseum
TGCGAGGAGTACGTCCGCCCCGTCGCCGAGGGCGACCAGATCTCCGGGCTCGCGGTGTCGGAGCCGCAGACGGGCTCGGACCTCGCGGGCATGACGACGACGGCCGAGAAGGTCGACGGCGGCTACGAGATCACCGGCGAGAAGTACTGGATCGGCAACGCCGTCGAGGGCGACTGGCTCACCGTCTACGCGAAGACCGGCGACTCCGAGGACCGCTACGGCAACTACTCGCTGTTCATCGTCGAGACGGACCGCGACGGCTACGAGGCCGAGCACATCCCCGAGAAGATGGGGATGCGCGCGTCCAAGCAGGGCCACATCGTCATGGAGGACTGCTTCGTGCCCGAGGAGAACCTGATCGGCGCCGAGGGCGGCGGCTTCTACATGCTCGCGGACTTCTTCAACCACGGCCGCGTCGTCGTCGGGGGCCACGGCATCGGCCTCGCCGCGGCAGCCATCGAGGAGGCGTGGGACTTCGTTCACGACCGCGAGGCGTTCAACCGGAACATCTCGGAGTTCCAGTCCGTCCAACACGACATCGCGGACATGCGCACCGAGTTCGAGGCCGCCCGATCGCTCAACTGGCGCGCCGCCGAGAAGCTCCACGAGGGGGACAACGCCGGGCTGTGGGCCGCGATGGCGAAGCTCAAGTCGACGGAGACGGCCGTCGACTGCGCCGAGCGCGGGATGCAACTGCACGGCGGGCGTTCGATCCTCACCGAGCGCCGCATCGCGCGGGTGTACCGCGACGTGCGCATCCCGGTGATCTACGAGGGCGCAAGCGAGGTGCAGCGCAACCTCGTGTACCGGCAGTCGCAGTAGGATCGCCCGTCGGAGTCAGGGGGTTTCGGGGATCTCATCGTTGAAACCGTTCCCGTTCGGCACCGGAGGCGAAGGGGATCAAGTGGTGGGTTTGGAGGAGAGGTCCAGTGGGAGGGGGCCGATCAGGCTACGGCCGCGATCACGAGAATGACACCGGCTACACCGGCGACGACGCCGACCGTCCTCGCCAGGCGGTCGCCCCACTCGACGACCCGCTCCAACGACAGCACCACCGCGATCACGGCCATCCACAGGATATTCATCGAACCGACGACGATCATGACGGCGAACAGGGCCCAACAGCATCCGACGCAGAAGACGCTGAATCGGAAGCTCATCTCCGCCGCTCCGCGAATCCCTGGTCGGTGGTACTCCACGAGAAACCCGAGCGGCGTCCGACAGTATTTCAGACACCGGTTTTTGTACGGAGAGAGCTGATAGACGGACAGCAGCAACAGGGTTCCGCCGAACAGGATAGCGCTGTTCCGGTTGACGATCGCAGCGATCGGCACCACGGCGTTCACGAGGAGCGGAACGATCCCCGTGATCGCCCAGACGAGCGCGTACGTCCCCATGAACGCACCCACACGCACCGCTTTCCCCGCCGTTGTCGTCTCGTCGAGAGTTTTGTAGTACAGCCGGAATAGCGAGACCGACGACGGGTACATCATCGCGATCATCATCACGCCCCACATGACCAGATAGAGGCCAACTCCGGTGAATCCGTTCGAGAGTGCCATCGCCTCCGGCGCGCCGGGATCGGACATCCGGAGTCCCGACACCGTCCCTGGCATCGGAAGCCAGCGTCCGATGATCGCCACCCACGCGAGCAAGGCGACCCCGTAGGTGACTAGGGCAACGACGGGAATACGTCGACGGTCAACGAACCCCCTGAACGGGTTCAGTATACTCATCACGTCACCTTCCGACTCCCGTAACTCGGTCCGAAAACGGTCGTGTCATCGTTAGGCGTTCGCCAGATCGAACTCGGCGAAGTACGAGTTGTTCCCCGAGACGTCCCATGCGAATTCGTCGTTGTACGACACCGTCGCCGTCCTCGACTTTCCGGTCTTCGGCTCCATCCCTTTCGCGAGCGGGTGCGGTGAAACGGTGCCGATATCCTCGTTGAAGCCGGCCTTCCCGACCACATCCATGGTGACCACGTCACCGACCGTGGAGGAGATCTCGTCGTCCTCCTTGGAGAAGGTGATCGGGGCCGTCGTGACCTCGGTGGTTTCGAAGTGAGCGTCGGCAACGGCGGCCCAGATTCCACCGGCCCGACCGAAGTATATCTCTTCGAGCGCGGCCCGCTGATCGTCGTCGGCCTCGTCGTCGATGAGGAGCGCGACGTACCACTCCGTGTCGGGCGCGAACATGACGCCCTCCTCGGTGTAGGCGAGCATTGCTACCTTGCGTCCGGTTAGATCCGTATCGCCGTACTGCCCGTCCTCGATGTTCCAGACGAGTGAGACCGTACAGACATCATCGTCCGGAGGCTCAAGCCAGACGCACTGACACGCGACTTCGCAGTTACAGGCTTCGACGTAGTCTCCCGTGATCCGCCATTCGGTTGTCATCGTAGAACACCGTGTCCCTTGATGGCAGGCGACATATTAGCTATATTGGACTATTGTTTGTTAGATCCGTTCAGGGTACTAGGTGATTATCGGGGAGGTTCCACCGATCGGTGCTGAGGATTCCCTAGACCAGCGGTAGCTGTCCGTGTGACGTACGATCCAACAACCGAGAAGATCAGCCCTGCGAGGACAGTTGCGACATCCAACACGAGCATGTCGGTTCCCTTCGTGAGGGATGCAGGCGAAGTATTTCATGGATGATAGGCCCCGGAACCACCTAGTAGCGTCATACTGAGGCTCAGACTCGCAACCCCAACCCCCGCCCGTCGAAGTATCCGCGGGATCTCAAATTTCATTGATCCAGCCGATCTCTCCTCCCAGCAAGAGGCTTCCACTATCCGAACGAGTAATACACATCAAACAACCGTGAACTCCGTTGAACGATGCGCGCCACCTATCGCGTCGGGTCTCTCGAACACACGCCGACGAACCCCTGCACAGGATTCGAAACGGTCTGACGGCGGCACGCGCGCTCCCGGCGGGGACACCGGCCCGCCGCCACGCGCCGCCAGATCGTTCGCGACACGCCCCACCGCGAGTACAGTCGCAGACGCGTCCGATCCGGCGTTCCGTACCGAGGACCCCACCCACGCGCTTTACCCCTTCCCCGTCGAACGCGGATCCGACACATGATCTCCTCCGAGCGGATGGCGATGGTCGACCGCAACGCCGCGGCGCTCGGCGTCTCGACGAAACAGCTGATGGAGTCGTCGGGCAACGCCGTCGCCCGCGCGGTCCGCGAGCGGGCGGATCCCGGCGACGGCGTTCTCGTGGTGTGCGGTCGCGGGAACAACGGCGGCGACGCGATGGTCGCCGCGCGCTTCCTCGAGGAGTTCGAGACCGAGACGCTGCTTCTCGGCAGGCCGGGGACGATCCGCACCGAGATCGCCCGTGAGAACTGGGACGCGATCGCAGAGAGCGACCTCCCGACCCGGACGGTCACCGACTCCCGGGAGTTCGACCTCGACGAGCACGACCCCGACCTCGTGGTCGACGCGATGCTCGGCACCGGCGTGACGGGCGCGCTCCGGGAGCCGGAGGCGACCGTCGCCCGCCGGGTCAACGCCGCCGACGTGCCCGTCGTCTCCGTGGACGTGCCCTCCGGCGTCGACGCCGACACGGGGACGGCCGCCGGCACCGCGGTCGACGCCGACGCG
This sequence comes from Halobaculum roseum, assembly GCF_019880245.1. NCBI lineage: Archaea > Methanobacteriati > Methanobacteriota > Halobacteria > Halobacteriales > Haloferacaceae > Halobaculum > Halobaculum roseum. Next base: position 997,256 of record NZ_CP082286.1, read on the forward strand.
GTCGTCACCTTCCACGACGACAAGCCCGGGCTCGCGGACCTCGCCGCCGACGTGACGGTCGCGGACATCGGCATCCCGTCGGCCGCCGAGACGTTCGTCGGCCCGGGAGATCTGCTGGCGCTCGACCGCGACGCCGACTCCCACAAGGGCGACAACGGCGAGGTGCTCGTCGTCGGCGGCGGTCCCTACACCGGCGCGCCCGCGCTCGCCGCCCGCGCCGCGCTGCGCGCCGGCGCCGACCTCGTCCGGGTCGCCTGTCCCGCCCCGGTCGCCCGCGAGATCCAGGGGTACGGGCCGGACCTCATCGTCCGCGGGTTCGACGGCGACCGCCTCGCGCCGCGACACGTCGACGACCTCCTCGATCGCGCGGCCGACCAGGACGCGGTCGTCTTCGGTCCCGGACTCGGCAGCGACGACGCGACGCTGGAGGCCGTCGCCGAATTCCTCGCCGGCTACGACGGCCGCGCGGTCGTCGACGCCGACGCGCTGCAGGTCGCCCCCGGGGTCGACACCGACGCCGAGTTGATCTGCACGCCCCACCAGGGGGAGTTGCGGAAGATGGGCGGCGAGACCGCCGCCGACTGGCGCGAGCGAGCCGACCTCGTCACGGAATTCGCGAGCGATCTCGGCCACACGCTGCTCGTGAAGGGCCGGTACGACGTGGTCAGCGACGGCGAGGAGACCCGCGTCGGTCGCACCGGCAACCCGGGGATGACCGTCGGGGGGACCGGCGACGTGCTCGCGGGCGTGACGGGCGCGCTGGCCGTACAGATCGACTCGACGCTGCAGGCGGCCGCGCTCGCGGCGTGGGCGAACGGGCGCGCCGGCGACGACGCCGCCGCGGAGTACGGGAACGGTCTCGCGGCCTCGGACCTCCCGGACCGGATCCCACAAGCCCTCCGCGACGAAGAGGTGTGACATGAGCGACGACGACCTCACACACACCGACGACGCGGGCGACGTGCAGATGGTGAACGTCGGCGAGAAGCCCGACTCCGCCCGGCGAGCGGTCGCGCGCGGCACGATCCACCTCACCGAGTCGACGGTCGAGGCCGTCCGCGGCAACGAGGTGAAGAAGGGCGACGTGCTCGCGACCGCGCGGATCGGCGCGGTGCAGGCGGTGAAACACACCTGGGAGACGATCCCGATGTGCCACCAGATCCCGATCACGAACGTCGACACCGACTTCGAGATGGACGAGGAGCGCATCGACCTGGAGGTCGCCGTCGAGACGACCGGGAAGACGGGCTGCGAGATGGAGGCGCTCGAGGGAGTCACGACCGGCCTGAACGTCGTCTGGGACATGGTGAAGGCCGCCGAGAAGGACGCGACCGGCGGCTACCCGAACACCCGGATCACGGACGTGGAAGTCGTGACGAAGGACAAGACCGTGCTGGAGTGATCCCGAGCGCCGCGGGTGTCGCGCCGGCCCGATTGCGTCCGCCGGATACCTTTTAGTCACGGCCGCGGAACCACCATCCATGATATCACTCGACGAGGCCGTCACCGCCAGACTGGAGTCGCACGGCACACGATTCGAGGTGCTCATCGACCCGGACGCGGCGCTGGCGATCAAGCGCGGCGAGTTCGAGGGCGACCTGGAGGACGTGATCGCCGCCGAGGACGTCTTCGAGAACGCCTCCCGCGGCGACCGCCCGCCCGAGGAGGACGTCGAGGAGGTGTTCGGCACGACCGACGCGATGGAGATCATCCCGGAGGTCGTCAAGCGCGGGGAGATCCAGATCACCGCCGAGCAGCGCAAGGAGATGCTCGAACAGAAGCACAAACAGCTGGTCAACCGGATCACGCGCAACGCGGTGAACCCGCAGATGGACGACGCGCCTCACCCGCCCGAGCGCATCGAGCGCGCGCTTGAGGAGGCCGGGTTCACCGTCGAGCCGATGGAGCCCGTCGAGAACCAGATCGACGACGCGCTGGAGGCGCTCCGGCCGGTCATCCCGATCCGGTTCGACGAGGTGACGATCGCGGTGCAGCTGCCCGCCGACTACGCCGGCTCCGGGCAGGCGAAGGTGCGCGAGTTCGGGGAGTTGGAGCGCGAGGAGTGGCAAAGCGACGGCTCGTGGGTCGGCGTCGTCACGTTCCCCGCGGGGCTGCAGAACGACTTCTACGACCTGGTGAACGAGGTGTCCAGCGGCGAGGCGGACACACGCGTCGTGAAGGAGGAAGACGAGATCAGTCGCCGCTAGCGACGCGTCACGACCCGAACCGAACCCGCCGTGGGGAGATCATCCCCGCTTGAAGCCGACGAAGAAGCCGCCGGTGAAGCCCGCGGACACCGACAGCGTCGAGAGGATCGTCTCGACCCACGTGGGTGGCGTCTCGGCGGTCGCGGCGCTGCCGAGCGACTCGAACGCGCCGCCGAGCTTGTCCCAGTTCACCGTCAGGACTCCACGGGATTCGAGGAACTTGAACAGCGCGAGCTCCAGCCCGACGATCACCGCGATCAGCTTCGCGATCTTCTTGGCCGCGAACCCGATGATCCCCCCGATGACGGCCCCCGTCCCCAGCTCGAAGCCGAGCTGCCGGGGGTCGATATCCAACTGTGCGAGCAGTTCCGGTCCTGGCATACCGCGGTGTGGGCCGTCCCCGGTTAAGTCGTTTGTGGGGCGAACGGCTACACGATAGTGATCACGTTATCAGTCATCCGCCCACGCCGGCGGCAACAACGCCACCAACGCCACCAACGACACCGTCAGGCTGTCGTCCCGGATCGATCGCACGACTGCGGCGTCGACTCCACGACGACGCCGGCGCGGAATCGACGACGACATTGGCGCGGAATTGAAGTCCTCCGACCGCGTACTCGCGCGTATGCACGCACAGCCGTCCGACGTTTCGAACCGCGAGGTGGGGGCCGGCCATCCCTGACCGTCGCACCGGGGACGCGCCGACCGCGGTCGTCGCGAAGCGCGTCGACCGCGGACGCGCCGACCTGACGGAGATCACCGAGCTCGCCCGCGCCGCCGGCTACGAGGTGACCGCGTCGTTGACACAGACCCGGGAACAGGACCCGGCGTACCACTTCGGGGAGGGGAAGGCCGACGAACTCGCACGGCTCGTCGCCCGCGAGGACGCCGACGTCCTCATCGTCGACAACGAGGTCGGCCCGTACCAGACGTTCAACATCGGGTCGAAGCTCCCCGAGGGCGTCGAGGTCGTCGACCGCTTCACGCTCATCCTCGATATCTTCGGCCAGCGCGCGCAGACGCGCAAGGCGCAGCTACAGGTCGAGCTGGCGGAGCTGCGCTACGAGCTGCCGCGCGCGGAGGTGAAAGCCAGCCTCGCGAAGCGCGACGAGCGCCCCGGGTTCATGGGGCTCGGCGAGTACGACGAGTCGCGCGAGCGCGACATCAAAGCGCAGATCAGCCGCATCAAGGACGAGCTCGACGCGATCGCGGAAACCGAGGAGAAGCGCCGCGAGCGCCGCCGGGAGTCCGGTTTCGATCTGGTCGCGCTGGCGGGGTACACGAACGCAGGGAAGTCGACGCTCTTGCGACGCCTCGCGGACGACCTCGACGTCGACGAGAACGCGGAGAAACACCCGGACCTGGACTCGACGGCCGAGTCCGAGAACCAGCTGTTCACGACGCTCGGGACGACGACCCGCCGCGCGAACACCGGGAAGCGGGACGTGCTGCTCACCGACACGGTCGGATTCATCTCCGACCTGCCGCACTGGCTGGTGGAGTCGTTCAAGTCGACGCTCCAGTCGGTGTACCACGCCGACCTCGTGCTCCTCGTCGTCGACGCCAGCGAGCCCGTCGAGGAGATGCGCGAGAAGCTCGTCACCTCCCACGACACGCTATACGAGCGAAACGAGGCGCCCATCGTCACGGTGTTCAACAAGGTCGACCGCCTCGACGAGGAGGAGCTCCGCCGCAAACGCGAGGCGCTGTCCGCGCTGGCGCCGAATCCGGTGTGCGTCTCCGGCCTGACCGGCGACCGGGTCGACGACCTCCGCGAGCGCGTCGAGGCCGAACTCCCCGACTGGAAGCGCGAGCGGCTGCTGCTCCCGCTGTCGGACGACGCGATGAGCCTCGTCTCGTGGGTCCACGACAACGGCCACGTCGAACGCGAGGAGTACGACGCCACGCAGGTGGACCTGGAGTTCGAGGCGCCGCCCTCGGTCGTCGAGCAGGCGCGCTCGCGGGCGGCCGACCTCGACAGCCAGGCGCCACCGGAGTCGGTCGAATCGCCGTAGTCGTCGCCGCCTCCGACCACGAGCGTTCCCCCCGTTTTCACCCCGTGTGACCCCGTTAGCCGACGGATACCAAACAGGTGTCCCGCCAACGCCGCGACCGAGATGCGCGATCACAGGTTCCACGTCGTCTGCCGCGACTGTCCCACCGAGCTCCTGAGCGACTCCGAGCGCGACGCGACACGTCTCGCCGCCGATCACGAGAACGCCGCCGGTCACAACGTCGCGATCGGTCGCGTGGACTGACCGCGACCGACGCTGCCGTCGAGCGCGGGAACGCTGCCCGTGCGATGGCCGGCTGGCCGGTGGCGAGCCTCGCCGCTCCGCACGGATCGACCGAGGCTTGTACCGGGCGGCCGATCGACGGGTATGACCGATCAGCCGTCGACACCGACGGATATCGACGACAGACTCGACACCGCGGTCTCCGCGGCCGAGCACGGGGGAACCGTCGCGCTCGACTCCTTCCGCACGTCGCTCGACGTGGAGACGAAAGCCGAGGGCTCGATGGACGCCGTCACGGCGGTCGACCGGGCCGTCCAGGAACGCGTGTTCGAGTTCATCGGCGAGCGATACCCCGACGACGCGATCGTCGGCGAGGAGGACGACGCGCTGAAGACGGTGCCGGAGGAGGGCGTCGCCTGGGTCGTCGACCCGATCGACGGCACGAACAACTACGTCGCCGGCAACCGCGTCTGGATGACCAGCGTCGCGGTCTGCCGCGACGGCGACCCCGTCGCCGCCGCGAACTTCGCGCCCGCGACCGGCGACCTGTACGCCGCGGGCGCGGACCGGACCCGCCGTAACGGCGACCCGGCCGCCGTCAGCGACGAGACCGATCCGGAGTCGTTCCTCGTCAACCCGATCTTCGGAGTGTCGCGGTCGGACAGACGGGAACTGTCGGCCGTCGTCGACACCGTGCTCGCGGAGTTCGGCGACCTCCGGCGGTTCGGCTGCGCGCAGGCGGCGCTGTCGGGCGTCGCGACCGGCGAACTGGAGGCGACCGTCTCGACGGTCGAGCTCAACGACTGGGACACCGCGGCGGGCGTCCACCTCGTCCGGCGAGCGGGCGGCACGGCGACAGACGTGCACGGCGATCGCTGGCGCCCGGGCTCACGAGGGTTGATCGCCTCGAACGGCGAGGCACACGACACGCTCGTCGAGTCGTTCGCGCCCGAGGAGTGAGACGGGGGTGCGGTCCGTCGCGGGGAGGGGGAGCGCTCGACCTACCGGAGCGACTCGACCACGCGAAGGATGTCCTCCTTCTCCTGCACGCCGACGAGGCGCTCGGCCTCCTCGCCGTCCGCGAAGAACTGGAGTGCGGGGATCCCTCGGACGCCGGCCTCGCCCGCGAGTCCCTGGAACTCGTCGACGTCGACCTTGAGGACGGTGAGGTTCTCGACCTCCGCGGCGACCTCCTCGATCGTCGGCTCCAGCATCTTGCATGGGCCACACCAGTCGGCGTGGTAGTCGACGAGGACGATCCCCTCGCTCGTCAGCTCCGCGAACTGGTCCTCGCTCTCGATGTGGATGGGTTCCTCTGCGGGGGTTTGGCCACTCATACCAGTTGGTTGGCGAGTGCGCGTGATAACCGTTCCACACGAATGTCGGCGTCGCGCACGACCGCGAAACCCGTCCGAACGCGACCCGTTCCGTCGCCGTCGCTGAGGAGTGAGTTGGGATAGGATGGGCGAACAGGCGACTCGCGGCGGCGTCCGTCGGTGAGTCGCACACCCGCGGAGCGACGGACGGCGGTTCTCAGCGCATGCGACGGCGTGGTCCCGTCACCGTACTTCAAGTCTCGTACGAGAGCTGGACGCCATCATCGAGGCGTTCCACGTCCGTCAGGTCGAGTTCGGGGAAGTCGTCGACGAACCCCTCCCCGTCCGCGAGCGTCGGCGCCCCGCGGCCGCCGATCACGAGCGAGCCGACGTAGACGGTGAGTTCGTCGACGAGGCCGGCCTCGAACAGCGAGAAGATCACCTCGCCGCCGCCCTCCACCATGACGCGCTCGATCCCCTCGCGTTCGAGCGCGTCGAAGGCGGCCCGGAGGTCGACGCGGCCGGCGTGGGCGTTCTCGCCGTCCTCGCTTCCGGTGTCGTCGCCATCGCTGCCATCGCCGCCGGCCGAGACGATCTCGGCGCCGGCGTCGCGGAGGGCGTCCAGGCGGTCGGGGTCGGCCGCGTCGTTCACGAGCAGGTAGGTGGTCGCCTCGTCGTCGAGGATCCGGGCGTCCGTCGGGGTACGGGCGCGCGAGTCGGCGACGACGCGGGCTGGATTTCCGGGACGGCCGTCGCGCAGGCGCTGGACGCGGCGGTCCTCCTCGTCGAGGGTGAGGTGCGGGTCGTCCGCGAGGACCGTTCCGACGCCGACGAGCACGGCGTCCGCGGCCGCGCGGATCCGGTCGACCCGGTCGAAGTCGTCGGCACCGCTGATCTCGACCTGCTCGCGGCGGCGCGAGGAGAGCTTCCCGTCGACGGAGACGGCGGCGTTGACGTGAACGTACACTGCGCTGAAGTCGGTCGTCGTCGGCTCAGTTCTGCCGGTGCCCGAGCGGCTTCTTCTGCTCCACCTGGATCTCGACGTGGACGGAGTCGGGGAAGTCCATGTGGCCGACCTCGCGGGCGATGTGGTCGTTGCCGTGGATCTCCAGGCGGCGCGCGAACACCTCGAACGACCACTCGGCGAGCTCGTCGCCCGAGGAGAGTCCCTCGTACAGCGGGACGCGGACGCGCTCGGAGGGTTCGGTGTGGGGGCCCTTGCACTCGGCGCCTTTCCGTTCGAGCATCTCCCTGATGCCGTTCACGGTGTCGTCGAGCGCGGCCCGGTCCCCGCTTTGGAACCGAAGTTTGGTTACGAAGGTCATGAGCTGAGGGTCTACCCACTCTGTTACGCCCGAGCGCCAAAAGGGCATCTACCCGCGCGGCGCCACGTGGGGACCTCACACGACAGTCGGCAGATCGCTCACACGGCGGGCGCGCGTTCGCGACGATCGGGGTGCCGTTCACGGAGCAGTCGCCGTTGCGGTCGCGGCGGCGCGTCGCTCGGAGGCGCCCTCGCGGACGCTGGAGGCCGCACAGGCGTCGTTCGGGCCGATGGACGGGTCTCGGCTCCGACATACTCTTGAACCGGGGTGGCTTACCTGTCGCCAATGCCGGTCGAAGCGACTAGCGCTGGAGCCATCCTCTTCCGCGACACCCGCGGCAAACGGGAGTATCTGCTCCTGAAGAGCCGACCCGGGGACTGGGAGTTCCCCAAGGGCGGGGTCGAAGGGGAAGAGGAACTCCAGCAGACGGCGATCAGAGAAGTGACCGAGGAGGCGGGAGTCGAGGACTTCCGGCTCATCGACGGCTTCCGCGAGGAGTACGACTACGTGTTCGAGGCGGGCGGGAACACCATCCACAAGACGGTGCACCTGTTCATCGCCCACTCGTTCGAGGCCTCCGCGGAACTGTCGACCGAACACCGCGACCTGCAGTGGCGCGACTACGAGCAGGCGCTCAACACCATCACCCAGGACGGCCCCCGCGACATCCTCGAACAGGCCCACGACTACCTGGACGAGCTCAAGGCGACCGAGGCCGAGGGGTACCTCCTCGAATCCGAGAGCTGATCGGGACCGTCCGCGCCGGCGCACGTGGAACGCGAACCGCCGGCCGCGCCTCAGCGGCGCACCGGCGACACCGAAACCGGTTAGTTCGCGTCCGCGCCACCTGCGGGTGTGTTTCGGGGCGCCGGCGACAGCGAGTTCGCCTTCGAGCTGCTCGTCAGCCGCTGGGCCGAACTCGCGTGGCACCCCGCAGCGGACGAGCGGCCGGTCGTCGTCGCGCGACAGCTGGGCACCCGCGAGCGCCGCTGGGACACCGTCGTCATCGAGGTCGACCCCGACGCGCTGGCGGTGCGGCGCGCGTTCGGCGACCGCGGACTCGATTCGGATCTCCTTCGCGTCGTCCGCGGCGCGCCCCGTGAGTACGCGTGGTACCGCGACGCCCTCGAGGACCCCGGGTTCCCGTGGCGGTACGTCCGGGAGGCCGTCCACCGCGCGGCCGGCCGCGACCTGATCGAGAAGCGCGGCGGGCGGAACGGCCGGATCGAGTTTCGCCGAAAGCGCGAGTACCCCGACTGGGTCGAGCGCGTCGTCGCGATCGAGAACAAGCCGGATCTGGACGCCAGCGCGGCCGCGGCGCTGTCTGACCAGCTCCGTCACGACGTGGACGCCGGCCTCGCCGACGAGGTGTGGGTCGCGACCTCGGCGACGGGGGACCGGGTGTCGCCGGCGCTGTTGGAGGACATGCCCGTCGAGGTCGGCGTCATGGAGTTCGATTTCTCCGAGGGCGTCGACGTCGACGCCGACGCCGCCGAGGTGGTATGGCACCCGACCGCGCTCGCCGCCGACGGCGACCCCCGAACCCGGCTGCTGCTGGCCGAACGCGCCTACGGGAAGGGCTGGCGGTCGTTCCGCGAGACGATGCGGCCCGACTGCCGGCACTTCGAGCTTCGCAGGGAGGGCCGCGCGCTCGTTCCGTACTGCACGGCGAAGGAACGCGTTCCGACAGCCGCCGAGTGCAAGGGCGGCTGCCCGGACTTCTCGCCGGAGCCGCCGCAGTGGCGGTCGAACGGCTGGCCGATCGAGGGCGGTCCGGGGAAGGGGATCCGGGCGCTGCTGGAGCGGCGGCGAGCGCGGGAGCGAAGACGGGCGGTCGGTGAGGAGTGATCCGGATGGCTGTCGGCGAGGAGCGACCGGGCGGACGGTCGGCGAGGAGTGATCGGGCGATCGGTCGACGACTCGTGAGTCACCTCAGGCGTCGCCGTTGACGACGACCTCGACGTCCTCGCGCGGCACCGCCAGCTTGAACGTCGGCACCGTGCGGTACTCGACCTCGACGACGTTCTTGCGCCGGAGGCTCTGGAGCGCGCGGCGCACGTCGCCGGCCTCGGCGTCGACGCCGTACTCGTCGCGGACCTTGTTCAGCACGGAGACGACGGACTCCGAGCGCTCGTCGTGGTCGGCGACGACGCGGAACACTTGTGCGTGGAGTTCGGGAACCGTTATCCGTTCGGGCACCGCGTTCGGGTAGTCCTCGTCGTCGACGACGCCCGGTTCGACGCCCGTGAGTTCCGCGGCCTCGCTCGTGGCTCGGATGAGGCTGTTGTCGTCGCGGTAGTAGTAGTCCTTCAGGTGGTTTTCGAGGTAGCTGTGCACGTCGCTGCCGCTGTCCATCCCCCACCGGTCGCCGAGCTCGCTGTTCTTCGTCGGCTGGAGCCGCACCACGTCGGCGAGCCGCTCCAGTTCCTCGTCGGTGAGGTCGCTCATCGCCGGAGGCTTCCCCGCGGTGGTATTTGGGCCTCCCGGTTGCGGCGTCCGCGACATCGCGGAGTGCCGCCGGGGAAACGGTTAGGTGACGACGCCGCGAGTCCACGCCCGTGCCCGAATCCGACACCGTCACCCTCGACATCGACGAGGAGATCGCCACGATCACGATCGACCGCCCGGACAAGCTCAACGCCCTGAACGTCGAGACCCTGGAGGCGCTCCGGTCGGCCATCGCGGAGGCCGAGGACGCCGAGGTGCGCGCGCTCGTGCTCACCGGCGCGGGTGAGAAGGCGTTCATCGCCGGCGCGGACATCTCCTACATGAAGGACCTCGGCACGCCCGAGGCGCAGGCGTACGCGGAGCTGGGCCACGACATCGCGCGGTCGCTGGAGACGTTCCCCGCGCCCAGCATCGCAGCGGTCAACGGCTACGCCTTCGGCGGCGGCTGTGAACTCGCGCTCGCGTGCGACCTCCGCGTCGCCGCCGAGAACGCCGTCTTCGGGCAGACCGAGATCGATCTCGGGATCGTTCCCGGCTGGGGCGGCACCCAGCGGCTCCCGCGACTCGTCAACGACGAGGTCGCCCGGCGGCTGATCCTCTTCGGCGACCGGATCGACGCGACCGACGCCCACGAGTACGGCATGGTCGGCGAGGTCGTCGCCCACGACCAGCTCGACTCCCGGATCGACGAGCTGACCGCCGATCTGGCGGCCCAGCCGAAGTTCGCCGTCGCGGCGGCCAAGGAGGCGATCAACCAGTCGTACGAGACGGGGCTGGGGGCCGGGCTGGAGTACGAACAGCGCGTCTTCTCGGGGCTGTTCGGGACGCCGGACCAGCGGGAGGGGATGGACGCGTTCGTGAACAAGCGGGACCCCGAATTCGAGTAAGGCGAGGCGTGAGAAAGCGAACGAAGCGAGCGACCGAGCGCTTCGGAACGAGCGGGGAGCGTGCCCGGTCGAGCCGACAGTGTGTGAATCGCTCCTGTGAATCCACTCGGCCAGCGAACGACGCGGACTCGACAATAGGGTGATACGGTCACGGCGCGTATCGCCGATCCGCATCATGTCCGAGGTCAAGCTATCCCGGGTGGAATCGCTGTTCGAGGAGCTGGAGTACCCGATAAGCCGTGCGGAGGCCGCCGGCGAGTTCGGCGACACGACCGTCCTGTTCGCCGACGGGGAGGGGAACCTGGGCCGGTACGTCTCGGAGTGCCCCAGCGAGCAGTTCGGAAGCGCGGACGACCTGTACGAGGAACTCCAGCTGGCGCTCCCGATCGAGGCGGTCGGCGAGCCCGGCCAGTCGGAGGGCGACGCCTGACCGTCGCCGACGCGGGTGGACCGGGCGGGGTGAGCGACGGGGCGCCGGACACCGCGTCGCGTCCGGACCCCCGAGCTTAAGTGCGAAGACGGCAGACCGAGGGGGTATGGAATTCTGCGACGAGTGCGGCTCGATGATGAAAGCCGACGACGACACGTGGGTGTGCGGGTCGTGCGGTCACGAGGAGCTTCGCGACGAGGCGGCCGAGGCGGCGATGACGACGACGCAGGGTCAGGAGGGCAGCACCGTGGTCGACGTCTCCGAGATGGACCAGTCGGAGATCGGCCCGACGGTCGAGCAGAAGTGCCCCGAGTGCGACGAGGTGCGGACCGTGCGCTACGAGATGAAGCAGATCCGCTCGGCCGACGAGTCCGAGACGCGCTTCTTCACGTGCACCGAGTGCGGCCAGAAGTGGCGCGAGGACGACCACTAAGCTGCGGTCCGCGCGGCCCCGGTTCTTCCGACCCCGTCCCGTCCCGTGACCGGCCGGCGCCGTTGGCGCCGCTGTTGCCGCCTTACTCGCCGTCACCGGCGCGCTCGGCCTCGGCTTCGTCGGGGTCGACGACGCGCTTGCCAGTCTCCTGCGGGATGACACGCCGGTCGGCGTCCTCCCACTCGCGCTCCAACTCCGCACCCTCGAACAGCCGGTCGAGGAAGACGGCGAGGCCGGCCACCTCCGAATGCGGCTGGTTCGTCACGCCCACGTTGTAGTCGGCCTCCTCGTAGAAGTCGAACGGTACCTTCTCGCCCCCGACGACGACGAGGAGGGGAGTTCCCTCGTCGACGGAGTCGGCGCGGACATCCGCCTCCACGTCCTGCACGCGCTCGCCGTACATCGTGAGATGAGCGACCGTTCCCTCCCAGTTGCGCGTGAACGCGCGCTGGTCGTCGCGCTGTTCGACGGCGAAGGGGCCGCCGAAGCGGTCGGTGATGTCGCGGATCGTCTCGGCGGACTGCCCGGCGTTGTCGGGGAGTATCACCCGGTCGGCGCCGAGCGCCCGCGCCGTCAGCCCCACGTGGGTCGTCATCCGGTCGTCCCGCCCGGGGCGGTGGCCGTACCGGAGGACGACGACCTCGTCGTTCATACGCCGAGCAACGGCGCGCCCGCGTAAGGGCGGTTCGCTTTCGGCGGCGACGCGGCGAACCGGCGACGCCGAATCCGCGCGTCGTCGCCGTGCATCGTCGCCGTCGACATCGTCTCCACCGTCGACATCGTCTCCACCGTCGACATCGTCTCCACCGTCGACATCGTCTCCACCGTCGACATCGTCTCCACCGTCGACATCGTCTCCACCGTCGACACCGACAGGCCGCCGACAGCATCGCCGCCGACGGCGCTTTCCGGGGCGAACTCCTTCGAGCCCACATGCGGAACTATCCGGAGGACATCGCGGGCGTCGACGACGAACGGTTGGTCGGCGAAACGGCGCTCGTGACCGGTTCGACCAGCGGGATCGGCCGGGAGGCGGCGCTGTCGCTCGGGCGCCTCGGCGCACACGTGATCGTCCACGGCCGCGACGAGGAGGCCGGCGCCGAGGTGGTCGAGGAGATCGACGCCGGCGTCAAAGAGGGAACGGCCGAGTTCGTCGCCGCCGACTTCGCGGATCCGGCCGAGGTCCGCGCGCTCGCGGACGCGACGCGGCGCGCCGCCGGCGACGACGGGCTCGACCTCCTTCTCAACAACGCGGGCGGCTACTTCCGCGAGGCGCGACGCACCGATCTGGGCGTCGAGTACACCTTCCACGTGAACCACCTCGCGCCGTACCAGCTCACCGCCGAGTTGCTCGACGACCTCGCGGACGACGCGCGCGTCGTCACCACCGCCTCGGAGGCGCACCGAGGCGATCAGATCGACCTCGACGCCGTGGACTCGGTTGACGGCTTCTCCTCGTGGCGGGCGTACCAGCGCTCGAAGCTGGCGAACGTGCAGTTCGCCGCGGAATTAGGCCGTCGGCTGCGCGAGCGCGACGACCGCGGGATCACCTCGAACAGCTTCCACCCGGGCGCGATCCCCGGCTCGGGCTTCTTCCGGCACCTCCCCGGCCCGCTGTCGGGCGCGGCGAGCGCGCTCGGGCGGCTCCCGTTCGCGACGACGCCCGCCGAGGGGGCCGCCACGGCGGTGTACCTCGCCGTCGCCGACGAGGTCGCCGACGCGACGGGGCGGTACTTCGCCGACTGCCGCGAGAGGAAGCCCTCGACGGAGGCGCAGGACCCGCGCGCGCAACGCCGGCTGTGGGAGGAGAGCGCCGATCTGCTCGGGATGGATGAACCGCTCTCGGCGCCCGTGGCCGACGAGGTCGAACCGACCGACTGAGCCCGCTGTGTCGTTCCGCATGCGGCGACCGCAAGACCTTTTCTGCGCGCTCGCCCCCGCAACGGCATGGACCTGACCGGAACCGCCGCCCTCGTCACGGGCGGCGGCGGCCTGATCGGATCACATCTCGCGGGACACCTCCAGTCGGAGTACGACGCGGACGTGCGCGTCGCCGACGACTTCTCGAAGGGCGAGCGCGACCGGATCCCCGACGGCGTCGACGTGATCGAGGCCGACCTGACCGACGAGGCCGAGACGCGCGAGGCGGTGACCGCGGACCTGGACGTGGTCTTCCACCTCGCGGCGTACACGGACACGAACTTCGACGACGACCGGACGCTGTTCGAGGAGAACACCGAGATGACGTACAACGTCCTCGAGGCGATGGCGGACGCGGGCGTGTCGAACCTCGCGTTCACCTCCTCCTCCACCGTCTACGGCGAGGCACCCCGGCCGACGCCCGAGGACTACGCCCCGCTGGAGCCGATCAGCATCTACGGCTCCTCGAAGCTGGCCGACGAGGCGCTCATCTCCACGTACGCGAAGAGCTACGGGTTCTCGGCGTGGGTGTACCGCTTCGCCAACATCGTCGGCCCCTACCAGCGCGGGAACGTGATCCCCGACTTCATCCAGAAGCTGCAGGCCGACCCCGAGGAACTGGAGATCCTCGGCGACGGCCGCCAGGAGAAGTCGTACCTCCACGTCACCGACTGCGTCGACGCGATGTGCCACGTCGTCGAGCACGGCGAGCGCGACCTCAACACGTACAACCTCGGCTCCAGGACCACGACCTCGGTGAACCGCATCGCGGACATCGTGGCCGAGGAGATGGGCCTGGACCCCGCATACAGCTACACCGGCGGCGACCGCGGCTGGACCGGCGACGTGCCCAAGATGCGCCTCTCCGTCGAGAAGCTCGCCGCCCTCGGCTGGGAGCCGCCCGCCTCCAGCGACGACGCCGTCCGCGCCGCGACGCGGGACCTGCTCGCGGAGCTGCGCTGAGGGTTCGGATCGGCGTGTGGAACTATTTACTCGGTAGTGAAAAACTATTTCGTGCCGGGGTTGTAGACGGTAGTATGAACCGATACCGTCAGACAACCTACGGGGACGCAGCCGACTCGATCCGCCGGATCAACGACCGCGCAATCTCGCTGGGGCGGCCCGCCGGCGACGACTGAACGAGCGCGGACCGTCCGCTCCCGCTACTTCTCGCCGGGTACGACCACCGTCATCGACGCCGCTGCCTCGGCATCGGTCGCGGCCAGCGATCCGACGACCTCGTACTCGCCGGGTTCCGGCGATGTCCACTCGCCCTCGTACTCGACGGTCGCCCCGGGTTCGACCGTCTCGCTCCCGAGCGCCATCGCGAACGCCCGCCCGTCGCTCCAGCGCCAGACCTCGTCGCCCTCGGCGTCGCGGGCGACGAACTCCGCGCGCTGGCCGTCGCTGAAGGAGAACTCGACCGCGTCGGGGCCGCCGTTCTCGACGGTGAGCGTGAGCGTGAGCCCCCCGTCGGTCGGTGCAACCGTGAGCGTCGGGTCCAGCGGCTCGCTCATACTACCGGGTCGCCATGTCGTGAAAAGAATCCTCCGGTCGGACGGTCGGAACGCTCAGTCGTCGCCGGAGTCGTACCCGAGCGCCGCGGCCGTGTCGAGCAGGCCCGCACCCTGCTCGTTGTCCGCGAGTCCGAGGTCCTCCGCGCTGTCGGCGAGTCGCGAACGGGCCTCCGTGTTCGTGTACCCGTTCGCCATCAGCTGGGCCGCGGCGCCGGCGACGTGCGGCGTCGCCATCGACGTGCCGGAGAAGGTGTCGTAGCCGCCGGGGACCGTCGAGTAGATGTCGGTTCCGGGCGCGATCATCTCGACCTCGGGGCCCGTCGAGGAGAAGTTCGACAGCGAGTCGTCGCTCGCCGAGGACGACACCGCGATGCACTCGCCGTAGGCGGCCGGGTAGCCGACGCAGTCGGAGCAGGGGCCGGAGTTGCCCGCCGCGGCGACGAGGAGGACGCCGCGGTCGACCGCGTAGGAACACGCGTCCTTCACCGTCTGGGAGCCCGAGGAGGCCCCGAGACTCATCGACCCCACGTCCCAGCCCTGATCGGCGGTGTACTCGATCCCGGCGGCGATGTCGGAGAACGAGCCCGAGCCGCGCTTGTCGAGGACCTTGACCGCGTGAAGCGTCGCCTCGGTGGCGACCCCCCTGACGCCGCGGTCGTTGTCGTCGGCGCCGGCGATCCCCGCGCAGTGGGTACCGTGGTCGTTGTCGTCGTCCCAGTCGTACTGGTAGTTCCCGCGCGCCTTCACGAACGCCCGGCCCGCCCCGAGATTCGCCTGAAGGTCGGGGTGATCCGAGTCGATACCGGTGTCGAGGATCGCGACGTCGGCGCCCGCGCCCGTGTCGCCGTTCGCGTGGGCGACCTCCGAGTCGGTGCGGTCGACTCCCCACGTGAGCTGCTGGGCGAGCGCGTGCATCCGCCCGTTCTGCTCGACGTAGCGCACGTCGGGGCGCCGCCCGAGCCCCTCGATCGCGTTCTCGCTGACCCGGATCGTTACCGCGTCGAACGCGAACTCTCTGACGACCTCGCTCGCCTCCGACAGCGCCGCACGCTTGCCGCTCGGGCCGCCGTAGCCGACGTTGACCTCGACGGTCCCCGGCGCCCCCGACGCCCCCGACGCCATGCCGGCGAGTCCGGTGGTCGCGGCGGCCGCGCCGGCCGCCCGCAGTACGTCGCGTCGCGTCTTCCCGTCACGGTGTGCCATGACGGATGGGACAGTGTGACACCCAATTATAATTCTATCGTTATAGTATTCAAATTAGTCTTTTTCGAGTCGATTTAGTAGTCTGGATAGCGATTCGATCTGTCGTCGGACCGCGGTCTGCCGTCAGCCCGTCGACGTGAGCCGGCCGGATGGGACATCACTTTACCGCAGCGAGGCCTATCCGCGGCCGTGCAGATCGTGGGCTACGAGACGCCGGCGGGCGCGCTGTTCGTGAGCGACGGCGCCCCGGACCCGAACGCCCCGCCGGGAACCGCGACCGGCGATGTCGACCGGATCGCCCTCGACCCCGGAACCGAGCTGTCGTGGCGCCTCGGCGACCGCCGCTGTGCCGGGACGATCCACGACGGGGGTCACGTCGCATGCGGGAACGAGGCGGCGCCGTACTGCGACGATCACCGTTCGACGTGGGTGTGCGCGCGCTGTACCGGGACCTGTCTCAAGGACGAGATGGACTGCTTCGACGACCACGCGATCTACGTCGCCGCGTTCGCCCCGGACACGTTCAAGGTGGGCGTGACGAGGGAGTGGCGCCTCGACACCCGCCTGCGCGAGCAGGGCGCCGACCGCGCGGTCCACCTGCGGACCGTCGAGAACGGCCGGATCGCCCGCGAGATAGAGGCCGGGATCGCCGCCCACGGGCTCGAACGGACGATCGGCGGCGACGGCGGCAGCCGCGTCGCCGGCGGCGACGCGGACGACACCCCTCTCGGCGCCGACCACGGTTCGGCCGCATCCGCCACCCCTGCGGACGCGGACGACGGGCTCCCCGACCGCGTGCGCGTCCCGACCAAGATCGCCGGTCTCGCCGAGACGGTGGACGGGGACGCGTGGGACGCGCTCCTGGCGGGCGTCGACTACGAGGAACGGTTCGCCTTCGACTACGGGCTCGATCTGGCAGAACGCCCCGTGGCCGAGACGCTCGCCTCGGGTACCGTCGTCGGGACGAAAGGGAGGGTCCTCGTGTTGGAGAACGGCGGGACCACGTACGCCGTCGACGTTCGCGACCTCGTCGGGTACGAGGTCGAGGAGGGCGACGGCGGGCGCGACCTCCAGTCGAGCCTCGGCGCGTTCGGGTAGCGACGGCGACGTGACGGCGACGCGACCGCGATGCGACGGCGACCGACGCGCTCCCGCCCGCTCACTCTCGTTGCTCGGCAGTCCACTCCGCGTCCGAGAGCGTCCGCTGGACGGCCTCCTCGCCGACGGCGGACGCGAGCTCCTCGAACCCCTGGCGGACGGCGCGGTCGGAGGCGTTGGCGACGAGCCGCGAGACGATGAACTCCGGCGTCGACTTGCCGACGACGCCGAAGCGGGGCTGGTAGTCGACGAGCAGGCCCAGGTCGTTGGTCAGCCCCTCGGCGAAGATGCCGTCCACGCGGGCGGCCTCGGGCAGCGGCGACAGGTCGTCCGCGAGGTGTGTGACGTACACGCCGACGGCACCGCGGTCGACCGTCAGCTCCACGAGACCGTTGAGCAGGTCGGCCGCCCGGCCGGGCTCGGTGATCGCCTCGAACTCGTCGACGAGCATGAGCGTCCGCCCCTCGCCGACCAGCGGCGGGACGACCGACTTCAGCGTCGATTCGAGCACCCCGGCGTTGAACGAGGCGTGCCGGCGGTGGAACACGACGGTGTCGAAGCGACCGACCTGGGCGGCCTCGGCGGGGACGGGCAGCCCCATCGACGCGAGGACCACGACCTGACAGACCGTCTCAAGCAGCGTCGTCTTCCCGCCGGAGTTGGCCCCCGTGAGCACGGCGACGCGGTCGCCGGCGGGTATCCCGGCGGCGGATGCCCCGCCCGCGAGGTCGTGGTCGCCGACGCCGTAGGTGACCGGCTGCACCTCCCCCGAGAGGAAGAGGTTCCGGGCGTTCGCGACCGCGACGCCGTCGCCGGCGAGGTCCGGCCGGGAGAGGTCGTGTGCGACGGCGAAGCGCGCCAGCGAGAGGAGGAAGGCGATGTCGGAGACCGCATCGACGACCGCCTCCACGTCGGCGGCGCCGTCGGCCACGTCGGCCTCCAGCTCGGCGCGGACCTCGGCGGCGCGCTCGTCGGCCTCCGCCTCCAGCTCGTCGGCGAGCGTGCGGAGCGTCGATCCGACGAAGTCCGCCGAGTCGACCGCCTCGTCGGGACCCGCGGACTCGATCCGGCCGCGGGTCAGCCCCGTCTCCTCGGCGACGTACTCGACGACCGCCGAGCGGAACGCGTCGGGGTCGCGCGCGCCCCGTTCGCGGACCGTCTCGACCACGTCGAACGCCGAGTCGGCGAGGTCGCGGGCGGTCGCGGCGCGCTCGCGCAGGCGGTCGAGCCGGTCGTCGGCGCCGGCGGCGACGCCGTCGTCGGTGAGCGCCGCGAGGGCGTCCGCGGCTTCCCGGAGCGCGTCCTCGTCGATCCCGTCGAGGGCCGCGAAGGTTCCCCCGCGCAGCCCCGCCTCACGGAGCGCGAGCGCGCACTCGACGGCCGCGCGGTCGGTGCCGCCGGCCTCGTCGTAGTCGGCGAACGCGTCGAGGACCGCATCCCGATCGTCCTCGCTCAGGTCCGCCCACGCGTCCCGGGCTTCGAGGACGTCGTCGAGGCGCTCCTCGCGGCGGTCGTCGCTCGTGAGCGGCGTGAGCACGCGCACGCGGTCGGCGGCGTGCTCGGTGACCGCGTAGCCGGCGGCGATGTCGAGCAGGTCGTCGTACACCTCGCGGGCGTCGCGGGTCCCGAAGAGATCCATCGCCTCCTTCCCGTTCGCCCGCCGGAGCACCCGGGTCGCCCGCCCGCGGGTGACGCCCGCGTCGACGAGCGCGCGCACGTCCGCCGACTCGATGGCGTCGATCGCGGCCGACTCGCCGAGGGACTCGCGGAGCGTCTCGGCGGTCTTGGGCCCGACGCCCCAGTACTGTTCCAGTCGCATACGGGTCCGTGTGGACGGAGGGGTGTAGACGGTACCGGTCGCGACCGCCGGAACCGATCACTCCGGCGACGGACCCGACGGCGATCCCTCGACCGCCCGCGGCGACGCCTCGTCGGATGACGGGTTCCCGGACCCGCCGTCGTCGCCCTCGCCGCCTTCGGTCGTGTCATCGTCGCCGCCGCCGTCGCCGGCGGCCGTCGTCGCGAGCCCGGTCGCGAGCGCGGTGACCGCGGCCTCGTGATCGCCCCGGTCGGCCCGCATCGACATCGGCGTGACCCCGTGTGACTCGTAGGCGTCGAGGGCGTCGTCCGGAATGTCGTCGCGCGCGGAGAGGTAGCCGGCCGCCGTCCGCAGGAGCGTGTGGAGGTGAACCAGCTCGTTCTTCCGCATCCCCGGGGGCTACGCGCCGGGGGTGGGTAATCCTGGCGACGAACACGTTCGATCCCCCGAGGACGGCGTTAACCGGCGATGTCTCCCGGCGCCGTCGCTGGCGGCCGGGGCGGATCGAGGGTGGAGTCGGATCGCGGGTGGATCGTGAACGGTGTGTGGACGGAACGTTGCTGAAACGGCAGCAGACGACGAGAGAACGGCGCGCGGACGCGTGTGAGCCGGGAGGGGATCAGGCGCCGGAGCTCGACCCGTTGTCGGCGCGGTCTCGGTAGACGCGAAGCAGCTCCTCGAGGATCATCCCCGAGCGGTCGGTGGTCTCGTAGTTCTCGTCGATGAACTGCTCGGCCTCCGCGAAGTCGTTGCGCAGGCCGAGTTGGCGGACGGTGATGACCGCGTTGAGGAAGTCGCGGCCGCCGTCGGCACCCAGCAGCACGGGCTCCTCCTGGAGGTCCAACTCGTCTCGGATCTCGCCGTAGTTGAACGTCTCGGGCTCCCACTCGTCGCTGACGAGCGCGAGCACGTACTCCGCGGAGAAGCGATAGAACTCGGACTTGCTCTCGAAAACGCCGTCGTCGACGAGCGCGTCGATCTCGTCGACGACCTTGTCTGGGTACCGAACAGTGTCCTTGGCCATTCCGAGTTCCTCCTTCGTAAAGTGCTTATACCGAACCATATAGAGTCTTTTGGTCACCTGACAGACTCGATCCGGAGAACGGCACGGAGAGCCCCTCTCGAACACGAATCTTGGATTCGATACGCAGAGACGACATTCGTATCCCCGGATCGGAACCGCACCGTTCACTTCCCCGCTGCCCGAACGGCGGCGCGTGCAGCGTCCGTCCCTCGCCGCCGTCCGCGGGTTCGACCGCGCCGTCTACGTCGTCGCCTTCGGACAGCTCATCAACGTCTTCGGCGGCGGGCTCGTCTACCCGTTCGCGACGGTTCACTTCCACCTGCAGGTCGGGATCGCGCTGTCGGTCGTCGGCCTCGGACTCGGCGCAAAGAGCGTGACGACCGCCGCGGGGACGGCCGTCGGCGGGTTCCTCGCGGACGTGGTCGGTCGCAAGCCCGTGATGGTCGCGTCGATGGCGCTCTCGGCGGTCGCGCTCGCTGCGTTCGCGTTCGTGCCCGATATCGCCGGCGCCGTTCCGGGGGCGGTCCCCGCCGCGACGGGCGTCTCGGCGCTCGGCGTCGCGTTCGTCGGCGTCTGCGTCGCCTCCGGGTTCGTCCGCGGGCTCTACACGCCCGCGAGCCACGCGATGACCGCCGACCTCACCGACGCCGCCGAGCGCGACCGCGGGTACGCCCTCCTCAAGGTCGCGAACAACGTCGGCTTCGGCGCCGGCTTCGTCGTCGGGGGCGTCCTCTACTCGGTGGCGTCGGTCGCCGTCTTCGTCGCCGACGGCGCCACCTCGGCGGTCGTCGCGCTCGTCATCCTCCTGTTCGTCCCGCGCGTCGCCGGCGACGACGCCGAGAGCGACGCCCCCGGCGACGCGGACGAACGCGGGGGCGACGGCTCCGAGGGTGACGCCGTCGGCGACGACGACCGCACGCTCGCGGCGTGGTGGCGCGCGGCGACCCGGCCGCGGGTGCTCGCGCTGGCCGGCGTCAACGTCGGCTTCGCGGTCATGTACGCGCAGATGCAGACGACCGTCCCGATCGTCGCCAAGGAGGGATTGGGCCTGACGGCCGCCCAGCTCGGCACGCTGTACGTCGTCAATCCGCTCACCATCGTCCTCCTGCAGATCCCGCTCGTCGACGCCGTCGGCGGGTGGCGTCGCACGCGGGGGCTCGCCGTCTCGGCGTGCTTCTGGGCGGTGGCGATGCTCGCGGCCTGGGGTGCCGACCTCGCCCGCGTCCCGGAGGGAACGGGCCTCGCCGTCCCGGCGGTACTGGTCGGCGTCGCGCTCGTCGGCGGACACCTCCTCCTCCGGACGGTCGGGGAGATCCTCCACTCGCCGCTGGCGTCCGCGCTGATGTCGGATCTCGGGACCGCCGCCGAGCGCGGCACGCAGCTGTCGATGCTCGAGGTCGCCAAGCGGCTCGGCATCGGGCTGGGATCGTTCGCCGGCGGGCTGTTCTTCGATTACGGCCTCTCGGGGCTGCTGTGGCCGACGCTGGTCGCGGTGTGCGGGCTCGTCGCCGCGGCGCTGCTGTGGCTGGAGCGGTCCGTGACCCCGATCGAGAACGGCGCCGTCGGCGACGCGACGGAGGCGGTCGCCGAGCCCGCAGTCGACGACTGAGGCGGACACACCCGAAACCGCTATCCGCCGCCGTCGACGACGATCCGTCGACGCATCCGATGAACGACGCACGGATCGCCGAGGAGCGGATCGACCGCCTCGCCGACTTCGCCCGGGATCTGGCCCGCGCCGGCGACGACGGGCGCGCCCGCGAGGCCGTCAGGCTCGCGAGGCGGATCGCCGAGCGGCACCGCTGCGGGCTCCCCCGGCGGTTCGACCGGTTCACCTGCGACGCGTGCGATTCGTACCTCCTCCCCGGCCGCAACGCGCGCGTCAGGCTACAGGAGGGAAGTCACGTCGTGATCCGCTGTGACTGCGGCGCGACCGAACGCTACCCGTACCGGGGGTGACGGGCGCCGACCCGGGGACGCCGCGAGGGCCGGGCGCCGGCGCCGGATCCGGGCGGCAACGACGCGAACGGGAACCTTCAAACGGCTTCCACGGGTAGCGAGCCCATGACCGATCAGGACCTACGCAAGCAGGCTCACGACCTCGACGTGACCGTCTGGGTCGGGAAGAAGGGCGTCTCGGCGGTCGTCGACGAGCTCGACGACCAACTGAAAGATCGCGACCTCGTGAAGGTGAAGTTCCACCGCTCGGCGCAGGCGGGCACCGACGTGGACGAACTCGCCGCCGACCTGGCCGAGCGGGTGTCGGCCGACCTGATCGAGACGCGCGGTCACACCGCCGTGTTGCATCGATGACGTTCGCAAGCGCACCCGGCGTTCCGATCCCCGTCCTCCAGACCGGCGGCGAGACGGGCAACCCCGCGACGTTCGTCGCCGACCTGTTGGAGGGGGCCGGCGTCCCCGGGACGTTCGCGGATCCCGCGGGCGCGGCGATCACGTTCCTCGTCGTGCTGGCGGCGTTCGTGGTGGCCGGCCGGGTACTGATCGTCCCGCTGGTGAGCCGACTCCTCGACTCCCAGGGGCTCGAAACCCACGCGAAGCGGCCGCTGGAGAAACTGACCACCGTTATCGTGGTCTTCGTCGGCATCGCCATCGCGTTCGGGTTCGCCGGCTACGGCGACTTCCTGCAGTCGCTGGCGACGATCGCCGCCGCGGCGACGCTCGCCATCGGCTTCGCGATGCAGGACGTGATCAAGAACTTCGTCGCCGGGATCTTCATCTTCACCGACAAGCCGTTCCGCATCGGCGACTGGATCGAGTGGGACGGCCACTCCGGCGTGGTCGAGGACATCTCCTTCCGGGTGACCCGGGTGCGGACCTTCGACAACGAGCTGCTGACGGTCCCCAACTCGCAGCTCACCGACGACGTCATCAAGAACCCCGTCGCGAAGGACACCCTCCGCCTGCAGTTCCTCTTCGGTATCGGCTACGACGACGACATCGAGCACGCGACCGAGATCATCGTCGAGGAGGCCGAGCGCCACCCCGAGATCCTCGGCGACCCGGCGCCGTCGGTGCGCCTGACGGAGCTGGCCGACAGCTACGTCGGGCTCAAGAGCCGCATCTGGATCGAGAACCCCTCGCGGGCGGACTGGGTAAAGATCCGCGGCGAGTACGTGACGAACGTGAAACGGCGCTTCGACGAGGAGGGCATCGAGATCCCGTTCCCGCAGCGGGACCTCTCGGGCGGCGTGGAACTGAACACGCCCGCGGAAGGGAGCGCGGTGCCCGGCGACGACTGAGGCGAGCAGACGGAGTCGGCTCGGGCGTCGACGGAGCGGTCCCGTGCCGCTCCGCCCACGAACACAGCGTCGCCGAGCGTAGCGAGGCGACGGGTAACGGCGGAGCGGTCCCGTGCCGCTCCGCCCACGAACACAGCGTTGCCGAGCGTAGCGAGGCGACGGGTAACGGCGGCGTGAAGCGAATCGAGGGGAAGCGAAGGCCCGGTTCGGTCGTTCGATTCGCGCGTTATTCGTCGAGCACCTGCCGTGCGATCGTGTTGCGCAGGATCTCGCTGGTGCCCTCGTAGATCTCGTTGAGCTTCGCGTCGCGGTAGTAGCGCTCGACCGGGAAGTCCTTCGTGTAGCCGTAGCCGCCGTGGATCTGGATCGCCTCGTTGGCGACCTCGCGGCTGATCTCGCTGGCGTACAGCTTCGCCTGCGCGGCCTCCTTGATGAACGGCTCGCCCTTGATCTTCAGGTCGGCCGCCTTGTGCATCAGCAGCTCCGCGGCCTGCAGCTTCGTGTCCATGTCGGCGATCTTGTGCTGGATCGCCTGGAACTGCGAGATCGGGCCGCCGAACTGGTCGCGCTCGGTGGCGTACTCCGCGGCCTCCTCCAGCGCCGCGCGGGCGATACCGACGCCGCGTGCGGCGATGGTGATCCGGCCCCCGTTGAGCGTCTTGAGCGCCTGCACGAAGCCGTCGCCCTCCTCGCCCAGCAGGCGGTCCTCGGGGAGGTACATGTCGTCGAAGCGGAGTTCCGCGGTGGGACACCCCTTGTCGCCGAGCTTGTGCTCGGTTCCTTCGACGATGAACCCGTCGTCCTCCTCCGGCCGGACGACGAACGAGGAGATGCCCTTGTTGCCGGCGTCGGGGTCGGTCTTCGCGAACAACGTGACCGTGTCGGCGACTGAGCCGTTCGAGATCCACAGCTTCCCGCCGTTGACGACGTACCCGTCGCCGTCGCGGACGGCGGTGGTCTCCATCGCGGGCACGTCCGACCCGGCGCCGGCCTCCGAGAGCGCGAACGCGCCGATGTCCTCGCCCTCCGCCAGCGGGGTGAGGTACTCCTGCTTCTGGTCCTCGTCGCCGAAGGCGTACAGCATGTTGCCCGCCAGTGAGATGTGCGCCGCCACGACGGTGCCGAGGCCGCCGGAGCCGCGCGCGATCTCCGAGAGCCCGAGCGCGTAGCTGTGGTAATCGAGGCCGGCGCCGCCGTACTCCTCGGGGAACGGCATGCCCATCAGCCCCAACTCGGCCATCTGATCGACCAGATCGCGGGGGAACTCGTCCTCCTCGTCGATCTCGGCGGCGCGCGGTTTGATCTCCTCGTCGACGAACTCCGCGACCATGTCGCGGATCTGTCGTTGCTCGGTAGTCAGCGCGAAGTCCATGGTCGTTCCTGTGAGTTACGCGGCTTCAATCTTTGCAGTGTCGACGGCGGCGGTGTTCAGATAAGGATGAAGAGTGAGGCGGAACGATTTTTGAGTGATCAATGCTCGAAATCGCCCGCCTCGACGGAGGTAGCGATTGCTTCGAGTTAGATTTTGTGGAGCGAGAGGCGACACCCGAGCCGGCGATGAAGCTCGGTATCCGACTCCATTTGGCTGGACTATCACTTTCGGATACCGTTTCAATTCTCGATAGGTTGGGTGTCGACCGCTGTCGAACGACCGTTCACAACTGGGTTCAGAAGGCCGATCTACAGCCCCTCGATGGCGCCAATCCGGATCACGTCGCGGTTGACGAGACCGTGATCCAGCTCAACGACCAACGGTTCTGGCTGTACGCTGCCGTCGATCCCGACACGAATCGTTTGTTGCACGTGAAGCTCTCTCCGACGAGAAATCAAGCGATTACCGAGATGTTTCTTGCGGAACTCCGCGACAAACATCTCGTCGATGACGCGCTCTTTCTCGTCGATTCCGCACCGTGGCTGCAAGCGGCACTTCACCGACACGGCCTCGATTACAGATACGAAAAACATGGTAATCGGAATGCCGTTGAACGTGTCTTCAGAGAACTAAAACGACGAACTAACCAGTTCTCAAACTGTTTTAGCCACGCCGAAGCAGACACCGTCGAAAATTGGCTTCAAGCGTTCGCCTTCGCATGGAACCAGCTTATCTGAACACTACCGTCGACGGCGGCGCCGGGATCGGCGAGGTGAAGCGGCCGCATGAACCGACCGACCGCGTGACAGGATGGCGACACGCACCACACAGTACTTTTTAACCCTCCTACCATAAGCCAGTGCAACTGAATGCCCGACGCCGACCGCCCCGCCGCGACCCACCCCGACGCCGACCTCGCGTGGTGCCACGAGGCCGTCCAGGGTGTCTCGCGCACCTTCGCGCTGACTGTCGACACCCTCGACGAACCGATGTCGTCATACATCTGCCTCGGCTATCTCGTCTGCCGGATCGCCGACACCGTCGAGGACGCCGACCACATCACCCCCGACGAACAGGCCGCCCTCCTCCGGGAGTTCGACGCCGCCCTCGACCCCGACGACGACACGGACGCCGGCGAGTTCCGCGCGTCGGTCGACCCGCACCTCCCGCCCGCGGACGACCGCTCGGCCGACTGGGAGGTCGTCGCCGAGGTGGAGCGCGTGTTCGCCACCTTCGAGGACCTCCCGCCGGAGGTCCGCCGCGCGGTCGTCCCGCCCGCCCGGGAGATGGCGACCGGGATGGCCGACTTCGTCGAGCGCTACGCCGACGAGGGCGGCCTCCGCATCGAGACTCGCGGGGAACTGGAGGAGTACTGTTACTACGTCGCCGGCACCGTCGGCACCCTCATCACGAACCTCGTCACGACGCTGGGCACCGTCGACGACGACCGCACCGAGCGGCTGTACGAGGTCGCCGAGGAGTTCGGCCTCCTGCTCCAACTGGTCAACGTCGCGAAGGACGTGCACGACGACTACACCGAGGAGAACAACGTCTACCTCCCGGCGGAGTGGCTCGACGAGGAGGGCGTCCCGCAGGAGGAGGTCGTCGCGCCCGAGCACCGCGAGGGCACCGCCAGCGTCGTCTCCCGGACGGCGGGGTACGCGCGCGGCTTCCTCGACGGCGCGCAGACGTACCTCGAACACGTCCCGCTGGTCGAGGGCAACACCCTCGCGGCGTGGACCATCCCGTACCTGCTGGCGGTCGGGACGCTCCGGGAGCTGTCGAAGCACCCCGAGCGCGCGGTGACCGGGGAGGGCGTGAAGGTGAGCCGCGAGGAAGTGTTCGCGGTCGTGACGGCGGCCCACGAGCACGGCCGCGACGCACTGCCCCGGCTCCGGGAGTCGATCGCCACGCAGCCGTTCCACACGGCGCCGTCGGCGGCGGATTGAGAAGAATTTCATCGTCAGCGTCGGCGTGTCGGCGTCTCAACGCAGATCGCGGTTTTGTGAACACCGATCGTCCAACAGTACCAAGAGGGATCGGCGTGAGGCCGCGAGCATGCCCTGGGAGTGCGACAGGTGCAATACGGTCCACAACGCGAACCTCGGGCAGTGTCGAAGTTGTGGACACAGCGTCTTTTCCCCGATCTCTCACGAAGACGTAGCCGAGCGGAGCGAAGGGGTCCAGTCTCCCGAACCGATGGACGCGGGTTCGATCGGCACGACCGCCGGTACCGGTGACACCGACTTCTCCGGGTCGCGTTCGCCGGACGTCGCGCTGGACGGGGCGATGAAAACCGAAAGGCAGTCCGAGTCCGACGAGGTCGAGTCGAGTTCGGGGGGACTCCTCTCGTCGATTCGCTCCGCGATTCGTTCCCTGTTTTGACACACCTCTACTCTGGAAAACGCGGTCGGACGAGTAGACCCGCCTCACAGCCGGACCGTCCCCCATCGGGGTTCGCGAATGAACCCGAGTGACGGATTCGACCGCATAGTGCGGTGTTCGAGTGGTTCAGTCCCGGAGGTTCGTGACCGTCATCACGTCCTGCAGCGGGGCGGTCTGGAAGTCGGCGTCGGCGACGACGAGTTCGTCGCCGGTCGTCCGGGCGGTCGCGGCGACGAGGATGTCGGCGGTCGCGAGTCGGGACCCGTCGGAGACCAGTTCGTCCTGCAGTCGGGCAGCTTCGAGCGCGATGGACTCGTTGAGTTCGAGCGCCTGCACGCCTCCGAACTCCTCCCGCACCCCCATCACGTCGGTTTGCCCTCGTCCGAGTCGACCGTTGATCACCTCGTACACGCAGATCGTGGAGGTCCACCACGGCTCGCGGCCGTCGATGTAGTCGCGGACGGTCTCGTCCCCGCGGAGATACTGGATGATCGTTGAGGAGTCGAGAAATACCATTACTCGGGGCGCTCCCGCCCCTCGCGGAGCCGCTGCATGGCCTCGTCGGCCTCGTCGTCGGACCACGCACCGAACTCGATCGGCTGCTCGTCGCTGGTGATCCGGATCAGGAACTCGTCCCACGTCTCGTCCTCCCGCTTCAGATCGGAGAGACGATCCTTCGTCGCCGAGTCGATCGGGATGGACGTTCGGCTCATGTCTGTGAATTCATAGTGAATTCTGAGACAAATAGTTTCGCCGGCCGCGGAGCCCCACGGAGCTCCGCTCCCGATCCTGGGCCCAACGACTTTCTCCGTTCCACACCAACCACCGATATGGTCCGGACCGATTCCGACTCCGAGCTCGCCCGCGGCGACGCCGCACCCGACTTCGAACTTCCGGGCGTCGACGGCGAGACGCACGCCCTCGCGGACTTCGCCGACCACTCGGCCGTACTGGTCGTGTTCACCTGCAACCACTGTCCGTACGCGCAGGCGAAGTTCGACCTGCTGAACCGCGTCGCCGCCGAGTACGACGACTGCGCGGTCGTCGGGATCAATCCCAACGACGCCGACGACTACCCCGAGGACTCCGTCGAGAAGATGGTCGAGTACGTCGAGTCCGGAAAGGTGGCCTACGACGCGTACCTCCGGGACGAGACCGGCGCGGTGGCCGAGGCGTACGGCGCGGTCTGCACGCCCGACCCCTTCCTGCTTCGCAACGAGGGCGACGGCGCGTTCGCCCTCGCGTACCACGGCCGACTCGACGACGCGCTCAACCCCGACGAGGAGGCGACCGAGGTGTACGTCACCGACGCCATCGACGCCGTGCTCGCGGGCGAGGACGTGGACCTCGACCCGGGCCCGAGCCGCGGGTGTTCGATCAAGTGGCCCTGAGCGGGCGAGCGAGCACCGGCCGGGGGTTCGGACCGTAGCCCTTCAGGCCGCCTCGCCGCCTGCGTCGCCCGCGCTGCCCGACTCGCCCGCCTCCTCGGCCAACTCCTCGAACGTCTCGCGGGCGTTCTTCACGGCCGTCTCGTGTTTGGCGGGGTACGCCTCCACCTTCGCGCGGAAGGTGATCCCCGGCCCCAGTTCGGCGCTGCCTTTGAACGCGGCCTGCTTGTCGAGCCGGAGGAACAGCGAGTTGTTGTCGTCGACGCGCTCGTCCAGTTCGGCGAGCACGCGGTCCCACTCCGCCAGATCGGAGAGCTTCGAGAGCACGTGGCGTACGTCGTCGGCGCGCTCGACGCGCGCCGAGAGCACGACGATGCGGTCGCCGTGGTGGCCGGCGTTGACGACCCGGTCGATCTCGAACTCCTCGGGGAGGAACGTCCGCAGCGCGTCCTCGACGCGCTTCTCGTCCTCCGTGGCGTAGCAGAAGGCCCGCAGATCGACGTAGTGGAAGGGAACGGAGCTCATCGACGGGGATACGGGGGTCGGCGTGAAAAGGGTTCGACTCCGGACGCCACCGTTCGATCCCCCCATCTCGGGGGGTGTTCGGTTCCCGTCGCCGGCAGGAACCGGCCTCACGGGTCGGCACAGCCGCGGACTCACCCGTTGTACAGTTCGTCCGCGACGAGGTGGGTGCCGAAGCCGGCGACGAACACCATCGGGAACGAGACGAGCCACGCGAGAAAGCCCTGGCCCCCCGCGCCGTAGGTGAACAGCAGCAGGAGGTCGTTGACCGCCCAGCCCGCGAGCAGCTGCGGCGAGAGGACCAATCCCATGTACCCGACGTACGACAGCGGGAGCACGAGGATGATGACGGCCACGGCGCTGGCGAGTTCGAGCCGGAGCGACGAGAGCGCGACCCCGGCGACGAGCGTCAGCGCAGCGGGCACCCATCCCGGCGTCGGCAGCGCCGCCGGATAGCGCCCGCCGCCCTGGATCCAGACGAACGTGAGCGCGGCCCCGAGCGCCGACAGCGGGAGCGCGAGCGCGAGGACCTCCGGGCGCGATGCGCGATATCTGACCTCGCCCATCAGTTGTCCCCCACGGCCGCCCGAACGTTCAGCGCCGTCTCGAAGCCGGCGATCTCGACGGGTAGCGACCCGCGGACCTCGGCCCCGGCGACCGTCTCGCGCGTCGCCGGACGGTACTCCTCGGCCACGTCGAACGTCATCGTCATCGTCGCCGAGCCGTCGGCGGGCACCCGGGCGCCCGAGACGGCGATCCCGCGGGACAGGCCGACGCGCTCGTCGCCGGCGAACACCGCGACTCCGGACCGGCTGGACGACTCGCGGACGACTATCGGCGCCGGCGTCGGGTTATCGATCCGGAGCGAGACGACGAGGCGGTCGCCGTCGTCGACCACCGACGCCCCGGTCGCGGACACGGCGACGCGGTCGGTCCGGGCGGCCGCGATGTGGCTGGAGAGCACGGGGACGAGCATCGCTCCGGTCACGACGAGGACGGAAACGAGCGCGAGCGCCGCCGTTCGTCTGCGATCGGGAACCGTCACCATACGCGTCGCTGGCGGGGGAAATCACGTAAGCGCGTTGAAACGGAGGCGGGTCGCCCCCGAGAACGGTTACTCCTCGTCGTCGTCCGCGTCGCCGTCGGCGGCCTCCAGCGCGTCCGCGGGGACGCCCTGCTCTTGACCCTCCTCGAAGCTGATCGTGTAGGTGGCGTCGCCGAACATCGTCTCCATGACCTGCGTCACGGTGCCGGTCTCGCCGTCGAACTCGCTGTGCTCGTCGTGCAGCACGACGCTGTCGTCCTTCTCGAATTCGGTCATGTCCCGGGGTTCGGCACGGCCCTACAAAAGGTCGCTGAAAGGCTACGCGGCGGCGACGCGGACGAACGCGAGGGCGACACCGTAGGCGGCGAGAGCGGCGGCGACGGAGCCGAACACGAGGGCCGCGGTCGCGCCCGCGGCGGCGATACGGTCGAGTCCGGTTCCCACCCCGAGAACTCGGAGTGCGGCCGGATCCACGGTCGCGACGGTCGCCTCGATACCGACGGGGACCGCCTGCACGGCGAGCGCGAGAGCGACCGCGACGGCGACGACGAGCGGAAGTCGACGGTGCAGTTCGCGGACCACGTTGGGACGGACGGCGGCCACGGGGCGACGTGCGGCGCCGGCGCGGGGCGTGCCGCCGGGGCGGTCCGACCGGCCGCCGGTTCCGGCGCCGTCGCGACGAGCATTCGTGAGCGTTCGCACGCCGATCCCGTGCGAACGGTTCGCGGGGGAGTCGTACTCGGTTGGGTTCTCCGCGTTCGGGGGCGCTCCGGACATTCGGGGCGTTTGGCCCCCTCACCGGTGAAAAACGTTCGCGTCGCCGACGGCGGTCGCGTCCCGTGACGACCCCGGGGACTACTCGCCGGCGACGAGGACGACGGCGACCATCGCGAACCCGACGCCGAGGAGCTTCCGAGCGGTGACGGGCTCGTCGAGGAGGACGACGCCGACCGCCGAGGAGGCGACGAAGAACATCGCGAAAATGGGCGCGACGATCGACACCCGGCCGACCGCCAGCGCGCGGTAGTACGCGAGGATGCCGACCGCGAGACAGGCGCCCGCTCCGAGCACGTAGCGCATCCGCGGGTCCGCGAGGTGCTCGACGACGCCGTCGCCGGTGAAGCCGATGACGGCGAGCGTCGCGACCACGAGCACCGAGTTGGCGACGAACGCGGCGACCGTGCTCGGGATGGCGCCCTCGCCGGCGGTCGCCAGTCGCATCAGCGGCGCGACGAACGAGTACGCCGCCAGCGCCACCACCGACCAGGCGATGTAGTTCATACCCGTTCGTGGGGGCTGTGGGGTTTGAGCGATCCGAATCCGAACGGACGCCTCGGCGTCGACCCGTCCGTGTGTCTCGGCGTCGACCCGTCCGTGTGTCTCGGCGTCGACCCGGCCGTGTGGTGTGTTCGCTGATATCGCACCGGGCGAAACCGCTTTTGCCGGGCGAACGAGTCGGGGAGTATGGACGAGGCTACCCGATCCCTGATAGACGCGCTCGTCGCCGACGCCCGCGAGTCCACCGCCGACCTGGCCCGCCAGACCGGCCTGGACGAGGCGGCCGTCGAGGAGAAGATCGCCGAGCTGGAGGCGTCGGGGGCCCTGCGCGGTTACACCGCCGTCGTCGACTGGGAGGCCACCGACGAGGAGCGAGTCAGCGCCGTCATCGAGGTGAACGTCGAGCTCGACCGCGAGACCGACTACGACGACGTGGCCCGCCGCATCGCGGAGTCGCCGGCGGTCGACTCGCTGCGGCTGATGTCGGGCGATTACGACTTCGCGGTCAACGTCTCCGGCTCGTCGATGGGCGACGTGTCGCGGTTCGTCTCCGAGGAGGTGGCGCCGCTGCCGGCGGTGACGAAGACGGTCACCCACTACGTGATGGAGACGTTCAAGGAGCGGGGGATCCGCTTCACCGACCACGACGACGACGACCGGCTCTCCGTGACGCCATGAACGGGAACGACGACCGAGCCGAGACCGACGGCGGCACCGCGGAGGGCTCCGCGCGGACGGAGGGCGGACCCTCTCGCTTCGCGCCAGCCGACCGCGTCGAGTCGGTGCCGCCGTCGGGGATCCGCGAGTTCTTCGAGGTCGCGGAGAACCGCGACGACGTGATCTCGCTGGGCGTCGGCGAGCCCGACTTCACCGCGCCGTGGGCCGCGCGCTCGGCGGCGATCGACTCGCTGGAGCGCGGCCGCACCAGCTACACCGCCAACCGGGGGATGCTCGACCTCCGGGAGGCGATCGCCGGGCGCGTCACCCGCTACGGCCAGTCGTACGACCCCGACACGGAGATCCTCGTCACGACGGGCGCCTCCGAGGCTGTCGACCTGGCGTTCCGGGCGTTCGTGAACCCCGGCGACACGGTCGCGCTCCCGACGCCGACGTACGTCTCCTACGAGCCGGGCGTGCGCTTCGCGGGCGGGGAGCCGCTCCCGGTGCACACCCACCACGAGGACGACTGGGCGCTCACGCCCGAGGCGCTCCTAGAGGCGGGCGCCGACGAGGCCGACGTGCTCGTGCTGTGTTACCCGAACAACCCCACGGGCGCGACGATGGACGCCGACGAGATGGACGCCGTCGCCGACTTCTGTCGCGAGCACGACCTGCTCGTGATCGCCGACGAGATCTACGCCGCGCTGACCTACGAAGGGGACCACCAGTCGATCGCCACCCGACCGGGGATGCGCGAGCGCACGGTCGTCATCAACGGCTTCTCGAAGGCGTACGCGATGACCGGCCTCCGGCTGGGGTACGCGATGGGCCCCGAGACGGCCATCGACGCGATGACGAAGGTCCACCAGTACGCGATGCTGTCGGCGCCGACGACCGCCCAGCACGCCGCGCTGGCGGCCATCGAACGGTGCGACGACGAGGTCGAGCGGATGCGCCGCGAGTACGACCGACGCCGGCGCTACGTCGTCTCGCGGCTGCGCGAGCTCGGCATCGACGTGGCGGAGCCGGGCGGTGCCTTCTACGCGTTCCCCCGCGTCGCCGACGTCGCACCCGAGGGCGACGCCCGCGCGTTCGCGACCGAGCTGCTGGAGGCGGAGGGGGTCGCGGCCGTCCCCGGCACGGCCTTCGGCGCCGGCGGCGAGGGCCACATCCGCATCTCGTATGCGACCGGACTCGACGACCTCAAGGAGGCGATGGCGCGGCTGGAGCGGTTCCTCTCCTGACGACCCGTCTCGCGGCGACTTGCCTCCTGACGACTCGTCACCCGGCGCCCGTCCCTCGACGACCAGTTTCCCGACTACCTGCTCGTGACCGCGGCGCAGTCGCTGTCTCTCGGTGTCGCTGTTCTCTCGGTATCGGGAAACCGCGTCGTCGCGGCGGCTCGGACTCCCTCAGATGTCCTCGAACTCGTCGTCGTCGAACAGGTCGCCGTCCGCGTCGGCGTCGGCGCCGTCGAGGTCGCGGAAGGCCCGCTCGAACTCGTCGTCACCGAAGCCGGCGACGTCCTCGTCGAGCTCCTCGCGCAGGGTGGCCGCCCGCCGTTCGAGCGTCTCGTACTCCGCGGACTCCTCGAGCGCGGCGCGGCCCTTCTCTGCTTCGAGCACGGCCATCTTCGACGTGACGGAGAAGAACTCCTGGACCCGCGAGTCGTACGTCGACCGGGTGTACAGTCCCTCGACGGTCTCCAGCAGCGACTCCCGGGTGACCGGCTTGACGAGGTAGTCGTCGAACCCCATCTCGATGATGTCGAAGTCCGGCTCGACGGCGGTGACCATCGCGACGCGTGCGTCGATGCCGCGGTCGCGCGCCTCATCGAGCACCTCGTCGCCCGACAGGCCCGGCATCCGCCGGTCGAGGAGGATCACGTCGACGGCGTCGTCGAGCTCGTCGAGGGCCGCCTGCCCGCCGTATGCGGTCCGGACCTCGTAGTCGCCGCCGAGCCACGCCGCGTACAGGTCCGCGAGGTCGGGCTCGTCCTCGACCACGAGGACGACCGGCCGCTCCTCGGCCGATCCCGGCTCCGTCGTGTCCGTGTTCTCACTCATGCTGTCTCCTCTCTCCCGTCCGTCCGCCGGCGACCGACGAACCGTTACCAAGCGTCCCCGTTCCGCATGCCGGCCCGGCCACTCCCGATCGGGCGAGCGTTCGAGCGTACCGACGCCGTCCGGCCATCGATTGGTGTTGTCACCGCCGGGTACTTAACCGTATGCGATGCGGGAGGCCCCTGCCGAAAACGGGTGGGTCGGGTGACGATCTCGCGTCACGCCTGCTGTTGTGCCCCACTATCCGCGGTGGCCACCAACCACCGACGGGTCGTACGTCGGGCGCCATCGAAAGGCTACCGGCCGAGGAAGCCGATATGGCCGAACACAGCTACTGGAACGCATCCGGTCCCGAGCACGCGCTCGATCCGGCGAGCCCGTCACTCCGGACTGTAGTTCGGCGCCTCGTCGGTGATCGTCACGTCGTGGGGGTGGCCCTCGGTCTGGCCGGCCTGGGAGACGCGGACGAACTCCGCGCGCTCCTTGAAGCCGGGGAGCGTCTCGGCGCCGACGTAGCCCATGCCCGAGCGCATGCCGCCGACGAGCTGGTGCAGCTCCGAGGAGAGCGACCCCTTGTACGGCGTCGCCGCCTCGACCCCCTCGGGGACGAACTCCTCGTCCTCCTCGGCGTCCTTGAGGTAGCGGTCGCCGCCGCCCTCCGACATCGCGCCGACCGACCCCATGCCGCGGTACTGCTTGTACCGCTTGCCGTTCATCGTGATGACGCGGCCGGGCGCCTCGTCGGTGCCGGCGAAGTACGAGCCGAGCATGACGGCGTCGGCGCCGGCGGCGATCGCCTTGATCGCGTCGCCGGAGTAGCGGATCCCGCCGTCCGCGATGACGGGCACGTCGTGGCGCTGGGCCACGTCGGCCACCTGCGCGACGGCCGTGATCTGGGGCATCCCCGCGCCGCTCACGACGCGCGTGGTGCAGATCGAGCCGGGGCCGATGCCGACCTTCAGGCCGTCGGCGAAGTCGACGGCGGCCTCGGCGGCCTCGCGGGTGCCGATGTTGCCGACGACCACGTCGGCGTCGACCTCGCCCTTGATCGCGCGGGCGGAGTCGAGGACGTTCAGGTTGTGCGCGTGCGCGCAGTCGATGAACAGCACGTCCGCGCCGGCCTCGTCGGCGGCGACGGCGCGCTCCTCCTCGAAGGGGCCGACGGCGACGCCGACGAGCAGCGAGCCCGACTCGTCGCGGGCGGCGTCGGTGTGCTCGCGGCGCGCGAGGGTGCCCTGCATCGTCACCAGGCCGACGAGGCGGTCCTCGTCGTCGACGACGGGGACGCGCTCGATCTTGTGGTCGTACATGAGCTCCAGCGCCTCGCGGGCGTCGACGTCCTCGGGCGCGGTGATGACCTCGTCGGTCATCGCCTCGCGGACGGCGTCGGACTCGCCGACCTCCAGGTACGGCCGGATGTCGGTGCCCGAGATGATGCCGAGCACGGCGTCGTCGTCGTCGACGACGGGGGCGCCGGAGACGCCCTCGTGTTCCATCATCGCGTCGACCTCGCGGACGGTCTGGTCGGGGGAGGCGGTGACGACGTTCTCGCGTCGGATCACGAGTTCGTCGGCGCGCTTGACGCGCTCGACCTCCGCGGCCGTCTCCTCGACGGTCATGTTGCGGTGGAGCACGCCGAGCCCGCCCTCGCGAGCCATCGCGATAGCCATCTCCGACTCGGTGACGGTGTCCATCGCCGCCGAGAGGACGGGGGTAGTTAGCTCGACGTTGGTGGACACCCGCGTGGACACGTCGGCCTCGTCGGGCTCGACCCGGCTCTCCTTGGGACGCAAGAGAACGTCGTCGAACGTCAGCGCTTCCGGTACCTCCAGCTTGTGTGAGAACGGACTTCCGTCGGACCCGTCGTTCGCCATATCAACGGTGTTCGGGGACACCGCAAAAACGTTGCGAGAACCGGGTGGCTTGGACAGTAAGTAACACACGGACGTGTACAGATCCCGCCGGATTCTCCCCGTCGCGGCGGACGGACGTGCACTGAGATGCATATCCACGCGTGTCGATCCACGGGGACCGACCTCGGGCGCGAGGCGGACGGCGTCGCCAGGAGTCGTACGGCGTCGATGGGGCCCGCCAGCCGGTCGATGGGAGTCGCACTGGGGTCGAAGTTGTCCGCAAGAATTGCACGAGGGAGCATCCGATCCCGAGGGTGTAACGGGGATATCGGCTGGTTGCCGATGAACCGTAGCACTAGTATTTAAAGAACGGTGAGAGACCGTTCGCACCGTGTGGGCACGTCCCACGCAACGATTAAGTCTCACCTACGATACAGTGGGAGTATGGACTTCGAGTCCCGCTTTGGAACGGGTATCGTCGGCCGGGTGAGCGACAACGCTGCACTCCCGACATTTATCCCGTTCAAACGCGGGCTCGACTGGTGCACAGGGGAACGCCTCGCGCGTTGCTCCGCCCGAGCGTCCGTCAGCTCCGGTTCGTCACCAGACTCCCATCCGGTCGTGGGTTATGCCGGGTCGTATCGCTGAGCCGTGAGTACCTCAGCACACCCGATCGCGCTCCGTCTGGAGCGGCGCGTCGGCGGCGCCACCCGACTGCTCGCGACCGTCATGGCGCTGCCGCTTATCGACGGCATCTTCCCCGCGCTCGTCATCGCGGGCGCGCTCACCGTCCCGTTCGGCATCATCGAGACCGGGCTGCTCATCTTCGGCGGCTCGGCCACGATGGCGGTCGTGCTCGCCGAGATGGACGGAACCCCCCGCGAGAAGGCGGCCTCCATCCTCCTGCTGGGCGCCGTCATCGTCCCCGTGGCGATGGCGGAGGCGGCGCTGGCGGAGACGATCCAGAGCCTGCTGAACCCCGACGTGTTCCACCGCTTCGCCGGCCTGGTGATCCTCGCGATCGCCGCCAAGACCGCCAGCGCGGAGATCGGCGAATACCTCCCAAGCCCCGGCGCGATCATCGGGCTCGGGTTGCTCGCGTCGTTCCAGCCGGCCGGCGCGGAGCTGATGGTCTCGCTGAACCCCGACCTGCTCGCTCGCGCCGGCGCGGCCGCCGGCGTCGGCGTCGCGTTCGCGCTGTCGATCGCGCTGGCGGGCGACCACCTGCGCGGACGCGTCGACATCGACCGCTTCCGCTTCGGCTCGTCGGTCGCGCTGGGGATCCTCTCGCTGTCGGTGCTGGGGCTGCTCCCGACCGAGCAGCCCGTCGCGCTCGGCGTGCTCGTCGTCACCGGGCTGTTCGCGTACGACCCGAACTCCGACGACGAGGGCGTCGCCGACGAGAATGCCGACGGTCCCGACGCCGGCGCGGCGGCGGTCGACGCCGTCCCGGAGCCGACCCACGGGGGCGCGGTCACCACCGACGGCGGCGACGAGATCGACGCCGACGCGGCCGAGGACGCGGCCGACGAGGGGTCCGAGTCCGACGCCGGCGTCGCCTTCGGCAGTTCGCCGACGGCGCCGGCGGCGGGGATCGACCCCGTCGACTCCGCGGGCGACGCCGACGGGGCGGACGACGCCTCCGACGACGACTCCGACGACGAGCCCTCCCGCGAACCCTGGCTGTGAGCCGGCGCCGCGTCGGCTGACCGGACGGGATCAGTCGCGGGCCGTCCCGTTCGGACCGCGAGTTTTTACCCGATCGGCCGCAGACGCCGGAGCATGAGCAATCGCGTCGTCGAGGGACGGATGGTCACGCCGGAGAAGCTCGCCGAGCTGGTCGAGGGCGACTCCGTGATGGACGCCGAGCCGATCGAGGACGCCGACCGCGAGTGCCCCGAGTGCGGCGGCGACGTGATCTCGGTGGGCTACATGCCGAGCGTGATGGAGTTCGTGACGGCGTACAAGTGTCAGGAGTGCCCGTGGGGCGAGACCGACCGCGAATAGCGGATCCGATCGAAATCCCTTTACGGCGCTCCGGGATAGTGAGGAGTGCACGGGGTCGTGGCCAAGCCCGGTATGGCGACTGACTCCAGAGGCAACGCGCCCGGTGACGAACTCCAGACTGATATACCGAGCGTCCGACTGATCATCGGACGCGACGACGACCCTCTGGAGTACCGAGGTGCCGACCGGAGATATCAGTCGATCGGGGGTTCAAATCCCTCCGACCCCATTCCATACAAAACAATAGCGGAGGCTCTTGCCACTACGTACCTGAGGGAACCGTCGTCGCGGACCGGAGGTGGTGTGCGTCAGTCTCGGTTCCGACGCTCGCGAACCGACGGCCGAGCCGGTGCTGTGTGAGTTCTGTGGCTTCGAGATCGAGTACGTCGGTCA
Source organism: Halobaculum roseum (assembly GCF_019880245.1). Lineage (NCBI taxonomy): Archaea > Methanobacteriati > Methanobacteriota > Halobacteria > Halobacteriales > Haloferacaceae > Halobaculum > Halobaculum roseum. The sequence continues at coordinate 1,035,346 of NZ_CP082286.1, forward strand.
GGAGTGTCCCGCGCTCGACGACGGAAGGTGTCAGTCGTGAGCGCCGACGACGGCGTCACCGGGTGCGACGATCCTCGCGACCACCTCGTCGGCACGCACGTCGACCAGTTCGCTTCAGTCATCGGCGGGTACCTCCGGCCCCTGGCGGGGCAGGCCGCCGCCGAGTACGTCGCTGACGTTTTGGGTCCAGCTCGGTGGCGAAGTCCTCGTGCGAGTCGGCGACGCTGGATACCCCACGTTCGAGGACCTCGGCCTCGAACGTGGGCTCACGTTTGGACGCCATCGAAATATATAGTACTAGACACACCACATACCTGAGAACACGGTTCGGTGAAAGTGAAGTTCGGAGCGTAGAACTAACCGAAGCACTTTCATTGTAAGGATTGTAAGGATTGCACGAGCGTATGTCGAAGGCTAACAAGCGAATCCCGGTAACCGAGGAGCGGTGGCGGGAACTCAACGAGCTGAAGGAAGCGGGCGAGACGTACGACGATCTGCTCGAAGACCTCATCCAGGAACACCAACGTCACAAACTGGCCGAGAAGACCCGCGCAGTCCGTGAAGCCGACGGCGACGACCTGACCTCGCTCGATGAGTTATGAGGTCCTCCTGGCGGACGATGCACGAGAATATCTCGTCAGTTTGGACGACAAGAGCCAACGAATTCTGAAAGAGAATCTCCGGAAGTTAGCGGACGATCCGTATCCACGGCCCGGTTCAGGGTTCGGAGATACGGAAAAGTTGGTCGTCGACAGCGAGGAGATCTATCGACTCCACATCGGGCGAACTCATACGGCCTTCTATGATATTCTAGAGGACGACCAGGAGGTTCGCATCGTCGATATCATGGACATCGACGAGGCGCACAAGCGGTACGGATACTAGGCGGGTTCGAGTGAACCAGTTGGCCAGCCTACCCAGAAACTACTCCGTCGTCTCCGGGGCGTCCTCGGGTCCCGTCGCGACGGCGGGGTCGGAGCGAGCCGCGTCGAGGTTCTGCTCGCGCTCCTCGCGGATCGCCGCCACCTCGCTGGGGTGCTCGTGGTAGTACGCGAGCGCCCGGTAGACATCGGCCACGTCGAGATCGTGGCGGTCGGCGACCGCCCGGGGTTCGAGCCCGCGGCCCTCCACGCGCTCGTACACGAACAGCACGCTGATGCGCGTTCCGTCGATCCGTGGGTCGCCGCCGAGCACGTCCTCGGTTCGGACGATCCGAGGGGCGTCTCCGCCGTTCGACGAAGTCGTCTCGCTCACACTCGGTCGTTCGTCGTCATAGAGTAAAGTCTCTCCCCCGAGATATCGTCCATGTCAAAGGGGGGTTCTAGCGAGACAGGAGTTGGGAATGCGAACCCCTCGCTGAGGATGAGTTGGAGGAACTTCTGGCGGCTGCGCGACTAGTTCGGGCACCACGTCAATTACGGCGCGACTCTGCAGACCGTGACGAATCGGGTGAAGCGCGTCGCGGCGGCGACGGAGATCCGCTAGAAGATCACGCCGCACGTGCTGCGGCACACCTAAGTGACGCTTATCGCCGCGCGCGGTGCGACACCGCAGTACATTCGGCAGACGTTGGGTCAAGCTGATTTGTCGAGCGCGAACGACTACCTGCAGTACGCGGGGACGCAGTTGGACGCTAAGGCGGGGGAATTGTGATGAGTTGCTCGATTTAAGTATACTTGGTTTATTAATCGGAATCAGATCCCGGCTATAAGAACTCACGATGCCTCTCATCGGTGTTTTCTTCTAAACGGTCTCGATGAGGGCCATCCATTCGCTGACTATCAACTGCCTCTATTTGAGTGCCATATTCCATCGATGCCTCCAATAATGTTCTTCCTTTGATGGGTAAAGCGAGGTCCGCAAATTCTTGAGAATAGGGCTCTTCATCAATATCTTCGTAATGAATAGTCATTTTGAGTCGAAGCCATTCTTTCCCAGCCTCGGCCAACTGCCCGGTTGCATGAACAAACGCTGCGGGCACATCATCATGATCACCCTGATATTCTCGGCGTGAACGAATGTAGAGTGCGCTTGTCAAGCTGAATACCTCCTCAGAGGTCTCTGGCTTTATGTAACAATTCGGACTTCGAACTGCGGGTCCACTTCCCGCACCTTCCTTTCTCGGAACCCATCTAGTTGGTCTGGTATAGATGTCTTCTTCAGGTGCCGACTTCCAGTCTAATACCGGCTCCAGTTCAATCTCAACATTTCTCGCAGCCCCTTTACCCACGTTGCTAAGAATGATGCAAAAATCATCATGTTCACCGGTCCCGATGTGGTCAATTTCCAGTAGCGGTTTATGTTGTAATTGTTGAAGTTCATTTTGATTTTCCATTAATTTTCTTTGAGTGTTCTGGATTGATGCCTGTTTATCATACAATAACACCAAAAGAGCGGATAGAATAATCGATCCGACTGCTCCCAACACTTGAGCGATTTCGGGAAGATTATATGGGGATGATATTTCGATCATATTTGTGATCATACTATATTCTAAATATGAAAATGTCGACAAACAGAGAATACATACCACAGATGCAATCAATAGAGACTTTCTAATTCCAATTATTGAATTTTCAGTTTCGTGTCTTTCATTCATTCAATGGCTAAATGGCGTGTGACATGACTTCAGTTTGTGGATTGAAACTCAAACGTAGAAAGGCTCAGAACTTGGTGGATGTAACCACGTTTCCACTCGAGACAGATACCGAGGGCAGGTACTTGCTCGGGTCTTCCATCACCCGAACCCCGCGTACCAACCCGGACGAATCCGCCCACTCAGCCGAATCCCCGGAACGGGCCGACGGTGATCAGCGTCCAACTCACCAGCGAAAGCGAGCAGTCCCCGCGACGAAATGACCCACTCGTGCACAAATCCCTCACACTTCCCCCTGCTAAATAAACTCAACTACGCCCGATCCAATCCCCCTCACTCATGCGCCTCGGGCGGCGCAACCCGCTCCATCGCGGCCTCGAAGTCGCTCATTGTCACCGACAGCGCGTCGGCGTGGTCGTTCGCCTCCTCGCCGAACTCGTCGGCGACGCGCTCGACCGCCCGCATCGTCGCCTCCCGCACGACCGCCGTGAGTTCCGCGCCGGAGTATCCCTCGGTGTGGTCGGCCACGCTCTCCAGGTCCACGTCCTCGGCAAGCGGCGTGCGCTCGGTGTGGACCGCGAGGATCTTCCGGCGCCCCTCCACGTCCGGCAGGGGCACCTCGACGTGGCTCTCCAGGCGGCCGGGGCGCACGAGGGCGTCGTCGAGCGCCTCCCGGCGGTTCGTCGCCGCGATGACCGCGAGGTTCGGGTTGCTGCTGGCGCGGTCCAGCTCGGTGAGCAGCTGCGAGACGACGCGCTCGCCGACGCCCGAGGAGTCGCCCATGCCGTCGCGGTCGGTCGCGATGGCGTCGATCTCGTCGAAGAAGATGATACTGGGCGCCGCCTGTCTGGCGCGCTCGAACACCTCCCGCACCGCCTTCTCGGACTCGCCGACGTAGCGGTCGAGCAGCTCCGGGCCGGCCACCTCGATGAAGTTCACCTCCGACTCGCCGGCGATGGCGCGCGCGAGCAGCGTCTTCCCGGTCCCGGGCGGGCCGTACAGCAGGACCCCCGTCGGGGGGTCGGCGCCGGCGGCGTCGAACAGCGGCGCGTACGTGAGCGGCCAGGTGACCGCGCGTTCGAGCGTCTTCTTCGCCTCCGTCAGCCCGCCCACGTCGTCGAAGGTCGTGTCGGGCTGTTCGGCGACGTACTCGCGCATGGCGGAGGGCTCGACCGCCGCCAGCGCCGACTCGAAGTCCGCCCGGGTCACCTCCACGGTCGCGAGGTCGACCTCGCTGTCGGCGTGGCGGGCGCGCCGCAGCGCGGTCAGCGCCGCCTCTGTCGTCAGCGAGTCGATGTCGGCGCCGACGAAGCCGTAGGTCCGCGCGGCGAGGCGGGCGACCTCCACGTCGTCGGCGAGCGGCATCCGACGGGTGTGCACCTCCAGGATCTCGCGGCGGCCGGCCTCGCCCGGCACGCCGATCTCGATCTCGCGGTCGAAGCGCCCCCCACGCCGGAGGGCGGGGTCGATCGAGTCGACGCGGTTGGTCGCGCCGATGACGATCACGTCCTCGCGGGCGTCGAGCCCGTCCATCAGCGAGAGCAGTTGGCCCACGATCCGATTTTCCATGTCGCCGCCGTCCTCGCGCTGGCCGGCGATGGAGTCGATCTCGTCGAAGAAGATTATCGCCGGCGCCGACTCGTCGGCCTCCGCGAAGATCTCCCGGAGCTTCTCCTCGCTTTCGCCCTTGTACTTCGAGGTGATCTCCGGGCCGGACACCGAGATGAACGTGGCGTCGACCTCGTTGGCGACGGCCTTCGCGATCAGCGTCTTCCCGGTCCCCGGCGGCCCGTGCAGGAGAACGCCCTTCGGGGGGTCGATGCCGAGGCGGGCGAACACCTCCGGCTCAGACAGCGGGAGCTCGATCGTCTCGCGCACCAGATCGAGCTCGTCGTCGAGCCCGCCGATGTCCTCGTAGGTGACGCCGCCGGCGGGCGGCGCCGACCCCGGGTCGCCGGGGGCGGGGGACCCCGCGCCGTCGCCTCCGCCCGCGCCGGCGTCGGCCCTGTCGCGTCGGTCGCGCGTCGGCAGATCCAGCGACGCGCCCGTGCCGGACGTGGAAGTGTTCACGCCGTCGTCCGCCCCGTCGCCATCCTCGCCCCCGTCGGCGTCGGCGGCGTCGCCGGCGCCCGTTTCACCGGGGTCGCGCCGTTCGACGACGACCCTCGTGCCGTCGTGGATCTTCACCGGGCCCTCGGGACGGGTCGCGCGGACGACGAACACGTTGCCGCCGAGATGCGGGATCCGCACCTGCTCGCCCGCGCTGACGGGGCGGCCGTCGAGGTCGCGCTTGGCCGCCCGCGCCAGCGTCGCGTCGTCTATGTCGACGCCGTCGAGCGCCGCGGGCGCCGTCAGCGTGACGGCGTCGGCCTCGCCGACGCGCTCCTTGTGGACGCGCACGCGCTCGCCGATCTTGGCGCCGGCGTTGGCGCGGGTCTCGCCGTCGACGAGGATCTCGCCGTCCTCGGCGCCGGTCCCCGCGGGCCACACCTTCGCCGCGGTCTCGCGCTCGCCGGCGATCACGACCGTCTCCCCGGACAACACGCCGAGTCGGCTCATCGTCGCGTCGGACAGGCGCGCGATGCCGCGGCCGGCGTCGCGCTTGGCCGCGCCGCGGACCGTCAGCGCGACCTCCTCGTCGTCGCTCATGTCACCGGGTTTGGAGGGCGGGGGCTTACCGCTTTCCACGTCCGGTCCGTCGACGGTCCGCCACCGCGACGGTCCGCCCGGGGAGAACCGCACCCGAACGGTCATGCCTCCGGCGACGGAACGGGCGGCCGTGTTCGCCGCGCCCTCCTGTCCGAACTGCGGGAGCGAGTTCCTCGTGACCCGGGTTCGAACGCACGGGTATCCGAGACGGACCGACGGGAGCGTGAAGCGGTTCTACCGCTGCTTCCGGTGTTTCTTCAAGTTCTCCGGGGACGACGTGGTCGACCGTGAGTGACGGAGCGGTCGCGAGTCACTGCCGGACGGCACGCCAGGTCCACGATCGTCGCAGCGGCCGGCGCGCCGCGGTCGACGCGGCGACGGTCGCGATCGGACGCCCCCTCGCCCTCGTCGGTGTGCCCGTCCGCTCGCCCGGATGCGACGTCAGTGGACGACCGTCACCGGGACCGGCGAGTTCTGGACGATGCTCCTCGCGACGTTGCCGACGAACAGCCGCTCGGCCACGCCCCCCGTGTGGGACCCGATCACGACCACGTCGACCCCCTCGGCCAGCCTGACGATCTCCTTGGCGGGGCTCCCGTACCCCACCTCGGTCGCGACCGTCGCGTCGTACTCCGCGGCGATCTCCTTTGCCCGCGAGAAGAGGTCGTCCGCGGCGTCCTCCCCAGCCTGCTCGGCGTCCTCCTCGAGGGCCAGGCTCGCGGCCGCCCCCATCATGCCGGACGGTTCGCCCACGACGTGGAGGACGATGATCTCCGCCTCCGGGTGAGCCTCGAGCGCGTGTCTGAGCGCCCGCTCGGCCGTCTCGGACTCGTCCATCGGGACGAGGACGCGTTCGATCATACGTCCACTACTGTCGCGCTGGGGATAAACGTCGGGACGGTCGAGCGCGGACTCGAACCACGAGTGTTCCGATACGGCTGAATTCCGCGTTCGTCCGCCGACCGCACGAGTCATCGGACCGACGGCGACGCCCCCGGCGCCCCGGGCTACTCGACGTTCAAGTCCGACGCCGCCAACAGTTTCGAGATCGTCTCCTCGGCCGGTTCGCCCGGGTTGACGCGGCGGGCGTACCAGCGCAGGGCCGTCGCCAACGTGTCCGTCGGATCGCCCGACGCGACCCGGAGAGTGTCGGTCTCCCCGCCAGCCGCGACCGCGAGCGCGAAGCCGTGTGACGCCGAGAGCGCGCCGAGTTCGTCCGCCACCGCCTCCAGCGGGTCGCCGGCTGCGTCCCGATCCGGCGGAGACGGCGCCGACGAGGCTGTCGGATCGGGGTCGTCCACGTCCGCTTGCCCGTCGGCCCGCCCGTCGGCACCGGCCCATCCGTCGGCGCCGACCTCCCTGTCGTGTCGCTCGCCGTCGGGGACCTCGTCGCGGAGGTCGTCGTGTCGCCCTCCGCCGGTGGAGATGACGTACCGCCCGTCGTCGGTCTCGTCGACGCCGTCGCGGCCGCGGATGTCGAGGTCGTCCGGGTCCACCACGCCGTCGCGGCCGACCGGCGGACGGCCGTCCGCGCCGTCGTCGTCTCCCGAGTCGTCGCCGGCTTCGTCCCCGGCGTCGTCGACGCGGACGACGTCCCGGACCGGCTCCTCCTCGGCGTCAGCCGGATCCGGGTCGGAGCCATCTGCGTCGCTCATCGTGGTTCGGTTCCCGAGGGGGGTGTATGAACGCACCGCCGCGGTTCTCAGGGGTGAGAGCGGCGCGGCTGGGAGGGGAGCCAGCGCGGTGGCGGGGGAGACGCGAGCGCGGCGGCGGGGGGACGCGAGCATGGCGGAGGAGGGGACGAGCGCGTCGATTCGAGCCCGTGTGAACCCGCGACGGTGGACCACCGACTTGATGTACTCCCGCCGGTTCACACCGAACATGGACGACAGCGACATCTCGGACCAGTACACGCCGGAGGCGGTGGAGGCCGCCGTCTCCGAGCGCTGGGACGAGACGGACGCCTACGAGACGGCGAAGGAGGCGCACGCCGACGACCCGTCGTTCTTCTTCGTCGACGGCCCGCCGTACACGACCGGCCAGATGCACCTGGGGACGGCCTGGAACAAGACCCTCAAGGACACCGTCATCCGCTACACTCGGATGCAGGGGCACGACGTGACCGACCGCCCCGGCTACGACATGCACGGGCTCCCCATCGAGACGAAAGTCGAGCAGGAGCTCGGCTTCGACACCAAACAGGACATCGAGGAGTTCGGCATGGAGAACTTCATCGAGGAGTGCCGGGAGTTCGCCGTCCGCAACCGCGAGAACATGGACGAGGACTTCCAGTCCATCGGCGCCTGGATGGACTGGGACGACCCCTACCAGACCATCGAGCCGGAGTACATGGAGGCCGCCTGGTGGGCGCTCCAGCGGGTTCACGACCGCGGGCTCGTCGAGCAGGGCAAACGCTCCATCTCCCAGTGCCCGCGATGTGAGACCGCCATCGCCAACAACGAGGTCGAGTACGAGGAGATCGAGTCGCCCTCGATCTACGTGAAGTTCCCCCTCCGCGACCGCGAGGGGAGCCTCGTCATCTGGACGACGACGCCGTGGACCATCCCCGCGAACACCTTCATCGCGGTCGGGAGCGACCTCACCTACCAGGAGGTCGAGGCGACGAAGGGAGGAGAAACGGAGAGGCTGTTCCTCGCGGAGTCTACCGTCGAGGACGCCCTCCGGCGCGGCCGCTACGACGACTACGAGGTCGTCGCCGAGTACGGCGGCGAGGAGCTGGTGGGCTGGACGTACGACCACCCGCTCGCCGAGGAGGTGCCCGAGCATCCGAGCTTCGAGGGCGCCGGCGAGGTGTACACCGCCGACTACGTCGAGGCCGACCGCACCGGGCTGGTCCACTCCGCCCCCGGCCACGGCCAGGAGGACTTCGAGCGCGGCGAGGAGCTGGGCCTGGAGGCCTTCTGCCCCGTCGGCGGCGACGGCGTCTACACCGACGCCGGCGGCGACTACGCGGGCCAGTTCGTCCGCGACGCCAACGACGACATCATCGCGGACCTGGAGGAGAAGGGCCTGCTGCTGGCGTCGGAGACGCACGAACACAGCTACGGGCACTGCTGGCGGTGTGACACGCCCATCGTCTTCCTCGCGACCGACCAGTGGTTCATCCGCATCACCGAGATCAAAGACGAGCTGCTGGACAACATCGACGACGCCGAGTGGCACCCCCACTCCGCCCGCGAGGGCCGCTTCCGCAACTTCGTCGAGGAGGCGCCCGACTGGAACGTCTCCCGGCAGCGCTACTGGGGCATCCCCCTCCCCATCTGGGTGCCCGAGGACGCCGAGACGTACGACGCCGACGAGCTGATCGTGATCGGCACGCGCGAGGAGCTCGCCGAGCGCGTCGACCAGGAGGTCGACCCCGAGACCATCGACCTCCACCGCCCCTCGGTCGACGACCTGACCATCACCGAGGACGGCACCGCCTACGAGCGCGTGCCGGACGTGTTCGACGTGTGGTTCGACTCCTCGGTCGCCAGCCTCGGCACCATCGGCTACCCGAGCGACGAGGCGGACTTCGAGGAGCTGTGGCCCGCCGACCTCATCATCGAGGCGCACGACCAGACCCGCGGGTGGTTCTGGTCGCAACTGGGCATGGGCACCGCCGCCCTCGGCGAGTCCCCGTACGACGAGGTGCTGATGCACGGGTTCACGACGATGGGCGACGGCTCGAAGATGTCCAAGTCGAAGGGGAACATCGTCGAGCCCGAGGAGGCCATCGACGCGGCCGGGCGCGACCCGCTGCGGTGTTACCTCCTCAGCCACGAGCAGCAGGAGAAGAACCTCGCGTTCGAGTGGGACGGCCTCCACGAGATGCAGTCCACCCTGAACATCCTCTGGAACGTCTTCCGGTTCCCGCTGCCGTACATGCGGCTGGACGGCTACGACCCGGCAGACCCCGACCTCGACGCAGCCGAGCTCGAGGTCGTCGACGAGTGGGTCCTCTCTCGCCTGCAGACCGTGAAAGCCGAGATGGACGCCGCGTGGGACGACTACGAGGTCGACGACGCGCTCAACGCCCTCCTCGACTTCGTCACGGGCGACGTGTCGCGCTTCTACGTGAAGGCCATCCGCGAGCGCATGTGGGAGGACGAGGACTCCGCCAGCAAGCGCGCCGCCTACGACACGATGGCGACCGTGCTCGGCGAGGTGACCCGGCTGCTGGCCCCGTACGCCCCGTACCTCACCGAGCGGATGTACCAGCACCTCGACGGCGAGGCGACGACTGTCCACCAGCTCGACTATCCCGAGGTCGACGAGGACCTGCGTGACGAGCAACTCGAAACCGACATGGCCGTCCTCCGCGACGTGGAGGAGGCCGCCGCGAACGCCCGCCAGCGCGCCGAGCGCAAGCTCCGCTGGCCGGTCACCCGCGTCGTCGTCGAGAGCGGCGAGGAGGCGACGCGCGCGTCGGTGTCGAACCTCCGCGACCTGCTCGCCGACCGCGTGAACAGCCGGTCGGTCGAGGTGGTCGACTCCTACGGCGAACTCGTCGAGGTCGCCGAACCCGAGATGTCGAAGCTCGGCCCCGCCTTCGGCGGCGACGCACAGGAGGTCATGGGAGCCATTCAGGGCGCGACGCGTGCGGACCTGGAGGCGAGCGGGCGGCTCGCGGTCGAGGTCGACGGCGAGGTGTACGAGCTGGACGAGGAGATGGTGACGTTCCACTCGCAGGCGCCCGAGGGCGTCGTGAGCGCGGAGTTCGACTCGGGGACGGTGTACGTCGACACCGAACTCACCGAGGACGTGGAGTCCGAGGGGTACGCCCGCGACGTGGTCCGCCGGATCCAGGAGATGCGCAAGGAACTCGACCTCGACGTCGACGAGCGCATCCGCGTCTCGCTGGACGTCGCCGACGACCGCGTCGCCGGCTTCGTCGAGGAGCACCGCGAGTACGTCGCCGAGGAGACCCGCGCCGACGCGTTCGTGGACAGGGACGAGGCCGACTTCGACCTCGTCGAGGAGTGGACCGTGGAGGGCGTCCCGGTGACGATCGGCGTCGCGCGGGTGGGGGCGGAAACCCCCGCCGGGGAGTGAGGCGAGCCGACGGAGTCGGCTCGGGCGGTCGGCGGAGCGGTCCTGTGCCGCTCCGCCCACGGACACAGCGTCGCCGAGCGTGGCGAGGCGACGGGTAACGGCGGAGCGGTCCTGGGCCGCTCCGCTCACGGACACGCCGCTCATAAACACGGCGTCGCCTCCGAACACCGCGAGATCCCCGAGCGGCGAGATCGCCGTCTCTAACCGTCCGCGACAACGAACCCACCGACGAGCGGTTGTGTCGTCCGCGACCGCGTCACCCATCCCTTCGAAAACGGCCATGGCCGGTCGCCGAGCCCACGCGCCGGCGACCGACGGGCCGCACGTCGAGAGCGAACTGGAACGGAACCCGTCTCCCGTGCCGCCAGTGCGGAGCCACCCGCCGCGGCGGCGCCCGTACTTCTCGGTGGGGCCACCTCAACGTCCGCGACGCTTCCCGGTGATCTGGAACGCCCGTGACCGGTCGGCCCGTCCCCGACGACCGGACCGATAGGTTCATTTGAACACTTTCTCAATCGTTCGTATGGCTACGACCGACCGGCTCGAACGCCTCATCGCCGACGAGGTGGGCGAGTGCTGCGCGGCCGACGTGGACGACCGGCTCGACGACCTGCACGCGCTGGCCGAGCGCGCCCGCGTCGCCGACGGCGGGGAGGCGGCCGAGCTCGACGCGCTGTCGGCGCTCGGCAGCGACACGCGCTACCGGCTGGCGCGCCTGCTCGCCGCGGCCGACGGCGAGTTGTGCGTCTGCGAGCTTGAGCCGCTGGTCGAGGTGAGCTCCTCGGCGGTCAGTCACGCGCTATCGACGCTGACCGACGCCGGCCTGCTCGTCCGACGCAAGGAGGGCAAGTGGCGCTACTACGACACCACCGAACGCGCGGAGGCGCTGTTGGACGCGCTCGACGCGACCCGCGGGGTGGACGAATGAGCGACGAGGTCGGTCCCGGGGGTGCGGAGGACGCCGGCGACGCCGACGGTGCGGGCGACGACCCCGTCCGCCTCGCGTTCGTCTGCGTGCAGAACGCCGGGCGCTCGCAGATGTCGTACGCCTTCGCCGAGCGCGAGGTCGAGCGCCGCGGGCTCGGCCACCGCGTGGAACTGCTGACCGGCGGGACCCACCCCGCCGATCACGTCCACGAGGAGGTCGTCGACGCGATGGCCGAGGTCGGGAGCGACGTGTCCGACCGGACCCCGCGGGCGGTGACCGACGACGAGCTGAACGACTGCGACTACGTCGCGACGATGGGCTGCTCGACGCTGTCGCTGGCAGAGGGTGTCGAGGCGCGCGACTGGGCGCTCGCTGACCCCGACGGCAAGTCGCCCGAGGAGGTGGCGGCGATCCGCGACGAGATCGAATCGCTGGTCGTCGCGCTGTTCGACGAGGCGTTCGGAACCCGCGAGGGCGACGAGGACGACGGCGGTGTCGGTCGGTGAGCGGCGAGCCGGCCGGGGCCCACGAGCACGGGCCGAACTGCGGCTGTGACGCCTGCGGCGACCCGCGCTCGATGGACTTCCTCGACAAGTACCTCACCGTCTGGATCGTCGGGGCGATGGCGGTCGGTGTCGGCCTCGGGTACGTCGCGCCGTCGGTGACACGGCCGATTCGTGACCTCCACCTCGTCGAGATCGGCTTGATCGCGATGATGTACCCGCCGCTGGCGAAGGCGGACTACTCGCGGCTGCGGACCGTCTTCGGCAACTGGCGCGTGCTCGGCCTGAGCCTCGTGCAGAACTGGCTCATCGGGCCGACGCTGATGTTCGGGCTCGCGGTCGTGTTCTTCGGCGGCGTCGTTCCGGGGCTGCCCGCCCGCCCGGAGTACTTCCTCGGGCTGGTGTTCATCGGGATGGCCCGGTGTATCGCGATGGTGCTCGTGTGGAACGAGCTCGCGGACGGCTCGACCGAGTACGTCACCGGACTGGTCGCGTTCAACAGCCTGTTCCAGATCCTCACCTACGGGGTGTACGTCTGGTTCTTCGCGCTCGTACTCCCGCCACTGCTCGGGATGGAGTCGCTCGTCGCCGGGATCACGACGTTCGACATCGCGCCCATGCAGGTGTTCGAGGCGATCGTCGTGTTCCTCGGGATCCCGTTCGCCGCGGGCTTCCTGAGTCGATACGTCGGCACCCAAGTGAAGAGCGAGGCGTGGTACGAGGACGAGTTCGTGCCGCGCGTGGACCCGCTGACGCTCGTCGCGCTGCTGTTCACGGTGGTCGTGATGTTCGCGACGCAGGGCGGCAACATCGTCGCGGCGCCCGGCGACGTGCTGTTGATCGCGGTGCCGCTCACGATCTACTTCGTCGTGATGTTCCTCGTCAGCTTCGGGATGGGGCGCGGCGTCGGCGCGGACTACTCGACGACGACCGCGATCGGCTTCACCGCCGCCTCGAACAACTTCGAACTCGCGATCGCCGTCGCCGTGGCGGTGTTCGGCGTCGGCTCCGGCGTCGCGTTCGCGACCGTCGTGGGGCCGCTCATCGAGGTCCCGGTGCTGCTCGCGCTGGTCAGCGTCGCGCTGTACTTCCAGCGGCGCTTCGATTGGACGGGCCGCGACGACGGCCGCGGGACGACGACCCCCGCCGAGTCGCCGGGCGACGACTGACGGGGCGAGCGCCCCCGGATCCCGGGGCGTCGACCCTCGCAGACCCGCCACCCCCTCGCCGGACCGTACTCAGATCTCCACGTCGGTGTCGACCAAGGCCGCCTCCAGCACCTGCAACGGGTGATCGATCTCGTAGCCGGTGCCGTGCTCCATCTGCATCGAGCAGGTGGGGCACTCGGTCATCCCGGTCTCGCCCGCGGCGTGCTCCATGTGCTCGAACATCTCCTCGCCGATCTCCATCGAGTACTCGTACTTCTCCTCCTTCCAGCCGTAGGTCCCCGAGATCCCCGAGCAGGAGTCGCCCACGTCCGCCACGTCGACGCCGTCGAGGTGGCGGAACAGCTCCACCGCCTGCCGGTCGAGCCCCTGGTTGCGGGAGTGACACGGTGCGTGGTACGCGAAGTCGGGGATGTCGTGGTCGGCGGCGTCGACCTCGCTCAGGGGGTCGATGACGTTCTCGTTGATGAGGAGGTACTCCAGCGCGTCGTAGGTGTTGGCCGCGACCGTCTCGGTGCCCTCGAAGTCGAACAGCTCGGGGTACTCCTGCCGCAGCGCCATCGAGCAGGAGGTGCAGGAGGCGACCACGTCGTACCCCTGCTCGATGGCGTCGCCGAGGCTCTCGACGTTGACGGCGGCCGAGCGGCGCGCGTCGTCGAGCATCCCGTTGGCGAACATCGGCGTGCCCGAGCAGCGCTGGTCCGGCACGAGGATCTCGTAGCCGAACGCCTCGTAGACGCGGACGAGCGCCTTCGCCACCTCGACGGTGTTGTAGTTGGCGTAGTCGCCGTGGAAGTACGCGATCCGCTTCTCGTCGCTCTCGACGTTCGGGCCGCCGCGCTGCTTCCACCAGCTCCGGAACGTCTGGTCGGCGAACTCCGGGAAGTCGCGCTCGGCGGTGATCCCCAGCACCCTCTCGTTGAGTTTCTGGACCAGCGAGTTGCCCATGATCGCGTTCGTCAGCCGGGGCACCTTCGAGCCGATGCCGGCGAGGGTGCCGTAGTTGGCGAGGATGCGGTTGCGGAGGTACTCCCGCGAGAGCTTCGTCATCTGGTTGTCGACGTACTCCCCGCGGGCGGTGTTGTGCATCTGCGACAGCGGCACGTCGGAGGGACACGCCCCGTCACAGCGCATGCAGTTGGAACAGCCGGTGATCGAGTCGTCGATTTCGGTGTCCTCCTTGCGCTTGAGCCGCCACTGCTCGGGGCCCTGGAACTTCGGCCCCGGGAAGGAATCGTCGACCTCCGCGACCGGACAGGAGGTGTCACAGGAGGTGCACTTGTAACAGGAGTCGGCGCCCGGCCGCAGGTCCATCTCGGTCCCCGCGAACACGTCCACCGGCTCGAAGTCGTCGCCGGACTCGGTCGCGGTGCCGCCGTCCGTGGCTGTGCCGTCCGCGACCGCGCCGTCCGGGGCGCCCGCGGTTCCGCCGTCGGTCGCCGGCTCCTCCCCGCCGGCCGCTGTGGGTGATTCCGTCGCGTCGCCGCCGCCGCAGCCGCAGTCGTCGTGTGTGTCGTTCGTGTCGTGCATGTGGGTTACACCTCCTCCGCCGCGGTTCGGCCCGCGACGAGTCCCGTGGCGAGCGAAACGCCGCTCGCCGACTTCTCGCGGGCCACGTCCGCCCCGCCGACGACCCCGCCGGCGGCCGTCAGGTTCCCGAACTCGGGCGCCCGGTCCGCGTCGAGGGGTCGCCCGCGACCGTCGATCCGGACGCCGAAGCGCGCGAACGCGTGGTCCGCGAACGCGCCCCCCTCGGACCACTCCATGCGGTCGTCCGGCTGCGGGACGTGGCAGCCGAACACCGCCTCGGTCGCGCGTTCGCGATCCGAGCCCAGCCCCTTCCCGACGAGCCCGCCCGTCGCGAGGACGAACTGCTCGGCCGCGTAGGGTATCCTCGCGCCGTTCCGGTCGATGAACACGCGGTCGATCCGGTCGTCGCCGGCGCCGTCCTCCTCGGTTTCGAAGTCGACGACCGGCGTCCCCGTCGTCATCGAGACGCCGGCGTCGTCGAGCGCCTCGAACAGCCGGTCCGACAGTCTGATCCCCGGGAGGCTCGGCGGTCCCGTCGGGACCTCGAACACCTCGACGCCGAGGCGCTCGGAGAGGTCCGCGCGAACCTCCTCGACGTGCGAATCGCCCAGGATCGCCGGAAATCCGACGCGCTCATCGTCGTCCAGGTGGGGGCGCACGCGGTCGGCGAGGCGCTGGCGGGTCGTTCGATCTCCTCCGGCGTCCTCGTCTCTCTCCAGCGCGTGCGCCAACCGCGTCACCGCAGCATCGGCGCGATACTCGCCGGGGAACGCGACCGTGACGCCGTCCACGTCGAACGGGACGCCCGCCGCCGAGAGGCGCTCGGCCGCGAGCGGCGCGTCGAAGTCCGTCGCGGCCTCGAAGCCCACGAGGAGCGTCGAGCGCTCGTCGCTGACGAGCCCCGGCGCCATGCTCCGCGGGTACCGGGCCGTCGGCTTGGCGCGCCCCGAGGTGGTCGCCACGAGCGCGTTGCGGTCGGTGTGGCCCCCGCGGTACAGGTCGCCGACGGCGTCGTCGAACAGGCCGAGCCCCTTTCGGAGCGCGTCGGCGCCGACCAGTCGGTACGGGTGGTCGGCGGGGAGGTCGTCGACCCCCGCGAAGGGGTCCGCGAGCGGGCCGGCTGCCGCGTCGGCGCCAGCACCGCCGCCCTCGGCCCCCCGATCCGCGTCGGCGACGGGGTAGCCGAGCGCGTCGATCAGCCCGCTCGCCTGCCGGAGCGTGCTCTCGTTGGCGGAGATCAGGTGGACGTGCGCGCCCCCGCGGGCCGCCGACAGCGCCGCCGTCGCGCCGGCGAGACCGCCGCCGACGACGACCACGTCCGACTCAATCGCCACCCGCGTCACCCCCGCGGTCGCGGGTGGACACGCCGCCGTCGGCGGCAGCCGGCCCGGGTTCGTCGTCAGTGCCGCCGGCGTCGTTCGCGTCGTCGGCGCCGCCGGAGTCGCCCGTCCCGTCCGCCGATTCGTCCGCGCCGGCGTCGAACGCCGAGAAGTCCTCGGGCGCTGCGCCGTCGCGGTTGAACGTCGTCGCGTGCAGCAGATGGTTGAGCATCGCCTGCGAGAGCTGTTCGCCCCACAGCGCGTGGCGCTGCCCCTTCCAGCGCTCCTGCCACAGTTCGTCGAGGGCGGCGTCGACGGTCGGTCGGTCGAACGCCTCGTCGGCATCGTGGAGCTCGTTCGCCATCCGGTGGGCGCAGAAGCCGCCCTGACAGTTGCCCATCGACGCGCGGGTCCGCAGGCGGACCGCGTTCAGGTCCGACCCCGAGCCGTCGATGGCGTCCCGGAGTTCCGCGCGGGTGACGGCCTCGCACTGGCAGACGACCGGGTTCGGCTCGTCGGTGTCGAGC
Organism: Halobaculum roseum; assembly: GCF_019880245.1. Taxonomy (NCBI): domain Archaea; kingdom Methanobacteriati; phylum Methanobacteriota; class Halobacteria; order Halobacteriales; family Haloferacaceae; genus Halobaculum; species Halobaculum roseum. Next base: position 1,051,619 of record NZ_CP082286.1, read on the forward strand.
ACCTCGTCGGCGCGTGATCCGAGCCGCTGGACGCTCCGGCGGCCGATCGGCGAGCGCAGGCCGAACTCGTCCATGTAGTCGCGCAGTACGGAGAAGTCCTCGCTGCCGGGCAGGGGTCGGTCCGCCGTGGTGCACTCGGCGTCGACGCCGAGGAGGTCACAGACGTGGTCGGAGATCTGCTCGGCCATCAGCCGGTAGGTGGTGAACTTCCCGCCGACGATGGAGGTCATCCCCGGCAGGTCGTCGCGCTCGTCGTGATCCAGCAGGAAGAAGTCGCGCGTGATGTCGGTCGGATCCTCGGTGCCGGTGCCCGGCGGCTCGTACAGCGGGCGCACGCCCCAGTACGAGCGGATGGTCCGCGCGTCGGCGAGCATCGGGACGAGCTTCGACAGCTCCTCGATCATGAGGTCGACCTCCCACGCCTCCTCCGGGTAGTCCTCGGGGTCGTCGACCTCCTCGTCGGTCGTCCCGAGGATGCAGGTCGTCTCGTGGGGGACGACGATGTCGGCGTCGCCCTTGGGCTTGCAGCGGTTTATCACCGTGTCGACCTCGCGGACGTTCATCACCGTCATCACGCCCTTACTCGGGCGCACCTCCACGTCGACGCCGGCCATGTCGCCGACGCGGCCCGCCCACGCGCCCGTCGCGTTGACCACGTGGTCGGCGTAGATCTCCTCGGTGCCACCCTCGCGACCGTGGATCCGGTTCCCCGACCCCGATTCGTGGGTCACCTCGCACCCGACGACCTCGCCGTCCTCGACGAGCACGTCGGTGACCGGCGAGTGCGTCTCGATGCGCGCGCCGTGGGCCTCGGCGTCGGCGGCGTTCGCGACACACAGGCGGAACGGGTCGACCGCGCCGTCGGGCACCCGGATCGCTCTGTCGATGTCGCCCGCGAGGAACGGCTCGACCTCCCGAGCCTCCTCGGCGGTGAGCACCTCCGCGGGGATGCCGCAGTCGCGACACCCCGCCAGCTTCTCCTCGAAGTACTCCTCGGTGTCCTCCGGGCGCTTGACGAACAGTCCCCCAGTCATCTCCACACAGTGGCTCGCGATGTCGCGCAGCACCCGGTTCTCCTCGATACACTCGCGCGCGCTGGCCTGGTCGGAAACGGCGTACCGGCCGCCGCTGTGGAGCAGGCCGTGCATCCGCCCCGTCGTTCCGTGCGTGAGGTTGCCCTGCTCGACGAGCGTCACGTCGACCCCGCGGGTGGCGAGATCGCGGGCCACCCCGCAGCCGGTCGACCCGCCGCCGATCACGAGCACCTCGGTTCGTTCGCTCATCGGATATCCTCGTTATCACGTGTCACGGCGGCGCCGGGTATTACGTTATCGGTTACCCGGCAGTGATCGTAGAATACGTCGAACGGGAGGTCAGGCGGACGAGTCCTCGTTCCAGCGACGCGCGAGCCGCCGGAACGCCAGCGTCGGGAACCGCGGGTCGACCCGGCTCGGGGGCCTCCCCGGGCCGCCGGAGTCGTCGACCCTGACGCGCTCGACGACGCCGGTCTCGGCGAGCTCGTAGAGGAACCGCTCGACGGTGGCCGCCGTCAGGTCGATGCGGTCGGCGATCCGCGCGGCGCACTCGCCCACGGGAGCGCGTTCCTCCGGCGGGAGGTCGACGAGACACGCGAGCGTCCGAACCCGGTTCTCCGGGAGCGCGAGCACCCGTCCAAGCGGAACGCACGGCCACGGCACGGCCGCCATCCCCGCCTCCACGTCGGCGTCGTCGACGACGGGATCGCCGTCCCCGGAGGCGGCCTCGACGGCGCCCAACAGCGCCGAGAGCGCGACGCCGGCGTCGCCCTCGGCCCACTCCGCGAGCCGCCGGATCGCCGAGTGTGCGAGCGCGCCCTGTCCGAGCCCGGCGTCGGCCCGCGCCGCGAGCACGTCCGTGAGCGTCGCGCGGGAGTACGCCTCCACGTCGACGACGACGGCGTCGTCGGGGACGCCGACCGCGTCGGGGTCGGCCCGGCCGACCGCGAGCCACGCGAACGCGCCGGCGACGCCGTCGAGCCGCTCGGCGACCGTCGCCACGTCGACCGTCTCGGGTTCGCCGACGTGGTCGGCGACGACCACCACCGGGCCGGCGCCGCGGACGCGACGCTCCAGTCGCTCGTGGAGCTCGTCGGTGCCGACGCCGCGGCGCGGGACCGACTCCGCGACGAGCGCGTCGAGCACGGCGTGGGAGAACTCGAACGCCGAGTCCGCCGTCCGCAGGTCGACGTAGACGAACGAGACGCCGGGCGCGCTCCCCCCGCGGGTCGTGGTGAAGACGGCGTCGCTCGGCGGCGACAGCGACGCCGACAGCCGATCGGCGAGCGCGGTCGCCACGGCGGATTTCCCGGCCCCGCCCGGCCCGTGGAGGTACCCGTCGGGCGGCGCCCGGCCGTCGAAAACAGGATCGAAGTGATCGAGCAACCGCTCGATGAGCGGCCCCCGGCCGATCGGCTCCTCGCGGTGCCAGACCGGGCTCAGTTGCTGCTCGTCGAGCACGAGCCGGCGGCGGTCGCCGGTGCGTTGACGCCGTGCGATCCGATCCTCGATGTCCATGGTCGGTCGATGCGGTAGGTAGTGGCGGTATGCGGGGCGGGGTTCTAATGCGACCGGTTCTCGGTCGGCGGCTCCCCCGTTTGTTTACTACTGCTACCCGTGCGTCAGTAACGTTTATAATCGTTCACTATACATCTATCGGTATCGGCGTCTCGTCCGAGCGGGACTCCGGACGGAGGACACGCACACATGCCAGACACGTACGTCGGCGCGATCGATCAGGGAACGACAGGGACGCGATTCATGGTGTTCGACCACGCCGGGCAGGTGGTCGCCAACGCGTACGAGAAACACGAGCAGATCTATCCGGAGCCGGGGTGGGTCGAACACGACCCGACGGAGATCTGGGAGAACACGACGACGGTCGTCACGAGGGGGCTCGCCGACGCCGGGCTGGAGGCGAGCCAACTGGAGGCGATCGGCATCACGAACCAGCGCGAGACGACCGTCGTGTGGGACGCCGACAGCGGCCGTCCCGTCCACAACGCGCTCGTGTGGCAGGACCGCCGCACCACCGACCGCGTCGAGGAGTTACAGGCGGAGGACAAGGTCGAGTGGATCCGCGGCAAGACCGGCCTCGAGGCCGACGCGTACTTCTCGGCGACGAAGACCGAGTGGATCCTCGACAACGCCGAGCCGCTGAAGCTCCAGTCCTCCCGCGGCGGCGGGCTCCGCGAGCGCGCCGAGGCGGGGGAGCTGCTGATGGGAACGATCGACAGCTGGCTCATCTACAACCTGACGGGCAACCACATCACGGACGTGACGAACGCCTCGCGGACGATGCTGTACGACATCCGCGAGCTGGAGTGGGACGACGAGCTGCTCGCGGAGTTCGACGTTCCCGAGTCGATGGTGCCTGAGGTTCGTCCGTCCTCCGACGAGGAGTACTACGGGTACACCGACCCCGACGGCTTCCTCGGCGCCGAGGTCCCCGTGGCGGGGGCGCTCGGCGACCAGCAGGCCGCGATGTTCGGCCAGACGTGCTTCGACGAGGGCGACGCGAAGAACACCTACGGCACCGGGTCGTTCTACCTGATGAACACCGGCACCGAGGCCGTCGAGTCCGACCACGGCCTGCTCACGACGATCGGGTTCCAGCTGTCGGACGAGCCCGTCCGGTACGCGCTGGAGGGGTCGATCTTCGTCACCGGCGCCGCCATCGAGTGGCTGGAGGACGTGGACCTCATCAACAACGCCGCACAGACCGCGGAGCTCGCCCGGTCGGTCGACTCCACCGACGGCGTCTACATGGTCCCCGCGTTCACGGGACTCGGCGCCCCCCACTGGGACGGCCGGGCCCGGGGCACCATCGTCGGGATGACCCGCGGGACACGAAAGGAGCACATCGTCCGGGCGACCCTGGAGGCGATCGCCTACCAGACGCGCGACGTGGCCGAGGCGATGGAGGCCGACTCCGGCGTCGAGACCACCTCGCTGCGCGTCGACGGCGGCGCCGTCAAGAACGACTTCCTGTGTCAGCTCCAGTCGGACATCATCCAGACGGAGATCGCCCGCCCCGAGGTCGACGAGACCACCGCGCTGGGGTCGGCGTACGCCGCCGGACTCGCGGTCGGCTACTGGGACTCGGTCGACGATCTGCGGCAGAACTGGCAGGTCGACCGGGAGTTCACCCCCGAGATGGACGACGCCGACGCCGACGCGATGTACGACCGGTGGGGGGACGCCGTCGAACGGTCGCTGAACTGGGCCACGGAGGACTGATCGCGGATGTACGACCTGCTGCTTCAGGTGCCGCTGATCGGAACGGAGTGGGAGACGTTCCTGCTCCTGTTCATCACCGCCCTCGCGGGCGGCGCCTTCGGCGCCGCGCTGGGCGCGCTGCCGGCGTTCGTCTTCACCGGGTTCGTCGTCTTCCTCGGCGAGGGACTGGCGATCCTCCAGCGCGAGATCGGGACGCTGCCGGGGATCAACGGCGGCGAACTCGCCGCCGGCGTGACGGGCGTGATCGGCTTCGGCGCGGTGACGGGGCCGCACATCGCCTTCGCGGGCGGCGTCGCCGCCTCCGCGTACGCGGGCAAGAAGTACCCCGAGATGGAGCCCGACGGCTGGGACTACCACTTCGGGAAGAACATCCTGTACGCCTTCGGCACGAAACCCGACATCCTCGCCGTCGGCGCCGTCTTCGGCCTCCTGGGGATGCTGATCAACCAGGTCGGCGCAGCGATCGGCACGCCGACGGACACGATCGCGTTGTCGGTCGTCCTCACGGCGCTGATCGCCCGCGTCGCGTTCGGCTACCCGCTCGTCGGGAAGGCGGCCGGCGGGAGCCTGCTCGACATGTCGCCGTTCGAGCGCGAGGAGCCGAGGACCGTCGCCGACGGCGGGGAGGTTCCGGAGGAACACGCCGGTCGCCTCGCGACCGAGCCGTGGCTCCCCCATCAGTACAAGTGGGCCGGCGTCGCGACGATCGGCCTGGTCGGCGGGATCCTCGGCGGCTATATCTGGATCCGAACGGGGAGCATCTTCCTCGGGTACGCCATCTCGGCGATGAGCCTGCTGTTCCTCAACCTCGGCGTCGAGAAGATCCCCGTCACCCACCACATCACGCTCATCGGCGCCGTCGGCGCGGTCGTCGTCGCCCCCGTCGCCGGGAGCGTCGTCGCACTGCTCGCGGCGGGCGCCTTCGGCGTCTTCAGCGGGCTGCTCGGCGAGGTGACCCAGCGGGTCATGTACGCCCACTCGGGTACCCACGTCGACCCGCCCGCGATGGCGATCGCCGTGGCGATGCTCGTCGTCGCGGTGCTGGCGTTCCTCGGCGTGCTTCCCAACGCCGGCTACCTCTGAGCCGGCGCGACGGCTCCCGGTCGACGCCGGTCGGGACCGTTCGGGCCGACGCCGGTCGGACCGGCGCGCGGTCGAGTCGCGGCGGTCGTACCGCCGCCGAACTTATCCCCGCGAGCGACTACCCCTCCGTCGATGAAGGTCGCACTCGTCACCGTCGGCGACGAACTGCTCGCGGGCGACACGGTGAACACCAACGCCTCGTGGCTCGGCGAGCGGCTGACGGGCCGCGGCGTCGCCGTCGAGCGCGTGACGACCGTCCCCGACCGCGTCGACGACATCGCGGGCGTTGTTCGCGAGTATCGCGACGCCTACGACGCGGTGGTGGTCACCGGCGGCGTCGGCCCGACCCACGACGACGTGACGATGGACGGCGTCGCCGCCGCCGTCGGCGTCGACCTCGCCCCCAGCGACGAGGCGCTCGCGTACCTCACCGAGCACGGCGGCTACGCGGCCGACGACCTCACCGAGGGGACTACCCACCTCCCGGCGGGGGCGCGCGTCATCCACAACGAGGAGGGCGTCGCGCCCGGCTGTGTGATCGACTCGGTCTACGTGCTCCCGGGCGTCCCCACCGAGATGAAGGCGATGTTCGAGTCGGTCGCCGAGGAGTTCGCCGGCGACGAGCCACACACCGCGACCGTCGAGACGCCCGAGCCCGAGTCGCGCCTGCTCGACCGGCTCTCGGCGGTCCGCGAGCGATACGACGTGGCGGTCGGCTCCTACCCCGGCGAGACGGTGCGCGTGAAGTTCACGGGCACCGACGAGGCGCACGTCGCCGACGCCGCCGACTGGTTCCGCGAGCGTGTGGAGACCGCGGAGTCGACGCCGGCGGCCGAGGACTGACCCGAACGACGGCGCGGTCGCTCGGCGGAACAAACGCGACGGGATCGCAGTCCCCGACTCAGCGGTAGAGGTACGCGAGCCAGACGACGACGGCCAGCACGCTCGCGATCAGCACGACCGCCGCGGTGGGCGTCGTCGGCAGCGCGACCTCCGAGCCGGACTCGGCGACGAGCGGAAGCGGATTCATGCGCGGGAGTGGGACCGAACGGCGTATAAACGTGTATATCCCGGGCGACGGCGTCGGGATATCGAGCGCCGGCCGCGAGACGAGCCGGGGCCGGACGGGACCGAACGGACCGAGACAGAGGTCAGTCCTCGGTCGCCGGCGGGGTCGTCGCGGGGTCGTAGCTATCGGCGATCCCGTCGAGCGCCCCGTGGTGCCTGGTCGTGTGTGGCGCCGTCAGCGGCGACACGGAGATCCGGCCCTCGACGACCGCGCGCCGGTCGGTGCCGACGGGATCGGGGATGTCGCCCGACTGCATGCGGTCCCAGGTACGGTCGACCAGGTCCACGTGGTCGCCGTCGCGCTCGGCGGTCATGTCGTACAGCGTCGACGGCCGCGTGACCTCCATCCCGGTCGCGCGGCCCTCGGGGGTCCACGGCGCGTTCACGTTCAGGTAGTCCGCCTCGTCGAAGACGCCGGCGTCCGGGGCGACCTCGGCGAGATAGCGCGTGACGGCCGCCGCCTCCTCGTAGTCCTCGACGTCGGATGCCTTCCGTCGCCACTCGTCGCCGCTGCCGCCGGGGACGTACAGCGAGACGGCCATCGCGGGCACGCCGAAGAACGCCGCCTCGACGGCCGCCGAGACGGTGCCCGAGCGCCCGAGCACGTACGCGCCGATGTTGGCGCCCTTGTTGCAGCCGGCGACGACCATGTCGGCGTCGGGACACAGCGACTCCAGCCCGGCGACGGCGCAGTCGGCCGGGGTGCCCTCGATGGCGTAGCCGAGCTCGTGTTCGCGGACCGCGACGCGCCTGGAGAGCTTCCGCCCGACGGCCGACTGGTCGTCCGCGGGCGCGACCGCGACGACCTCGCCGACCGCCGAGAGGGCGTCATGGAGGGCGCGGAACCCGGGGCTCTCGATGCCGTCGTCGTTCGTCAGGAGGAACGTCGGGGCGTCGCTGGCGCTCATTGTCCGCGGGTCGGTCGGGGCCGACAAAAGCACGCCGCCTCAGACGATCGGGTCGTCGCCCGTCGACGCGTCCCCGCCATCGGTCGGTGCGTCCCAGTCGGGCGATCCGTCCCCGTCGTCGGCGCCGAACCCGGATCCGCCGCCGCGGCCGCCGGGCAGCGGGAGGGCGGCCTCGTGGGCGGCGCTGGTGAGGACGATCACGTCGCCGACGCCCCGGACGAGCCGGAACGGGACGCGCACGCCCGCGGCGCCGCTCGGCAGGCCGCCCACGGTTCCCTCGTCGACGTCCGACAGCGCGAGCGCGACGGGGGCGTCCGCCTCCAGGTCGACGAGCACGTCGATCACTCGGCCGACGCGCGCGCCGTCCGCCGTGAACACCTCCTTGCTCGCGAGGTCCGTCACGGGCGTGGTGTCGGATGGCATGACGGTCCGACCTTCGCAGCCTGTCACTTAACGTCTTCTCAGATACGGCTGGGGCGACGGGTCCTCCGCGTCGCCGTCGGGGCGGCCGCGAGGACCGTTCGTCGGTACACGGGGTCGGGTACGAATTCGGGGGCGTAGATCCCTCGGCGACCGCGACGTGTCGCCGACTCCGTGGCGACACCGACGACGGCACCGCGAGCCGGCGAGTCGCCGGCGACCGCAACGGCGACCGCGACGCCGACGCGGACCGCAACGCACAGGGGCCCCGCGCGACAGTCGCCGGTATGGGACTCGGAAGCACGGCCAAGAAACTCCAGAAAGTCGCCGACATGGCCGAGAAGCTGTACGCGAAGGTGAACGAGATCCGCCAGCAGGTCGAGTCCGTGCGGGGCTCGGTCGAGGAGACGGAGTCGCGAGTGGGCGCGCTCGAACACGAACTCGCCGAGCAGCGCGCGCTCGTCGAGGCGCTCGCGGAGGAGCAGGGCGTCGACGTGGACGCGGTGCTCGAGGCGGTCGAAGCCGAGAGCGAGGGCGACGGCGACTCGGCCGGGGACGGAAGCGAGGGCGACTCGGCCGACAGCGCCGGCGACGGAGCCTCCGCCGACGACGGGACCGACGGCGACGGAACCGACGATACCTGACCACAACTCACCACAACTGACGACGACCGATAGCCCGGTCCGTCGCTCCGTCGCGACCGACCGACCGACCGACCCTGGCGACGAGCGGATAGAAAGATACGTGACCGTCGGCAAGAATTGCGACGCATGACCACCCATCGCGACCCCCTCGACTCCGTGTTGGAGACGGTCGGGGAGACGCCGCTCGTCCGGGTGCACGCCGCGCCCGAGGCGGTGCCGGTGTACGCGAAGCTCGAGTCGTTCAACCCCGGCGCGTCGGTGAAGGACCGCATCGGGGCGTACATGCTCGAACGGATGCTGGAGGAGGGGACGATCTCCCCGGGCGGGACCGTCATCGAGCCGACCGCGGGCAACACGGGCATCGGTTTCGCCGTCGCGGCCGGGCAGCTCGACGTGAATGCGGTGTTCGTCGTCCCCGAGCGATTCAGCGTCGAGAAGCAGCAGCTCATGCGCGCGCTCGGCGCGGAGGTGGTCAACACGCCCAGCGAGGACGGCATGGGACGCGCCATCGAGCGCGCCCACGAGCTCGCCGAGGAGCTCGACGACGCGGTCGTTCCCCAGCAGTTCTCGAACCCGCTGAACGCCGAGGCCCACTACGCGACGACCGCGCCCGAGGTGTTCGACGCGCTCGACGGCGAGGTCGGCGCGATCGTCGCGGGCATGGGCACCGGCGGGACGCTGATGGGGATGGCCGACTACGCCCGCGACCGGGGCTCGGACGCACGGATCGTCGGCGTCCAGCCCGAGGGGTCGACCTACGGCGACCTGTTCGGCGAGGACGCCGAGGAGGGCGAGTACAAGACCGAGGGGATCGGCACCCACGACGTGAGCACCAACGAGCTCGTCGACCCGGAGAAGCTGGACGACCTGAAGACGATCTCCGACCGCGCGGTCCACGAGGAGATGGCCCGGCTGGCCCGCGAGGAGGGCCAGTTGGTCGCCTCCAGCGCGGCCGCGAACTCGCTGGCGGCGATCGAGGTCGCCGAGGAGATCCGCGACGGCGACGTGGACGCGCCCCACGACACGGTCGTCACGGTGTTCGCCGACTCCAGCGAGCGGTACCTCTCGAAGGGCGTCTACCGCGAGTTCGAGGAGTGGACCGGCTGACCGGGTGAACGAGGCGATCAGTCGCGCCGCGCCAGGTCGCGTTCGAGCAGCCGGACGTTGCGGCGGTTGAGCTTCACGACCGCATCGAGCGCGTCGCCGACGATCGGGACGGAGCCGACGAGCAGGTCGATCCCGACGTACAGCAGCATCCGCACGAGGAGTCGCTTGCGGGCGCCGAGCCGGAACGCGTCCCAGACGACAAGCAGCGCGAGCAGCGTCGCCAGGAGGTCGCCGACGACGGGGATCACGCCCGCGAGCGCGTCGACGCCGACGCGGTAGCCGACGACGGGCAGTCGGATCGCGTCGTCGAGGAGATGCGCCACGCGTCTGGCGCGCCGGAGTCGGCGAACGTCGGCGGGGGACGACGCCAGCGACTCCGCGGGGCGATCCGCGAGCGCGGCGCCCGCGTCCCCGTCGGCTGCCTCGGGAGCCATCAGAGCTTGGACTCGGCGTCGTCGGCGAGCTCCTCCATGCGCTTGCCGACGCGGCCGGCGTTGGAGAACTCGTCCTCGGACATCGCCGACGCGAGGGCGTTCCCGAGCACGAAGACGGCGTGTTTGTGCTCGCTCTTTGACTTGTGGACGTGCGAGGGGTCGACGCTCAGTTCGTGATACGGCTCGAACAGTGACTCGTCGACCTCCTCACGCTCGGAGAAGTGCTCCATGATCGTGACCATCTGCTCGTGGAGTTCGAGGAGTTCGTCCTTGTGCATGCGCGTCGATTGGCTACTCTGTGAGTTAAGCGTTGTTCGTGGGGTAGTCGCACGCGCCGGGCCGTGCGCGCCCGGAGAACTCCCCTGCCCCCGTCCCCGCTCCCGCGACGGCGGCGCTCCCGACTCGCGACGCGACAGACCCGCACGACCGTCGCGACGGACATCGACGGATCGGAGGGAAACGGGAGGACGGGGCGGGGACCGACGGCGCGGGGAGCGTGCCGCCTCAGAAGACGTACTCGTCTTCGTGTCCCATCATCCCGTCGTCCTCGAACTCGGGATCCGTCTCGTTGTCCTGCGGACCGCTCGTCTTGTACGCCTTCATCCCGGTTGAGATCAGCTCCTCGATCGCCTCCTCCCGCGTGACGAACTCACCCTGCTCGACCATCTGGGCGATCTGCATCTCGAGGTGCTCCGGGACCGTTATCTCGACTTTCGGCATCTACGCGGGGCTTGACGGACGTAGTATTTAAAACCAGCGGGGGATGCTTGCCTCTGTAGAAAGTGATATTTGAAACTGGCGCGGTATAGTTCCAGTTTACAAAAGCGATCTTGGTCGAACGCGGTATTCCGGCCCGGATCCGGGCGCCGAGCACACGGATGCATGGGCGGCCGACCGGAGCCGACAGCCTCACGTGAGCGCGGCGGGTGTTTCGACGTATGAGCAGCGAGGTCACCGACCACACGGACCTCTACGAGGAGTTCTCCGACGAGCGGCTCCCGCCCGGCCAGCGGAAGACCGACCGGTTCCCCGTCCTGTCGAAGTCGGGGACTCCCGATTGGCACCGCGACGACTGGCGCTTCGAGGTGTGGGGCGCCGTCGACGAGGACCTGACGTTCACGTACGACGAGTTCCGCGATCTCGCCGCGGAGACGCAGCGGCAGGACTTCCACTGCGTCACCGGCTGGTCGAAGTTCGACTGCGAGTTCACGGGCGTCACCTTCCCGCAGTTGGCCGAACTCGCCGGCGTCCGCGACGACGCCGAGTGGGTGATGTTCCACGCCCTCGACGGCTACACGACGGACCTTCCTCTCGCGGAGTGCGACCGCGAGGAGGTGCTGTTCGTCTACGACTACGACGGCGAGCGGCTGCCCGACGACCACGGCGGTCCGCTTCGGGTCGTCACGCCCCACAAGTACGCGTACAAGGGCGCCAAGTGGGTGACCGGCGTGGAGTTCCTCACCGAGCCCGAGCGCGGGTACTGGGAGAAGCGGGGGTACTCCGACACCGCGAACCCGTGGGAGGAAGAGCGGTACAGCTAGAGCGAGGCCGAGTGAGCGAAGCGAACGAGGCCTCGGACAACGGCGGAGCGGTCCTCGTGCCGCTCCGCCCACAAGAAGAGCGAGGCCGAGTGAGCGAAGCGAACGAGGCCTCGGACAACGGCGGCGAGATTGTGGGCGAGCCGCCCACAAGAAGAGCGGGCCGAGCGAAGCGAACGTCTCGGCACCGTACTCGCCTGCCCGCCAACTCGGCAGCGACTAGGACGGGAGAGACGCCCGCGGGCGCCTCCAGAATCAACGGCGTAAAGAGCGGGCCACCCCAATCGCGGGTAATGAACCCGCCGGACGGCGAGGCCGGTGCCGCGCTCGTTCCCGACGCGGACGCGGCGCTGGTGAGCCGGAGCTGCGAGGTGTCGGACGTCTCCTTCGGGTCGTTCCTCGCGGCCGGGGACCGCCACCGGGTCCACTGGGCCGCCCCCGACGGCCTCGAAGTGGTCGGCGGCGGCGCGGCCGCGCGCCTCACGGCCGACGGCCCGGACCGCTTCGAGACGCTGCGGCGCGACGCCGAGACCCTGTTCTCGTCGGTCGACCACGACGGCCCCGCGGCGACGCGCCCCCGCGTGTTCGGCGGCCTCGCGTTCGGCGCGGACCACGACGCCGCGGGCGTCTGGGAGGGCTTTCCCGCGGCCGCGTTCACCCTCCCTGCCGTCCAGCTCACCCGCGTCGACGACGGGACCTACCTCACCGTGACGCGGTACGGCCCGGACGCGGACGCCGACGGCGCCGAGGAGGCGCTTGCGGCCGCCCGCGACCGCCTCGACGACCTCCCGATGATGCGGGCCCGCGGCGAGAAGCCCGGCGTCGTCGACACGGAGTGGCTCGTCGACCGCGAGGAGTGGACGGCTCAGGTGGCGAGCGTGATCGACCGCATCCGGGGCGGCGACCTCCGGAAGGTGGTGCTCGCGACGGCGCTGCGCGTCGACCTCGCGGGGGAGATCGACATCCCCGACACGCTCGGTCGCCTGCGGCGAACCTACCCCGAGTGCTACCGCTTCCTCGTTCAGCCGACCGACGGGAAGGGCTTCTTCGGCCCGCCGCCCGAGCGCCTCGTCCGCCGCGAGGGCGAGGTCGTCGAGACGGAGGCGCTGGCCGGGTCGATGCCCCGCGGCGACACACCCGAGGCGGACGCGGAGTACGCCCGCTCGCTCCTCGAATCCGACAAGCTCCAGCACGAACAGCGCCTCGTCGTCGACACGATCTGCGAGCAGCTGGACGCCTTCGGCACCGTCGGGGAGGGCCAGCAGGACGTGCGCAAGCTCACCAACATCCAGCACCTCCAGACGCCGATCAACGCCGTCCTCGACGGCGACACCCACGTCCTGACGCTGGTCGAGGCGCTACACCCGACGCCCGCGGTCGGCGGGCTGCCGCTCGATCTGGCCCTGTCGACCATCCGCGAGACGGAGACGTGGGACCGCGGGTGGTACGCCTCGCCGGTCGGCTGGTTCGACGCCGCCGGCGACGGCGAGTTCGCCGTCGGCATCCGCTCGGGCGTCGCCGGCGGCCGGGAGGCGACGCTGTTCGCCGGCAACGGCATCGTCGGCGACTCCGACCCCGCCGACGAGTGGGACGAACTCCAGCCGAAGGTGCGGCCGATCATGGACGAACTGGAGCGGGAGGCCCGGACGGAGTGAGCGACGCGACGGTGAGCGAACGACCCGAGTGACCGCTTCCGGCCCCGACGGCCGCCTGCCAAACGACTAACAGCCGCCGCCGCGAGCCGCCGGCATGAGCGACGCAGGCGAGGTCGAGGGGGTAGACGCCGCGGTGGTCGAGGAGAAGGTCGCGGCCGCGCGGGAGGCGGTCGCCGCCGGCGACGCGGACGCGTGGCTGTCGGTCGGCCGCGAGACGGACGTGAGCCCGGAGCCGTGTTTCCCGTACCTGCTCGGGTTCGACGTGGTGTGGCCGACGGCGGTCGTCGTCGGCCCCGACTCGTCGGCGGTCGTGCTCGGCCGCCACGACGCCCCTACCGCCCGGGATCTGGACGTGCACGACGTGCGCGCGTACGACGAGTCGATCGCCGAGCCGCTTCGGGAGGTGCTCGATGAGATGAGCGCCGAGCGCGTCGCGCTCAACTACGACCGCGACGACGTGGTCGCCGACGGGCTCTCCCACGGGCTGTTCCTCCAGCTTCGGGAGTACCTCCCCGATCGCGAGTTCACGAGCGCGAGCGACCTGATCCGCAGGCTCAGGGGCGTGAAGTCCGAAACCGAGTACCAGCGCGTCCGGGCGGCCGCCATGGAAACCGAGGAGCTGCTTCAGACCGCGACGGCGACGTGGACGCCGGGGACGACCGAGCGGGCGTTCGCCGACTTCCTCCACGAGCGAATGACCGAGCGCGGGCTGGACTCCGCGTGGGCGTGGGACTACTGCCCGACCGTCCACATGGGCGACCGCGAGGTGGGGCACACGCTTCCCGCCGACCACACCGTCGACGAGGGCGAGCTGCTGCACGTCGACTTCGGGATCAGGCGCGACGGCTACGCCTCGGACATCCAGCGCCTCTGGGTTCGTGGGGAGGCGAGCGACGGGCTCCGGGGGGCGTTCCGCGACGTGCGCGCCGCGATCGACGCCGGCCACGACGCGCTCGGGCCGGGCGCCGTCGGCCACGAGGTCGACGCCGCCGCGCGCGAGGAGCTCACCTCGCGGGGGTGGCCGGCCTTCGAGCACGCCTTCGGGCACCAGGTCGGCCGGGCGGCCCACGACGGGGGGACCCTGCTCGGTCCGGAGTGGGAGCGCTACGGCGAGGCGCCGCGCCACGAGGTCCGCCCGGGGGAGGTGTACACGATGGAGCTGGGCGTCGCGACCGAGTGGGGGTACGTCGGCCAGGAGGAGATGGTTCGGATCACCGAAACGGGCACCGAGTGGGTCGTACCCCCGCAGACCGAGTTGCGGACGCTGTGAGCCCGGTGGCGGAACTCGAAGGTCGTCCCCTGTCGCGTGGAGCGGCACGGTGAAGTGCGGCGGGTCCGGAGGGCCGGTGTGAATTTCGACCTCGCGCTCGGCTCCCGCGCGGCGGTCGTCGCCGCTGCGGTCATCGCGGTCCTCGCGACCGTCGCGCTGGACCGCCTCGCGCGGACGGACCGCGGTCCCACCCTCCGGCGTCGACTGATCCTCGGCGTCCCGTGGGGGACGCTCGCCGTGACGGCGGTCGTACTCGCGGTGTACCTGTTCGTCCAGGGCGGCTGGGGTCACTGGTACAACCCCGTCGTGATCCCGTTCCGGGCGTGGTCGTATCTCGCGCCGGTTGGCGTCGCAGTCGCGGGGTTCGCTCACGCCGGCCCCGGCCACCTGCTGGGCAACCTCTTCGGGACGCTCGCGGTCGCGCCGCTGGTCGAGTACGCCGTCGGACACTTCCCGCGCCGGCGCGGGAGCTCCTCGTTCGGCTCCGTTCGCGACAACCCCTACGCCCGGGCGTTCCTCCTGTTCCCCGCCGCGACGATCGCAGTCGGGCTCGTCTCGGGCGCGTTCGCGCTCGGCCCCGTGATCGGCTTCTCGGGGGTCGTCTTCGCGTTCGTCGGCGCCGCGCTGGTGTACTACCCGCTGGGGACCGTCGTCGCGCTGTCGGCGTCGGGACTGCTCTCGACGACCTACCGCGCGCTCAACTCGCCGGTCGTCGAGGCCAGCGGCCGCCCGGCGTACATCACGCCGTGGTGGGCCGACATCGCGATCCAGGGCCACGCGCTGGGGCTGCTCGTCGGCGTCCTCGCGGCGGCGTGGCTCGCGGCCGCCCGCGGCGACGACCTCCCGCGCCCCCGGCGGCTCGCGCTCGGGGCGCTGCTCGTCGGCGTCGAGCAGTCGCTGTGGGCGGTGTACTGGTTCCGCGGCGGCGAGACGTTCGTCCTCTTCCGGGGGGTCGGACTCGCCGCGGTGGCGCTGCTCGCGGTGTTCGTGGCGGCGCTGGCGGCCGACCGCGACGCCCCGGCGGCCGACAGCGTCCGCGAGGCGCTTCGGAACCTCACCCCCCGGCGCGGCTCGGTCGCGGTCCTGCTGGTCGTGCTCGCGGCGCTGTCGGGCCCGGCCGTGGCGGTCAACCTCGTCGCCGTCGGCGACGAGCCCCTCCCCGGCGACCCGGTCGAGGTGCGCGGCTACGACGTGACCTACGCCGAGGGCGTCGAGAACGGGATGGTGTCGGTGATCGACGTGGAGGCGTTCGGCGAAACGACCGGCGTCACGACCTCCGGCGTCGTCGTCCGCAACCCCGACCGCGGCGTCTGGACGACCGCGGTCTCGAAGGGACGGCTCGCCTTCTCGGGGCGCCAGCGGGTCGTCCTCGGCGGCGTCGGCTGGCGAGAGGTCGTCACCGTCACCCGCCGCGGATGGACGACCGTCGGCGGCGACGCCCCGGCCTACCGGGTGACGCTGGCCCACGACAACGAGACGACGCTCGCGTTCCTGTCGAACGCGTCGACCGCCGAGCCGCGGATCGAGGGCCGCAACGTCTCGGTCGTCCCGACCGACTCCGGCTTCGAGCTGCTCGTCGAGGGCGGCAACCGGAGCGTCGCCGCGCCCGTCCCCGACGAAAACGAGACCGTGACGGCGAACGGGCTGTCGTTCGTCCGGGACGGACGGGCCGTGTTCGCGCTGGCCGGCGAGGTGACCGGCAACGCCTCCGCGGGCAACACGACCGCGCCGACCCGGGTACGGGTGGCGACGAGAGAGGAGTACAACGGACGTAACGGCTGATCCGTACGCCCAAGGGGACGGCCGGGCGTCAGTCGTCTCCGGCGTGGTCGTTGTCGCCGGCGGGATCGTCGTCGCTTGCGCGGTTCCACTCGATCCGGAACACCTCCGCCTCCACGTCGGCAGACTCGCTCGTCTGGTGGTCGTACGTCCGGTCGAGCGTGAGCGTCGCGGCGAAGGCGTCGGTCACCTCGCCGCCGGCGTCGCCGGCGAACGACTCGACGAACTCGCGGCTGCCGGCGTTGTGGACCGAGTAGGAGACGTCCGCGAGGTCGGCGACCGTCTCCAGGAACGCGCGGTCGGCGTGTTCGTTGCCGGTCTGCGCGCCGAACGGGGGGTTCATGATCACGGTGACGGGACCATCGGCAGTCAGGCGGTCGCGCACGAGCGGCGGCCGCGTCGCGTCCGCACACACCCAGTGAACCTCGGTTCGGGCGCCGACGCGTCGTTCGTTCTCGCGGGCGACCCCGAGAGCGCCGCCGTCGAGCTCGACGCCGACGACGCGGGCGGCCCCGCGGAGGGCGGCGCCGAGCGCGAACATCCCAGTTCCCGCGCCGAGATCGACGACGGTCCGCCCGGCCACGTCGCCCCGGAGGTCCGCGAGGTGGACGACGTGGGCCGCGACGTCGGCGGGCGTCGGGTACTGTTCGAGGCTGGCGGTCGGGTCTGCGAAGCCGGCGACGACCGCCAGCTCGCCCTCCAGCGCGCGGCGGCTCGACACGCCTCAGGCGCCGGCGTCGCCGTCGGTTCGATCGACGTCCGCGTCGACGCCGAGGGAGCCGTCGACAGTCAGCGAGACGCCCTCGCGGTCGGCGCGCTCGGTCAGCGCGTCGAGCGCCGGGCGAACCTTCGCGGGGTCCGCGACCGCGCCGGGGTCGATGACCAGTTCCCCCGCGCCGAGGTGGCTCGCGGCGCGCAACAGCGAACGAAGCCGGTCGGCCTCCCGCTGCGTCTCGATGGAGCAGTCGGTTCCGAACTCCGCTTGCACGCGGAGGCCCGCGGGGACGTACCCCTCGTCGGCCAGCGCCGCGCGGAGGTCGCGCAGGTCGCCGGGGGCGGTCGACGGCAGGGCGTCGGCGTCGATGGTGACCGGCTCGGCGTCGACCGGCTCGGCGGTCGCGACGGCCCGCCGGACGTGGGTGGACGACTGGGTGCTCATACCCGATCCGTATATCTAGTAATACAAAAGAGTTTGTAAATGTTCAGTAGTTATTTCCGGGAGGCGTCGAGGGAGATACCCCGCGAACACCGTTCCCTGCGGCGCCGTCAGACGCCGCCGATCCGGGGGTGACATACCTATCGGTTCGTCAGACACCGCTGAAACGTCCGATCCGCCCGTTTACGGGGCGTCTTCGGGACGAATCTCCCGATCGCCATGCCCCAAAAGTTTAAATACGAGCCGCGTCAGAAGACTTATTAATGGAAGGTCCGAGCCGACAGCGACAGCGAGAGGCGGGCGAGTCGGAGAAACAGTCGGACGAGGAGCTCACGTGTCCCGAGTGCTCCAGCGACAACGTCGTGATGGACGCGGACCAGGGCGAGTTGGTCTGTGACGACTGCGGGCTCGTTCTCGACGAGCGCCAGATCGACCGCGGGCCGGAGTGGCGGGCGTTCAACCACTCCGAGCGGCAGTCGAAATCGCGGGTTGGCGCGCCCGTGACGGAGACGATGCACGACAAGGGGCTGACGACGACCATCGACTGGAAGGACAAGGACGCCTACGGTCGCTCGTTGAGCTCCGAGAAGCGCTCGCAGATGCACCGCCTGCGCAAGTGGCAGGAGCGCATCCGTACCAAGGACGCCGGCGAGCGCAACCTCCAGTTCGCCCTCTCGGAGATCGACCGGATGGCCAGCGCGCTCGGGGTTCCGCGGTCGGTACGCGAGGTCGCCTCCGTCATCTATCGCCGCGCGCTCAAGGAGGACCTCATCCGCGGCCGCTCCATCGAGGGCGTCGCCACGGCGGCGCTGTACGCCGCCTGCCGGCAGGAGGGCATCCCGCGGTCGCTCGACGAGGTCGCGGAGGTGTCGCGGGTCGAACAGAAGGAGATCGGCCGGACCTATCGCTACATCTCCCAGGAGCTCGGCCTCGAACTGAAGCCGGTCGACCCCAAACAGTTCGTCCCGCGGTTCGCCTCCGCGCTCGGCCTCAGCGAGGAGACGCAGGCGAAGGCGACCGAGATCATCGACGTGTCCGCCGAGCAGGGACTGCTCTCGGGGAAGTCGCCGACGGGATTCGCCGCCGCCGCCATCTACGCGGCCTCCCTCCTGTGTAACGAGAAGAAGACTCAACGCGAGGTCGCCGACGTGGCGCAGGTCACCGAAGTTACCATCCGCAACCGGTATCAAGAGCAGATCGAGGCGATGGGCTTCCGCTGACGGGGAGCGAGAACCGACGAGACCGACCCGAGGAGACCGACCGGACAACGCCCCGCGAACGTTTTTATCGGATACCGGAACCACGCCTCGCATGACCTGACCGCCGTCGCGCGACGGTCAAAAATCGGGTGCGAGGTCGACGAACCGGAGGCCTCGATGCGAACGGCGCAGCCGTGAGCGAGTGCGGTCAGCCGTCGCGTGTACTGAACGCCGAACCGGATCCCCGTTCGGCGGCGACCGCCCGTCAGCCACTACCGAGCGTCCCGCTCACTGTTCGACGAACACGACGACCTGCCGGTCCCACAGCCCCAGCCGGAGGTCGTACTGGCGATAGCCGTCGCCGATGTTCGTGTTCACCGTGACGCGGCGGTCGGGCGTAGTGACCACGACCGGCGGCGCGTCGGACCCGAACTCGGCGGCCGTCCGGACGCTCGTCGTCTCGGCGTCCATGCGCTCGAAGTACCACTGGAGCGGGAGCCGCGCTCCCCACGCGTCGCGGTCGACGGAGGCGACGGGCGGGAGCGCGTACTCCCGCTCGGTGTCCAGTCGGTCGCCGACGTACGCCACGTCCGCGCCCGCCGAGCCGCCGCTGTCGTCGATAGCGGCCTCTGCGGCCGCGAGCATCGGGTCGAGGTCGTCCGACGGCTGGGCGAACTGCGCGAACTCGGACCCCGGCTCGGGGTCGGCGTAGACGCCGGCGGTCGTCGCGCCGTAGCCGACGAGCCCCGCCGAGACGACGAGGAGCACGGCGACGAGCCACGCGGGGTCGCTCGCCGTCGCCCGCGAGCGGAGGCCGCGGGCGACCCACGCGAGGCCGACGGCGCCGGGAAGCGCGAGCAGCGGGACGACGTGAACCGCCGTCCACGGCTCGACGCCCATCGAGGCGATCGGGAACGCGAGCAACCCGAACCCGGCGGCGTACGCGCCGAAGGCGACGACGCCCCGGGTGCCCGAACTGTAACGGTCCCGGAGGAACCCGACGAGGCCGAACGCCAGCGCCGGCCACGCGGTGACGACGAGCGTCCGGGCGTAGCCGGCGACGGCCGGGAGGAAGGAGTTGCCGTCCGCGGGCGGCGTCAAGCGTGCGGTGAACCGCAGCGCGACGAACCGCTCGGGCGCGTCGACGAAGGCGAACGACACCGCCGCCGGTAGCGTCGCGGGGTTCCACAGTCCGGGCTCGATGCCGCCCCCTCGCGGGGCGAACACCAACAGCGCCGCCCCGAGAAACACGAACAGCGCCCGGGCGAGCGTCGTCGACTCCGCCCGGAGCCACGCGACGCCGGTCGCGAGGCGTGCGTGGGCCGCCGCCGGAACCCCCGCGACACGCGCCTCGTCGAGCACGAACGCGCCGGCGACGAGCCACAGCGGGAGGTACACGGCGGCGAACCCCGAGGAGCCGAGCGTGAGCGCGAGCGCCGCCGCCGACAGGTAGATCGGCCAGCGGGCGCCCGTGGTTCGGTGGCGGACGACGCCGCCGACGACGAGCAGGCCGAACGCGGCCGCGAGCACGTCGCCGCGGAGGAACCGGGAGTAGTAGACGAGCAGCGGCGACCCCGCCAGCAACGCCGACAGCGCGACCGTCTCGTCGTCGCGCAGCGGGCCCCGAAACAGCAGCGCGGCCGCGGGGAGCAGCCCCCCGACGAGCGCGACCGCCGAGCGGGCGGCCCCGTCGGAGGTGCCGAGGAGGTCGATCGCCCACCGCGTCGCGAGGTAGACGACCGGGCCGCCCGTCGCCGGGCGGTACGAGTAGACGCCGGTGTCGAGATAGCGGAGCGTCCAGTAGCCGACCCGTCCCTCCCCCCAGTGGAACGGGCGGGCGCCGAGGAACGCGAAGCGGGCGACGAGCGCGAGCGCGACGACGGCCGCGACCGCGAGGACGGTTCGGTCGAGTCCCGCGGGTCGCGTCGCACCGGTACCGTCGCCGTCGGACATACCCGGCCGTGTCCCCGCCGCGGTAGTAGGTCTTCGGGTTTCTCCCGATCCGGAGCGGCCGGCCGACGCGCGGGCGACGGGTGTCGTGAACCGGCGGTCGCCACGAACCCACGGTCGGGGCGGAGCGGCGGTCGCCACGAGGCGACACGCTCATTCCGCACGGTCGCCGACGGACGGGCATGTCGCTTGTCGCATCCCTTCCGGGCCGTCCGCTCACGGACGGCGAGGTCGCCTCGCTGAACCGCGCCGACTCGGTCGAGCTCGCGGTCGCCGTCGAGAGCGACACCGACTCCGAGGCCGCCGACGCCGACGCGGCGGCCGACGGCGCCGAGGGACTGCTCCTCGCGACCGACGCGTGGGTGAAGGGGATCGACTTCCTCGGGGGCGCCTGGGAGGTCGTCGAATCGGTCGACATCGAGGACGAAGCCGACCGGTACGAGGCGCTGCGGGCGTGTGAGGACGCCGTTCGCGCGAACCGCGCGGAGTGAAACCGGCGACACGAGTCGTTCAGGTCGTGTCCGTCTGCCGGACGCCGATCGGTGAGGACCGACCGAAACCGGCCGCCGACTTTTTCGACTGGCGCTCGTAGGTGCGCTCGATGTACGACGACATCCTGGTGCCGACGGACGGAAGCCCGGCGGCCGACGCGGCCGTGGAGCACGCGGTGACGTTGGCGGACCGCTTCGACGCGACTGTACACGCGCTGTACGTCGTCGACGCGACCGCCTACTCGGCCATCGAGGCCGGAACCGACGTGGTCGCCGAGGCGCTCGAAACCGAGGGCGAGGACGCCGTCGGCCGGATCGCCGCGGCGGCCGACGACGCCGACCTGCCCGTCATCGAGTCGGTGATCTCCGGCACGGCCTACCGCTCGATCCTCGACTACGCCGACGAGCACGGTATCGACATGATCGTGATGGGTACCCACGGGCGCCGCGGGCTCGACCGCTACCTCCTGGGGTCGGTCACCGAGCGCGTCGTTCGCTCGGCGAACCAGCCCGTGCTCACGGTCCGACACGAGGGGGACGACGCGGACGGCGAGTGACGACTCGACGGGGACGGTCGACACGTCCGGGCGCCCTCGACGATTCCGCAAGACTCGGGTTTAAGCCGGACGGCGCGGACACCCGAGTATGAGCCAGACTGTCGCTCACGACGAGCTGTCGGCCTTCCGCCGCGACCTCCATCGCCACCCGGAACCGGCGTGGTGCGAGTTCTACACCACCGCCCGGATCGTCGACGAACTCGAATCCCGCGACCTCACCGCGGTTCACTACGGCCCCGAGATCCTCGGCGCCGAACGGATGAACGTCCCCGACGACGACGAGCTCGCCGAGTGGTTCGAGCGCGCCCGCGACGCCGGCGCGCGCGAGGACGTGCTCGCCGAGATCGAGGGGGGCTACACCGGCGCAGTCGCGGTGCTCGAACGCGGCGAGGGACCGGTGATCGGGGTCCGCGTCGACATCGACGCCCTCCCGATCCTCGAATCGGACGACGGCGAGCACGCGCCCGCCGGCGAGGGGTTCCGCTCGGAGCACGAGGGCTACATGCACGCCTGCGGCCACGACGCGCACGCGACGTTCGGCCTCGGCCTCATCGACGAGATCCTCGACTCGGAGTTCGAGGGCACGCTGAAGGTGTTCTTCCAGCCCGGCGAGGAGCAGATCGTCGGCGGCGAGCCGATGGCCGAGTCCGACCTCATCGACGACGTGGAGTACTTCCTCGCCGCGCACGTCGGGCTCGACCACCCGACGGGCGAGGTGATCTGCGGCATCGACGGCTTCCTCGCCGTCTCGCACTTCCTCGCGGAGTTCGAGGGCGAACCGTCCCACGCGGGGGGCCACCCCGAGCAGGGCAAGAACACGGTGCAGGCCGCGGCCGCCGCCATCCAGAACCTCTACGGCATCCCCCGGCACGCCGACGGGCCGACCCGCGTGAACGCCGGGATCGTCGGCGGCGGGACGGCGACGAACATCATCCCGGAGGAGTGCTTCGTCGAGGGCGAGGTCCGGGGCGGCACGACCGAACTCATGGAGTACATGGACGGGAAGGCCGAGACCGTGATCGAGTCGGCCGCCGACATGCACGAGGTCGACGTGGACATCGAGCAGCTCGGGCGCGCTCCCTCGGCGACCAGCGACCAGGAGCTCGCCGGCCCGATCGCCGAGGTCGCCGGCGACGTGGAGGGCGTGACGAACGTGATCGAGCGCGACGAGCTGGGCGGCAGTGAAGACGCGACCTACATGATGCAGGCGGTCCAGGACAACGGCGGCTACGCCACCTACGTCGGCGTCGGCACCAGCCACCCCGGCGGCCACCACACGAGCACCTTCGACGTGGAGGAGGAGTCGCTGGACATCGGCGTCGACTTCCTCACCGCGGCGGTGCTCGCCGTCGCCGACGAGCGGCCCTGAACGGCCGGGGCGTCGATGTCCCCGCCACGGCTCGCGTCACCGCCCACGTCGCCACCGTCGCGGGATAGCTCGGCTCAGTACTAGTTTATTAGCTCACGGTGCCATTAGGAACGAAGGTATTCCGCGGTCGGGATATCGGAGTTCACCAATGTCTACAACCGTCTCAACAGACCCCGTCGACCGGATCGAGCGACTCGGCGTCCGCCGCCTCGTCACCTGGGCGGCCGTCAGGGTCCGCGAGAACCCCGTACTCGTCGGGCTGTTCCTCCTCGCCGGGCTCGTCGGCTACGTCCCGTTCGTCGGGGGGCTGCTCGCGTTCCTCGTGACCACCTTCGTCCTCGGGATGGCGTACGTCGTCGTCGCCGACGACGTCCGGCTTCACGCCCGCGGCCTGAACGCCATCGCCGCGGACGTGCGCGAGCGGTACGGTACGATACTCGTCGTGAGCGTCGCCTACGCCGTCGCGGTCGCCCTCGGGCTGATCGCACTCGTGGTCCCCGGGCTGTACATCGCCGCCCGGCTGGCGCCCTCGCTCCCGGTCGCGACGCTCGGCGAGCACGGCGCCGCCGACTCGCTGCGCGAGGGCTGGGCGATGGGTCGGGGGAACGTCCTCCGCCTGTTCGGCGTGTTCCTCGTCGTGTTCGTCCTCCAGGCGATCGCGGCCGGGATCCTCGCGGTGATCAGCACGGACCTCGCGACGACGGGCATCTCGGCGGTGCTCCTGAACGCGATCTCCGGCCCGATCATCGCCGCCGCCATCGCGCACGTGTACTTCGAGTCGCGTGACGCCGAGGGCGACGAGCCGACCGACGAGATGACCGCCGACGTGGCGGTGTAAGTCCGGACGAGCGGTTCGGCGGGTCTCCTGTCGAATGCCGAGCGTCTCCCGCGCTCGGCTGTCGCCCTCGGGTCGGCGACGCGTGGGTGGAACGAACCGTGCAGTCTCCACTCCGCTACCGCCGGTCGACGTACTCGGTGCGGATCCGTCGAGAGTGTCAGAAGCGTGTTCATTGTCTGACAACGATTTATTATCTCCGAATCCCCCCTTCTCTCCATGAGCAGTGAGCCGAGAGACTCGAATCCGGACGCAACGCAGGATGACTCCGAGCAGTCCGACGCCGCCGAAGACGCGTCGGACGCGGCCGGGTCGCCGGGAATGACGATCCCCCTCCCGGAGGGGAGCACGAGCGTTTCGGACGCCATCGTGACGAACAGGGAGATGCTGCGTGAGCCGGAACGTCACGGGCTCGCAACCGAGGGTGATATCGAGAACCTCTCGGGCGCGATGGAATCGCTCTCCGCGAAGGTCGAACGAGTCGACCGTCAGCACGAAGCCGGTGACGAACGTCTCACCGAGCTCGAAGAACTCGTGGAGCGCCAACAACAGCAGATCGACGAACTGCAGTCGATGGTCGGCGACCTCGTCGACATTCTGGGCACCGAAGCGGAGTGGACCACCTTCGACGGCTCCTGATCGAGGAGCGCGAGCCCTCGCCGCCGTGAGCACCTCCGCTCCCGGACGGTGACTGGCGAGACAGGATGGAGTCGCTGACTGGAGTCGAATCCGAGCGAGGCGGTGCCGATCCCGACTCCGGCGTGTCTCCCGAGTGCACTCGAAGTCGACTCCGCCGGCTCCGATCGGCACGAATCGCCTCCCGGGCGCAGCGCCGTTCGACAGCGCAGTTCGTCAGTACTTCGGGTCCGCGCCGGTCACGTCGTACACCTGCTCCATCAGGCGGTCGCGCTCCTCGCGCCACGCCTCGAAGGCACCCGGGCGGGAGGGGTATCGGCCGTAGTGGTCCATCAGGTCGTCGGCGACGCGTTTCGTCTTGTAGAAGTCCCAGATCTGGCCCCAGTGACCGTAGCTGTCCTTGATCACTTCGAGCACGAGCCGCGGCTTCACCGACGCGCTCCCCTCGTACAGCGCCTCCGCGAGGCTCTCGCCCGGCAGCGACGCGAGCAGGCCCATCAGCTCGTCCACGTCGACGGCCGTCGAGAGGATGTTGTACACGTCGAGGGCCGCGTAGCGGCCGCCGAAGTGGCTCATGACGCGCTCGTTGTAGTGCCACAGCGCCCCCTCGCTCACGTCGCCGGCGTCGATGGCCCGGACGGCCTGCTCGGCGGCGTACTTCCCGGCGTAGGCGGCGCCCGCGATGCCGCCGCCGGTGGTGGGGTTGACGTGGCCGGCGGCGTCGCCGACGGCGATGAATCCGTCAGCGACCGCCGAGTCGTACGGCCGCCGGGTGGGAAGTGCCGCGCCGAGCTTGTCGGTCACCTCGGCGCCCTCGAACTCGGGGCGGTGCCGGAGGTCGCGCTTGAGGTCGTCGACGAGCTTCATCGGCTCCTCGGTCATCTGGAAGCCGAGCCCGGCGTTGATCTCGGTGTCCGTGCGCGGGAAGTACCAGAGGTAGCCCGCGGCGCGCTCGGTCGGCTTGAACACGAGCGCGTCGTCCCACTCGACGGGCTCGGGTACCTCGACGATCTCGCGGTAAGCCGAGCAGAACTGCGAGAACGAGACGTTCGTGTCGAACGTCGCGTCCGCCAGATCCGCCTTGTCCTGGAGGATGGACAGCGACCCCGCGGCGTCGATGGTCACGTCGGCGTCGTACTCGACGACCTCCCCCTTCCGTTTCGCGCGCACGCCCGTCACGCGGCCGGAGTCGGTCTGGGTCACGTCCTGGACGACGGTGTCGTAGTGGAACTCGACGCCGCGGCGCTCGGCGCCCGCGATGATGTTCCGGCCGTACTCCCAGCGGTCGATGACCGCGAGTTCGCCGGGGATCGGGATCTCCAGCACCGTGTCGTGGCTCGGGATCTCGAAGCGGCCGTGGTCCACGTCGGTGTTGGTGAACGCCGAGTCGATCTCGGATTTCGGGATCGACTCGGGGAACTTGTCGGCACCCTTCAGCGCGTCGCCGCAGGCGATGTGGCCCGCCTCCTCCTCGTCCTTCCGCTCGACGATGACGACGTCGAGGCCGGCGTCCGCGGCCGTCGCGGCGGCGTAACAGCCCGCCGTGCCCGCGCCGACGACGACGATGTCGGGCTCGTGTGTGGTCATTGTCGCACCTCGTTCGTGAGTCGTGAAAAAGCCAGTCGTTCCATGCGCGGTCGAACGAACGTGAGACCGCGGTGCGAGCGGGGAGTGCGCGGTCGAACGGACGTGAGACCGCGACGGCGAACGGCGAACGAAGTGAGCCGTGAGCGGAACGACCCGCGAGCCGTGCGGGACGGGAGGGAGTGAAGTCGTTCGAGAGAGCGAAGCTCTCTCGTGATGGACGAGACGGCTCCGCCGTCTCGAACCACGACCGACCGTCCCGAAGCGAACGGCGAGCGTAGCGAGCCGTGAGGAATGCGCGGTCGAACGGACGTGAGACCGCGGTGCGAGCGGGGAGTGCGCGGTCGAACGGGCGTGAGACCGCGACGGTGAACGGCGAACGAAGTGAGTCGGACGCGGAACGACCCGAGAGCCGTGCGGAGTCCGGACCCTCACCGAAGCGCGTCCCTGACCACCGGGATCAGGTCATACAGTCGGTCGCGGGCCTCGTGAAACAGCCGCTCCCATCCCTCCGGCGTGACGTAGTCGCTGATCGCGAACGCGGCGCCCGCGTCGATCCCGCGGACCTCCGCGACCGCGAAGAGGGCCGCCGCCTCCATCTCGACGGTCAGATACCCACGTTCGGCGAGCCGGCGTGCCTCGAACGCGGTCTCCCGGAACGCCGCGTCGGTCGACCACGTCGGCCCCACCGCAACCGGACGATCGCTGGCCCGCAACTCCGTTTCGAGTGTCCGAGCCACCGCCGGGCTCGCCTCCGCGGACACACCGTCGGGAAGGTAGTGATACGAGGTCCCCTCGTCACGGAGCGCTCCGTCGGCGACGACGGCCGTCTCGGTGTCCAGTTCGGTGGTCAACGCCCCGGCGTAGCCGACGATGCAGACCGTCTCCACGCCGGCGGCGGCCAGCACGTCGACGACCATCGCGGTCGCCGGGGCGCCGATCCCGAACTCGCCGGCGACCGCGACGTTGCCGTCGGTGCCCGCGAGCTCGTGGAGACTCGCCAGCCCCGGCGCGTCGATCGCCCCGTCCTCGGCACCCAGCTCAGAGACGGCGCGCTCGAACGTCGACGCGGAGCACGTGAGGACGACCGATTCGGGCAACGGATCGAACTCCCCGTTGAGATCGCGATAGTACGTGAGGTCGTCGTCCGGCCCGGTGATCGGGTCGTGGTCGTGTTTGGTCGGGAACTGGGGGACGGTCACGCTTCGGTGTGAACGCGAGATCGCAAAAATACTCGTCCCGGTGTGCCCGACGGCGATCGCTCGCGGGGACGTTACTCCTCGCCGGACTCGTAGTGCTCCCCTGCCGCCTCCGGCAGCCGCGTCCGACCGAACAGCGCGAGCACGACGATGACCGACACGTACGGGATGGTCCGCACGAGCGGCCGCGGGATCGCGAGGACGTTCTGCCCCTGCAGCGACAGCTGGAGCGCGTCGAGCCCCGCGAACAGCAGCGTCGACAGCATCGCGCCGATCGGGTTGTAGTTGCCCAGCAGGTAGGTCACGATGGCGATGAATCCCTTCCCGTTGACCATCGTCGGCCCGTTGCCGACGAACTGCCCCAGCGACAGCGACAGCGCCGCGCCGCCGACGCCCGCGAGCACGCCCGACAGCAGCACCGCCGCATAACGCACCCGGGAGACGTCGACGCCGGCGGTGTCGAGCGCCTTCGGGTTCTCGCCGGAGGCGCGCACCCACCGGCCGAAGGAGGTGCGGTTGAGCGTCCACCACGAGGCGCCGACGGCGACGAACATCAGGTACACGATCGGCGACGCCTCGAACAGGGCACCGACGAACGGGAGCCCCGCGAGCGCATCGAGCCCCGCGACGACCGTCGTCGAGACGACCGGGATCCCCGATCTCGCGAGCAGCCCGCCGATGTCGGGGAACGTCGCGCCGGCGCTGGCGTTCGTCGACCCGAAGACGACCGTGGAGGCGAACGGCGCGAGCCCCAGCGCGATGAGCCAGATCGCCAGTCCCGCGATGATCTGGTCGGCGCGGAACTCGATGCAGACGATCGCGAACAGCAGCGCCAACAGCGTCGAGGCGAGCACGCCGCCGAGGAGCCCGGCCCACACCGAGCCGGTGATCGAGGTGACGTACACGCCGCCGAACGCCGAGACGATGAGCAGCCCCTCCAGCCCGATGTTGATGACGCCGGACTTCTCGGCGAAGATGCCGCCGAGCGCCGCGAAGGCGATGGGCACCGACAGCCGGAGGGCCGCCGCCAGCGTCGACTTCTGGAACAGCAGCGCCAGGACGGCGAGCAACACGTCGGTCGCCCCGACGAGCGCGAGGCCGACGACCGCGAGCAGCGCGACCCCCGCGGTCGCCGCCGCGATCCGTGCGCGCGTGCCGAGCCCGTCGACGGCGGAGGCGACGCTCACGCCTCCTCACCCCCGTCGGTCGCGACGGCGTCGCGGCTCCCCCCGAACCGGTCGCGCACGTCGACGCGCTGGCCGATCATCCGGAAGAACTCCGGCATCGCCACGAACAGGACGATGAGCCCGCGGAGGACGCCCACGAGCTCGGGCGGCACGTCCGTCCCCACGTCGACGACGATGGAGCCGGACTTGAGGACGCCGAACAGCAGCGCCGCCGCGATCGCGCCGACCGGGCTGTTGCCCGCGAGGATGGAGACGGTGATGCCGTCGAAGCCGTAATCCGGGATCCCCGTCTGGAAGTTGCCCGCGATCGTCAGGAC
The DNA here is from genome assembly GCF_019880245.1 of Halobaculum roseum. NCBI lineage: Archaea > Methanobacteriati > Methanobacteriota > Halobacteria > Halobacteriales > Haloferacaceae > Halobaculum > Halobaculum roseum. Next base: position 1,080,279 of record NZ_CP082286.1, read on the forward strand.
GTACACCGCGCCGCCGATGCCCGCGAGCGCGCCCGACAGCGCCATCGAGGCGACGACGGTCCGAGCCGCGTCGACGCCGCCGTACTCGGCGGCCTCCGGCTGGATGCCGCTCGTGCGCACGTCGTAGCCGAACGACGTGCCCCGAAGCAGGTACGCGATCCCGACGGCGACGACGATCGCCAGCGCCAGCGCCAGCAGCGACGCGTCGGTGCGCCCGGGGAACAGCGCCTGCGGGAACAGTGCGAACTCCGGGAGCGTCCGCGTCTGGTTCGCGAAGCTCTCGGGGTCCTTGAACGGCCCCGAGGCCAGATACAGCGCGAACGACGTGGCCACGAAGTTGAGCATGATCGTCGTGATCACCTCGTTGGCGTCGGCGTACGCCTTCAGCGCGCCCGGAATGGCGCCCCAGATCCCTCCGACGAACGCGCCGACCGCGAGCCCGACGGGGACGAGCACGAGCGTGCCCACGACCCCCGAGACGGCTCCCGAGAGGGCGTACACGGCGAGCGCGCTGGCGAGCGCGCCGAAGACGAGCTGGCCCTGCCCGCCGATGTTGAACACGCCGGCCTTGAACGCCACCGCGACCGCGATGCCCGTGAACACGAGGACCGTGGTCTCGGACACCGTCGTGGCGAACTGGCCGTTGAGCGGGTTCGCGAGGAAGTCCCCGAACGCGCCGAGGAACAGGCTGTCGTACACGAGGAACGGGTCGTAACAGAAGCCCACGCCCAGCAGGGAGTACGCAGCCGACTCACAGGAGGTCATCCGCCCCGCCACGAGGATGAGCACGAACCCGATCGCCACCGACAGCAGCAGCGCCGACCCCGAGATGAGCAGCCGCTCGGTCGCGCTCGCGGCGACGAGCCGGTCGAGCGCGTCGAACGCGCGGTCGCGGGGGGAGCGGGAGCCGCCCGACTCGCCGGGAGCGGCGCCGTCGCGGACGGCGGTATCGGCGCCATCGTCTGCCGCATCGCCGGGGGCGGCGCCCGCGTCGCTGTCAGCGTCGCCGTCGGCGTCGTCGCCCGCGTCAGTCATCGGCCACCTCCGCGTCCGCGTCGTCGCCGGGAGGCGTCCCGGCGTCGGTCGCGTCGGGCCGGTCGCCGCCGGCGTCCCGGTCGACGACTCGTTCGGCCCGCGGGACGTCCTCGGGACGCTCGCCGGCCATCATGAGCCCGAGCTGTTCCTCGGTCACCTCGTCGGGGTCGACCACGCCGACGATCCGCCCGCGGTACATCACCGCCAGGCGGTCGGAGAGGCCGCGAACCTCGTCGAGCTTCGAGGAGACGAGCAGGACCGCCCGACCCTCGTCACGCAGGTCGATCAGGCGGTCGTGGATGAACTCCGTCGAGCCGATGTCGACGCCGCGGGTCGGGTGGGAGGCGACGATGCAGGCGGGGTCGCGCGCGAACTCCCGGCCGACGATGAACTTCTGCTGGTTGCCGCCGGACAGCGACTTCGCCTCGGCGCCGGCGTCGGGCGGGCGAACGTCGTACTCGTCGATGATGTCGGTCGCGTGGTTCCCGGCGCGGTCCCAGTCCAGCCGGCCGCGCTCGGCGAACGGCGCGTCGTGTTGGGAGCCGAGCACGCCGTTCTCCGTGAGGTCGAAGTCCATCACGAGCCCGCGCTCCTGGCGGTCCTCGGGGATGTACGCCATCCCCTCGCGGGTGCGCTCCCGTCGGGAGGCGTCGGTCACGTCGCGGCCGTCGAGCTCGACGCGGCCCTCGGCGGGCGTGTGCAGCCCGGTGACGACCTCGACCAGCTCCGACTGGCCGTTGCCGTCGACGCCGGCGATGCCGAACACCTCCCCCTCGCGGACGGCGAAGGACACGTCGTCGACGGCGACCACGTCGCGGTCGTCGCGGGCGGTGACGCCCTCGACCGACAGCGTCGCCGCGCCCGGGGTCGCGGGCGGCGTCTCCGTCTCCAGCATCACCTCGCGGCCGACCATCAGCTCGGCCAGCTCCTCGCGGGTCGTGTCGGCCGTCCCGACGGTGCCGACGTTGCGCCCGTCGCGCAGGACGGTCACCTCGTCGGCGGCCTCCAGCGCCTCGCCCAGCTTGTGCGTGATGAAGATGACCGTCTTGCCGGCGTCGGTCAGCTCCTCGAGCACCTCGAAGAGGTCCTCGACCTCCTGGGGCGTGAGCACGGCCGTCGGCTCGTCGAGGATGAGCACCTCCGCGCCGCGGTACAGCGCCTTCAGGATCTCGACGCGCTGTTGGACGCCGACGCCCACGTCCTCGATGCGCGCGTCCGGCTCCACGTCGAAGCCGTATCGGTCGGACAGCTCCAGCACGTCCTCGCGTGCGGCCTCGCGGTCGACGGCGAGCCCGCCCCACTTCCGGGGCTCGTTGCCCAGCGTGATGTTCTCGGCGACGGTCATCGGGTCGACCAGCATGAAGTGCTGGTGGATCATCCCGACGCCGGCGTCGATGGCGTCCCCGGGCGAGTCGAACCGCCGCGGCGCGTCGGCGATCGCGGCGAGCCCGTCGTCGCCGCCGCGGCCCTCGCCGTCCTCGCCGTCCTCCTCGTACGTCAGGCCGTCCCCGTCGACGTACACGTCGCCCTCGGTGGGCTCGTACAGCCCGTAGAGGACGTTCATCAGGGTGGTCTTGCCCGCGCCGTTCTCGCCGAGGAGGGCGTGGACCGTCCCCCGCTCGACCGAGAGCGTGACGTCGTCGTTGGCGACGACGCCGGGGAAGCGCTTCGTTATCGAGTCGAGGCGGACGGCCTCCGTCATGTCACCGGGCGTTTCGGCGGGGACGGGATAAACGGCGCGTTTTCCCGGAACGACCGTTCAGGAAACCGGACTGTCAGACGAGATACCACACGGTATCGGGGTGTTCGAGAAAACGATCGGGGGCCCTGCGTCCGTGTCGGCGACCGCCCCGATCCGCCGTCGAACTGCGGGGGGCCGAGCGGAAGCGAGTTACTCCGGGCTGTCGGGGACGGAGATCTCGCCGTCGATGATCTCCTGCCGGGCCGTCTCGACGGCGTCGACGATCTCCGAGGGGATCTCCGAGCCGAGTTCGTCGCCCAGGACCGCGGCGACGCCCTCCTCGGCGAGGCCGAGGCTCGTCACCGCGCCGCCCTCGAAGTTCCCGTCGACGGTCGCCTCGGCGGCGTTGTAGACGGCGGTGTCGACGCGCTTGACCATCGACGCGAGGATCACGTCGGCGTAGTCGGTCGTGACCGACTGGTCGCGGTCGACGCCGATCGCGAATCGACCCTCGTCGCGGGCCGCCTGGAAGACGCCCGTCCCGGTGTTTCCGGCCGCGTGATAGACGATGTCGGCGCCGGAGCTGTACATCGACAGCGCCGCCTCCTGCCCGGCCGAGGGGTCCGAGAAGCTCCCGGTATAGGTCGTCTGAACGTCGATGTCGTCGTTGGCGGCCTTCACGCCGGCGGTGAAGCCGGCCTCGAACTTCGCGATGAGCGAGGACTCCACGCCGCCGACGAAGCCGACGTTCGTGGAGTCGCTGTCGGTGGAGCTTTCTCCCGCGGAGAACGACTCGGACGTGAGCAGGCCGGCGAGCTGGCCGACCAGGTACGAACCCTCGTGCTCCTTGAACGTGTAGGAGCCGACGTTGTCCTCGTCGACGACGCTGTCGACGATCATGAAGTTCTGGTCGGGGTAGTCGGGCGCGGTCTCCGAGAGCGCGTCCGCCTGCAGGAAGCCGATACACGACACGAGGTCGTAGTCGGGGTCCGTCGACTGCGCGTACTGGTTCTGGTAGGTGCTGAACTGCGACACCGAGTCGGGCTCGGACTCGTCGTACGAGAGGTCGAAGTCCTCCTCGGCCTGCTGGATTCCCGTCTGGGCCTGGTCGTTGAACGAGCCGTCGCCGAGCCCGCCGGTCGCGTACACCATGCCGATGTTCGTCGTGTCCGAGCCGGACGCCTCGGTCTCGGACGCCTCGGTGTCCTCGCCGTCGGCCGCCGGCGTCGACGCCTCGGTCTCCTCGTCGTCGGAACCGCCCGACTCCGGGCCGCCGGTACAGCCTGCGAGCCCGACGAGCCCCGCCGCGCCGACGCCTTTCACGAACTTCCGCCTGTCGAACCGGTCTGTGTCCATACCCGCAAACCAGACGGTAGAATGGTTAAAATCTCCGCATCCACGCCGGGAGCGGAAGGATCCCTGACAGATCGGTTCCGACAGATCGCGTCAGTCGACCGCCTCGACCGCCGCCTCGACGACGCCGGCGACCTCCTCGACGAACGGGTCGACCTCGTCGTGTTCCGCGTACACGCGCACGTACGGCTCGGTGCCGGAGGGGCGAACGAGCGTCCACGAGCCGTCGCCGAAGGAGAGCCGGACGCCGTACTCCGAGTCCACCTCGGCGCCGGGGAACGCCGCCGGAAGCGTCTCCGCGAGCCGCTCCATGGCGGCGGCCTTGTCGTCGTCGGGGCACTCGACGCTGACCTTCCGGTACGGGCGCTCGGTGACGGGCTCACGCAGGCCGTCGAGCCCCTCGTCGGCGACGAGCCGCGTGAACACCGCCGCGCTGGCGACGGCGTCGATCCAGTCGCCGAAGGCGGTGTGGACGTGCTTCCACGGCTCGGCCGCGAAGACCACGTCGCCGCCGGCGTCGCGGGCGGCGGCGATACCGTCGTGGAGGTAGCCGAGCGCCACGCGCTCGACGCGTCCGCCGGCGGCCTCGACGCGTTCGTCGATCCGGCCCGACGCGTTCGGCGTCGTCACGACGACCGGATCGGCCGCGTCGCTCGCGCGGACGTAGCGCTCGGCGAGGATCGCCAGCACCGTGTCCTCGTGGACGACCTCGCCGTCGCCGTCGACGACGACGATCCGGTCGGAGTCCCCGTCGTGGCCGATCCCGAAGTCCGCGGCCCCCTCGCGAACGAACTCGCGGAGGTCCGCCAGCGACTCGGGCGTCGGCTTCGACTCGCGGCCGGGGAAGTGGCCGTCGACAGTCGCGTTGAGCGTCACCACGTCGGCGCCCAGCTCCCGGAGCACCTGGGGGGTCGCGACCGCGGACATCCCGTTGCCGCAGTCGACGGCGACGCGGACGCCCTCGGGGTCCGCGCCGAACGCCCGGGCGTACTCGACGACGGCCGAGCGGTACGCGTCGAGCACGCCCTCGTCGGCGCCGTCGCCCCACTCGTCCCAGTCGGCCGGCGAGACATCGGCGCCGACGCGCTCCTCGACGGCCGTCTCGGCCGCCTCGCCGTGCTCGACGCCGTCGACGAACGCCTTGACGCCGTTGTCGGTCGGCGGGTTGTGCGAGGCGGTGAGCATCACGCCGCGGCGCCCGCGCGAGGCGAACGCCAGAGCCGGCGTCGGCACCTGACCGAGCCGGCGCACCTCCGCGCCCGCCGACTCCAGGCCCGCCTCGGCGGCGGCCGCCAGGGCGGGTCCGGTGACGCGACCGTCCCGTCCGACGACGAACTCCCGGTCGCCGGCCTCGCGGGCGTGGTCGCCGAGCGCCCGCGCCACGTCGAGGACGAGCCCCGGCGTGACGCGTTCGGTCGCGCTGCCGCGGATGCCGGCGGTTCCGAACAGGTCCATACCGGACCGTCCGCGGCGGTCCCCAAGACTCCCTCGGTCCGGGACGCCGACCGTGCGAACGTTCAAGCGTGGTGACGGGGGCAGTCCCGTCGATGCGCTGAACGCGGCCCCGGCGCGCGAGCGGGTGTGCGACGGCACGCGCCGGGAGACGGAACACGGGCCGACGCCGTCGCCTGTCAGCACCTCGTCGAGCCGCGGCCGTCGGGATCTGACGGGCGTCGCCCCCGCGGTTCGACGGGTCGTCTGCGCCGGCGACGGGGTCGACAGACCGAGCCGGCGCCGCCGATCAGATCCCGTCGGCGGCGGTGCTCACCAGCCAGATCCCCGCCGCCATCGTCGCTCCCCCGACGACGAAGCCCGGGCCGATCGCCTCCCCGAGCAGCGCGGCCCCGAGCGCCGTGCCGACGAGCGGTTGGGCGAAGAAGAACGCCGCGACGGTGCCCGCCGACACCGTCTCCAGCCCCTTGTACCAGAGGTACCACGCCGCCGCCGTCGAACCGAGGCCGAGGTACGCGACCGCCAGCAGCGCGCCCGGCGACGCCATCGCCGCGAGCGGCGGCGCCCGCACCGCCAGCTCCGCTGCCGACAGCGCCGCCAGCGGCGGCAGGGAGGCGAGACAGGAGTACGTCGCCGCCGTCAGCGCCGAGTACTTCCGCACGAGGGGCACCCCCCAGACGGTGTAGCCGGCCCACGCGATGCTCGCGAGAACGAGCGCGCCCACGCCGGCGACGTTTCCGCCGCCGAGGCGCGTCAGGTCGTACTGCCCCGCGAGCACGAGCAGCGTGCCGACGGCCGCGAGCGCCATCCCCCCGCCCGAGCGGCGGGTCACCTCCTCCCCGAGTACCGCCGCGCCGAGGACGACCGTGAAGACGGGCGTCAACACCGTCAACAGGGATCCCTGGCTGGCGTTCGTCAGCTCCGTGCCGAGGAACTGGCTGGCGATGGTGAGGGCGACCCATCCGCCGAGGAGGGCGAAGCCCCGGTAGTCCGCCCGGTCGACGGCGACGCCGCGGGTGCGGACGACCGCGTAGAGCGCGGCGGCGCCGACGGCGACGCGGAGGAACCCGAGCGTCAGCGGCGGGATCAGGTCGAACCCCCACTTGCTCACGACGTACATCCCGCCCCAGATGGCCGCCGCCAGCAGCGGCGCGAGCGCGAACGCGTACCGGCGCGTGACGGACGCCGCGCTCACGCGTCGGACCCCCCGCGCCCCGCCGAGGCGACGGCGCCCCCGAGGAGCGCCGTTCTGGTTCGAACCGGCATCCCGGGTACAGCGAGATAGCGACGGGTGAAAACGCTTCCCGGATCCCGCCGTCGCCCCCGACCGTCGCCGGCTTTTCGTCCGTCGCCGTCGAACGGGCGTCCATGAGCGACGATGATGGAGACCGCGTCCGGGCACACGTGTTCGTGTCCGGGCGAGTACAGGGGGTCTTCTACCGCGCGAACACCCGCGATGCCGCACGCGATCGCGGCGTCGACGGGTGGGTCCGAAACCTCGACGACGGGCGCGTCGAGGCGGTGTTCGAGGCGCCGCCCGACGCCGTCGAGGGGATGGTCGAGTGGTGTCACACGGGGAGCCCGAGCGCGGTCGTCGAGAACGTCGACGCCGAATACGAGGAGCCGGAGGGCGAGCGGGGCTTCACGATCCGGCGGTAGCGGCCGCGCCGAGTCGGCTCGGCGGCGACAAAGGCCGCCGAGCCACCGGAGGACCGACCGGGACGCGATCGGATCGTCGGCGAGCGTCGTCACGCGACACCCGGCGTCAGTCTGCGCCCGTCGCTTCCGTCCGGTCACCGCCGCCGAGGAACGGCACCGAGAGCCCGGACTCCGCTTCGACCGGCTTCGTCGGGTCGTGACCCTTGAGGCCGTCCCAAATGACCAGCGCCGACGGGAGCACCAGCATCGACGTGACGAACGAGTAGAGGATCGACAGCGCGGTGAGGGTGCCGAACTGGCCGAGGATGCTCAACACCGAGAACACGAGCACGCCGATGCCCGTCGTCGTCGTGAGCATGCTCCCGAGGAGCGCGCCGCCGGTCCCGCGGACGGTCCGCTCCAGCGCGGTGACGAGGTCGTGTTCGCCGCGTTCGTCGATGAACCGGTGGACGACGTGGACCGAGTAGTCGATCCCCAGGCCGATGGTCAACGAGAGGATCGTCGCCGTGAACGCGTTGAACGCGATGCCCGCGAGCCGCATCGTCGCCGCCACCAGCGCCACCGACGCGACGATCGGGATAGTGTTGACGAGGCCGAGCGACGGCAGCCCCTCGATGAGGCCGTAGATGACCAGCAGGAAGACCACGGTGAGCGAGAGCGCCACGGCGAGGCTCTGGACGGCGGAGGTGAAGATCAGGTCCGAGACGGCGGCGAACACCACGGTGCTGCCCGTGGCGACCGCGACGCCGCTGGTGTCGCGATAGCGGTCCGCGACCGAACGCCCGTCGGCCGTCACGGCCGACTGGTCGGCGTCCGCCTCGGTCGAGTACACCACCTGCGTGCTCCGGCGGTCCTCGGAGAGGTACTGCAACGCCTGCTCGCGCGAGGACGACGACAGCAGGTAGTCGTAGATCTCATCGAGGTTGTCGTCGGGAACGCCGTTCGCGTTCCGGTCGTTCCGCTCGACGAGTCGACGGAACTCGGGATCGGAGTCCGCCCGCTGCTGGATGACCGTCACGATACTCTGAGATTCCGCGCGCCCGTCCTCGGAGACGAACGTGCTCGGCGGATCGTCGCCCATGCGATGGATCTCCTCCAGCCTCGTCGAGTCCTCCATGTCGCCCTCGACGTAGATCGTGACCGACCCGCCCTGGCTCGCGGTGAACTTCTCCTCGAGGAAGTTGAGCGTCGCGACGGCGGAGTAGTCGCCGGGCGCGAACGGTTCGGGAAGCTCCTCGAGGTACTCGGGCGTCTCCTCTGGCGGCAGGAAGTCCTCCTGTGAGAACGACGTGGAGATGCCCGCCGCGTAGCCGCCCGAGACCGCGGTGAGGACGACCACGAGCGCGAGGAACACCCGCGGGGCGCGCTCGCCGACGGAGACGCCGACGCGGAGCGCGCTCGCGAGGCCGCTCCCCTCTGCGCCGAGCGGCGCCTGGGAGAACGTCGGGATCGGGATGGAATCGCGACGCTGGTCGATCAGCACCTTCGCCGCCGGCAGGAACACGCCGAACAGCAGGAACGTGAACAGGATGCCGGCGGCCGCGACCAGCCCGAACTCCCGGATCGGCGCCAGGTCGGACGTGAGGTTCGCGAGGAAGCCGATGACCGTCGTTCCCGTCACGATGAAGAACGCCACGAGGAGCTGGCGCACCGCCAGGTTCATCGCCTCCTCCACGCCGTGTCCCTCAGCCCGGTCCTCCCGGTACCGGTTCACCGCGTGGATGCCGAAGTCGATCCCGACCGCCAAGAGCAGCGGCGGCACCGAGATCATCATCTGACTGAACGGGATCCCGACGAGTCCGAGGAACCCGAACGTCCACACGACAGCGAGTAGCAGCGAGAACGAACCGAGCAGGAGGTCGATGAGATCGCGGTAGGCGACGATCAGGAAGCCGATGATCAACAGGACCGCCGCGGGCGTGACGATGAGCAGCGAGTCGGTGATCACCGACGAGAACTCCGCGGAGATGATCCCCGAGCCGAAGACGGTGATGTCGCCGCCGACGGTGTCGACGACGCGCTGGCTCCGGAGCTGGATGTCGGTCAGCGGGCTGGATCCGCTCTGTCCGGCCGCCGCGCCGCCGCCGCCGGCGCCCGGTATCTCGTGCGTGACGACGCCGATCGTGGCCGACGCCGACGCCGACTCGGCGTTGAAGTCGTCTGACACCCCGCCGGTGAACGCCGGGTTGTCGGCGTTCTCACGCACCGCCCGGTCGATCTCCGTGGGCGTCGCCCGTTCGAGCGCGCGGATCTGCGCCTCGGTCGTGGTCGCGTCCGGGTCGATCGTTCGCGCGACCGTCGCCGCCGGGGAGGAGACGCCGACCACGCGCAAGCCGTCCGTCCCCTGAAGCCGGTCTTGCGCCTCGAGCATCCGAAGCATCGCCGGCTTCGAGAGGACGTTCCGGTCCCGCTGGACGAGCTGCGTCGAGCCGGTGTCCTCGGAGAACGACGGGCCGAACTCCCGCTGGATGTCCGAGAGGGCCTCCTCGGCGGGGATCCCCGAGGTGAACTGCTCGGTCCCGGCGGCCGTCGAGACGTTCGCCAGCCCGCCGGCGAACACCAGCGTGAGCAGCAGGAACGCCACGACGATCCGCCCGGGACGCTCCGTGATCTCCGCGGCGACCGCGGCGGCGAGCCCCTCGTCGGTCATCTGTTGCGCCGGAGGTAGACGGCGCCGACGAGCCCGAGGGCGACGACGACCGCCGCGACGCCGACGGCGCCCAGCGGCAGGCCGTTCCCGTCGGGCGCGGTCGCCTCGATCGGCACCTCGTAGGTGTCGGAGATCAGGGTGTCACCGTCGGCGGTCTCGTACCGGAAGTCAACGCTCGCGGGGTACGTCTTGCCGTCGATGGCGCCGCCGGCCATCGAGAGGTCGAACGTGACCTCCCGGGTCTCGCCGGGCGCGAGCGCGGCGATGAACCCCTCGTCGTCCGACGACGACAGCGGCGCGTCGAGGAACAGCTTCGCCGACACGTCGCGGACGGTCTCGTCGCGGTCGTTCGTCACCTCGAGGGTGAGCGTCCCGCCGCCCCCGACCTCGAACGTTCCGTTGACCGCGCTCACCGCGAACTCGTCGCGGGATTCGGCGATCGGAACCGGCGCGTCGATCGAGTCGCCGGTTCGCCGTGTCCCCTCGGCGTCGCGGTACTGGACGCGCAGCGTGAACTGCCGCGGCCCCGCCTCGGCGGCATCGGACACCTCGATGTCGAACGCGAACTCGGCCGACTCGCCGGGTTCGAGCGTGCCGACGGCGACTTCCGGCTCCAGCGGCGAGACGTTCGGGTTCGACGTCTCGAACAGGACGACCGCGTTCGTCACGGTCCCCTCGCCGGTGTTGGTCACGGTGCCGGTGACCTGTCCCTCCTCGCCGACGCGGAGGGTGCTCGCGAGGTCGTCGACCCCGAACGTCTGTTCGGGCAGGGGCAACACGCCGAACGAGAGCGAACGCGAGGTGGCCGATTCGCCCCCTTCAGTCTCGTACTCGACGGTCGCGTCGACGGCGTACTCGCGCGTCTCCGCCGAGTCGACGAGCGTCGCGTCGACCTCGACGGTCCGTGTCTCGTTGGGACCGAGCGTGCCGACGAACCGGCGGGCGTTCGCCGAGCCGCCGAAGGAGAGGTCGCTGTTGCCCGACTGGAGCGCGAGCACCGCGTTGGTGGCCGTCTCGCCGCCGACGTTGCGCACGGTCGCCGACACGGTCCCGGAGCCGCCGACGGGCGCGGCCGACTCGACGTCCTCGATCTCGAAGCGGGCGCGCTCTTGCACCCGAACCGTCGCGTACACGGTCTCGGTCACCACCTCGTCCTCGTCGTCCTCGTCGCGGTACTTGACGGTGATCGGGACCCGGTGTTCACCGCCGGAAATGTCGGCGGCCACGTCGATCTGCACAGTCACCGCACGGGTGGCGCCGTCCCCCATCCGACCGAGCTCCCGGGTGGACGAGAGCACCTCGATGCCGTCGATGTCGCCGACGGTGGCGTTCACGTCGATCGCCGGCTCGACGCGGTCGTCGCGGTCGGCGGCGTCGTTCGTCAGTTCCACCGTGAGCTCCTGGGTCGTTCCCGGCTGGATCACCGGCTCGGCCACGTCCGTCTCGAAGCGGGGGTCCTCGTCGGCCGCGACGACGCCGACGAAGCCCGTTCCGACGGCCGACACGACCAGTAGTGCGGCGATCAACAGCGTCTGTGGGCGGCGTGACATCGGTGTTGTCTGAACGTTCAGTCAGAGTCGTATATAATCCGTTTGAAACCGGGGCGCGTGATCGGCGCGCCGGTCGCTACGCCGGGACCGCGTACGTCTCATGGAGGTGGTCGACCACGGTCGCGACGGTGTCCGGATCGTACGTCCAGAAGCCGTAGAACCGGCGGTCCTCGGGGTCGCCGCGCTCCTCGGCGAGGAGCAGACAGGCGTCGGCCGGGTCGCCGCCGCCGTCGAACGCGACGAACCACGAGCGCCGTATCTCTGCCGTGTCCTCCTGATGAACGCTCACGTCCTCGATCGCGGGCACGTCGTCGCTCGGCGCACAGTACGTGTGCACGTCGATGTCCTTCGTGGCGAGGTCCTCGTAGACGCCCTTCTGTGCGCGGATGGCGTCGACGCGCTGGAAGCCGGCGTGCAGCTCGCCCGTGCCGGCGCGCCACGCGCGGTCCTCCATCTCCCGCGTTGCGGCCATCATCCGGGAGATGTCGTAGGACGTGAACGTCGTCCCGTCGAGGTGTTCGAGGATCGGCGCCAGCGCGCTCTGCTCGCCCGGGCCGACGGCGATGTCGCCGTCGAGGTGTCGGAGGTCGACCGCCGCGAGCACCTCGTCGTCGCGCTCGTCGGACAACACGACGTACCCGGAGAGGCCGCTGTCGGTCGTCCCCTCCCGGATGCGGACGGCCTGCGAGTCGAAGTACTCGCGCAGCTCCGCGACGGCGCCGTCGTTCGGCGGGTCGAACACCGTCAGACGCTTCTCCCGACCCTCGACGGTATCGATGACTGCCCGGAGTGACATCTGGATTCGACATCCATACACCGGGCGTCGGTAAAAGCCTATCACCGACGTGCACCGGCGCTGACAGACCGCCGGGGCGACACGAACGGGAACGAGCCGGGCGGCGCCGGCCATCGGGGCCTGCCGTCGGAGACCGGCCGCCGCGGCACCGCCGATCGAGTGGCAGAAAACTGATGCGATCTGCACACCTCGGTCACTGGACGAACTGTCTGTTCGAGATACCCGTCTATGGGCCCGATTTCGTGAGATCGAGTATCGGTGACGCCCGTGTAACCCGGTTACCCCTATGTCAGGGAAATTATAACATAGGGCGGCGTGTACGGAGGAGTGATGCTCGATACGATCCTGCTTCAGGGCGCATCCGATCTGTTCAACAGTGCCGGCTCCGCGGAGGCATTCCTCCTCGCGCGGCTCCTGTTCGGCTTCGTCCTCGCGTTCATGGGACTGAACCACTTCATGATGACCGACGGGCTCGCCGGCTACTCGGAGGCGAAGGGGATCCCCGCGCCCCGGCTCGCGACGCTGTTCTCCGGCGGGCTGCTGATATTCGGCGGTCTGGGCGTCGCCACGGGCGCGTTCGTCACGCTCGCGGCCGGCGGGCTCGCGGTGTTCCTCCTGCTGTCGGCGGTCACCATCCACGACTTCTGGGCGGTCCCCGAGGACCAACAGCAGGACGAGATGACCTCGTTCCTCAAGAACACCGTGATGGCGGGCGCGTCGCTGGCGTTCCTCGCGCTCGCGTCGGCGCCGTGGCCGTACGCGCTGAACCTCTCGCTGCTGTAGATCTCGCTCCTGTAGAGCGACCGTACCGACGGAACCGAACCGACGACCGGCGGCGGGGCGATCCCGTCGAGCCGGCGGGCTTTTGTCGCCGGCGCGTTCCCCTCCCGACATGCGAATCGGGTTCCTGCTCAACCCCGTCGCGGGGATGGGCGGCCGGGTGGGCCTGAAGGGCACCGACGGGAAGGTCGCGGAGGCGCGCGCCCGCGGCGCCGAACCGCGAGCGCCCGACCGTGCCCGCCGCGCGCTCGACGCCCTCGCCGAACGCGCCCCCGACGCGGAACTGCTGGCGTGGGGCGACCCGATGGGCGCGAGCGAGGCCCGCGAGGCCGGCTTCGACCCCGAGCTGCTCGGCGCACCCGCCGGCGGGGAGACGGACGCCGACGACACGGCCGCGGCCGTCGCGGCGTTTCTCGACGCCGGCGTCGATCTCGTGCTGTTCGTCGGCGGCGACGGAACCGCCGCCGACGTGGCGGAGGCGCTGGAAGGCAGCGACACCCCGATGCTCGGCGTCCCCGCGGGCGTGAAGGTGTACTCGTCGGTGTTCGCCGTCTCCCCCGAGGACGCCGCGTACGTGGCCGCGACGTTCGAGCGCACCGAGCGCCGCGAGGTGATGGACATCGACGAGGACGAGTATCGCGAGGGCGAGGTCCACCCGGAACTGCGCGCCGTCGCGCACGTCCCCGTCGCCGAGCGGTTGCAGTCGGGCAAACAGACCGGCGGCGGCACCGTCGAGTCGCTGGCCGCCGGGGTCGCCGACGACGTTCGCGCGCGCCCGGAGACGACGTGGGTGCTCGGCCCGGGCTCGACCGTCGGCGAGGTGAAGGAGGAGCTGGGGTTCGATGGATCGCCGATCGGCGTCGACTTGTACCGCGACGGCGACGTGCTCGCGCTCGACGCCGCGGAGTCGGAGATCCTCGACTCGCTCGGCGAGGACAACGTCATCGTCGTCACCCCCATCGGTGGACAAGGGTTCGTCTTCGGCCGCGGCAACCCGCAGCTGTCGCCGGCGGTCATCCGCGAATGTGACCTGGAGATCGTCGCCTCCCGCGACAAGCTGGACGACCTCCGGGTGCTGCGCGTCGACACCGACGACCCCGAACTGGACGAGGCACTCCGCGGGTGGGTGAAGGTGCGCGTCGGTCGCTTCGAGCGCCGGATGATGAAGATCGTGTGAGGCCCGGACCCGGCGGGTGGGGGGAGGGGTACTTGAACCGGAGGGTCGATCCTTACAGATACGACCAAGAATATAATGGACATAGGGTCAAGGTTAAGGTCGTATAGAGGTTCTCCCCGCGTATGGAGACGCGGAAGGTTCAGCGACTGGGACCCTCGACGCTGGCGATGACGCTGCCCGCCGAGTGGGCGAAAGAACAGAACGTCGAGAAGGGAGACGAGGTGTCGCTGCGGATGGGCGGCAAGGGGACGCTGACGGTGCTGCCCGAGTCCGCGAGCACGGAGGACGCGGAGGCGACGCTGCACGCGGACAACCTCGACGCCGACGCCCTGGAGCGGGCGATCCTCGCGCAGTACGTGCTCGGTCGGCGCGTCATCAACATCACGACGGAGGACGGCGCCCTCGGCTCCGACCACATCAACGCGGTGTACAAGGCCGAGACGCAGCTCATGGGGCTGGGAGTCATCGAGGAGACGCCCGAGAACATCGCCATCCGGTGTTCGGTCGACCCTGAGGACTTCACGCTCGACAACCTGCTGGAGCGCCTGGAGAACACCGGCTCGACGATGCGCGGGGAGGCGGTGAAGGCGCTCGCCCACGGCAACGCCGACCTCGCCCAGCGGGCGCTCAACCGCGAGCGGCAGGCGAACAAGATCTTCGTCCTCCTCCTGCGACTGATCTTCACGGCCTACCAGAACCCGAACCTCGCCCGCGCCGTCGGGCTGGACTCGGGGTTCCCGCTCATCGGGTACCGCTCGATCGCGAAGAACCTCGAACTCATCGCGGACAACGCCGAGGACATCGCCGAGATCGCGATAGAGGCCGACGACAACACCCTCGACGTGGACGACGCCACGATGCGGCGCATCCGCGACTTCACCGACCAAGTCGACGAGATCACCGCGATGGCCGTCGAGGCCGCCGTCAAGCGCGATTACGCGCTCACCATCGAGGTGAAATACCTGTTCCGCGAGCTGAAGGACCGCGAGGAGGACATCCTCACGGACCTGCCGGAGATGTCGAACGCGCAGCTGTTACAGGTGCGCGAGGTGCTCGTCAGCCTCCAGGAGACGGCCCAGTACGCGATGCGGATCGCGGAGGTCTCCGCGAACCTGGCGCTGAACCAGGAGAACGAGTTCGTGACGATCGAGTAGAGCGAGGCCGACCGCAGGGAGGCCTCGGAGAAACGAGCGGGGAGCGGAGCGACCCGCGAGTAAAGCGAGACGCGAGGCGGAGCCGAGCGTCTCGGGGGAACGGCGTTCACGAGACGCGTCGCGTCTCGTGAGCTCACGAGAGCTTTGCTCTCGTGAACGGCGCGGTCCTGTGCCGCGCCGCCCCGAAACGAGCGAGGCCGACCACCGGGAGGTCCCGGAAAACGAGCGGGCAGCGGAGCGACCGGTTACTCCCCGGGCTCGGCGACCCCGTCGGCCGCCCGGTCGCCGTCAGTTTTCTCCGCACTCAGCGGGTTCCGACGCCGGATGCGGCAGTCGAACGCCGGGTGCTCCGCGAAATGTCGGATCAGCATGTGTCGCCGCGATCCGGTGATCCCGGTTCGACCGACGTCGTCGGCGTCGAACCGGTCCGGCAGCCGGTCGTACAGCCGGACGAGCGCGTCGAAGGAGTCGAACACCTTCGCGTTGCCGGCGGACTCGGCGGCCTTGCGCGAGACCACGTAGCTCCCGTCGGCGCGGAACTCCCCTGCTGTGCGGAAGAACTCCCGCCGCTCGGTCAGCGCGTCCGCCAGCGACTCCCGCAGGTCGGCGGCGGCCTCGCGTGTCAGTTCGTGTCGCTGCCCGTCCACCTCCACGACGATGCCATCGCCGTCCGGGGAGGCGGTTGCGTTACCGTCCGAGAACTCGATCAGGAGCGGGTGGACTCCGGAACATACCCGGAGGTGTTCCCCCGGAGACAAAGCCTTGTCGGCGCGGGCGAGTTCCGCGCCGCGAGCGCCCCGCCCCGATCAGAAGAGCCCGTCGTCCGTCTCCGTCCCGTCGGGCGTGCTCGTCGGCGTCGCTGTCGGCGTTGCCGTCGGCGTCGACGACGCGGTCCCGGTTGTCGAGTCGTCGCCCGAACCGCCGTCGGACGTGTCGGTCCCCGTCGCGGTCCCGGTCGGCGTGTCCGTCGCGGTGTCGTCGCCGGAGTCGCTGCCGTCGGATTCGTCGCCGTCACCGTCGGCGGACCCGTTCGAGCCGGCTTCGTCGCCGGCGGGTTTGGTGCCGAACACGTCCGTCTCGACCGTCCGCTGGTAGCTATCGAGCTCGATCCGCTGCTCGCCGCCGCCGCCGTTCGAGAGATCGATCACGAGGTAGAACGGCATCCGCAGGTCCGTCACCTGGTTCCGTCGGAGGTGCGAGACCCACCACTCGTCGAGCCGCTGGGTCCGGATCGCGGTCGTCGCCTCGACGGCGACCGTCTCCCCGGGGGCGATGGTGGTCGTCTTGGCGGCCTCGCCGCTCCCCATCGTGACGTTGTTCATGTGGATGTCGTAGCCGATCTCGGAGACGACGATCGGGTACTGCTTGGGGTTGTGGAGATACAGCGTCATCCCGATCTCCGTCCGCTCGTCGTTCACCGTCCCCCACTCCGCCTCGGTGCGCTCGAGGATCAACACCGGGTCGGAGACGACCGGCGAACTCGCGTTCAGCGGCTTCGGCTCGTCGGTGCGGAACGCCTCGATGACGGAGGTGTTCACGTCGCGGGACACCTGCGTCGAGTAGCTCCGCCCCAGCGTCGACGAGGTGGCCTTCGCGTCGACCCGTAGCTCCGTGTGCTCCCCGTTGCGGACGTGGCTCACCCACCACGCGGGGATCTTCGAGTTGTCCAGTTCGGTGGTGAACGGAACCGAGGTGTTGCCGGCGCCGACCGAGACGCCCTCCTTGGTCCCGTTCGCCATCGCGATGCCGTTCATCGAGACGCCGTAGTCGACCGTCACGCCCCCGAGATCGACGCCGATCGGGTTCGGGTTGCGCACCGTCAGATCGCTTTCGATCACGGTGGTCTCGTTCGTCACATCGCCGAAGCGGTTCTCGACGCCGCCGACCGACGGCGCCCCGACGACGCCGAGCGCGAACGCCCCGCCGACGGACCCGCCGAGAACGAGAAGCGCGACGAGCACGGTTCTGACGGTCGAGAGACCGCGGTCTGTTCCCCCAGGTGTCGGATCGAGCTCCGACGGTACTCTCATCATCGACGCCGTACCGCTCCCCCGAACATATACGATCCGGCCGAGACCGACCCGGCGATCGGCCGCGCCTCGCGGCCGTGAGCGGTCGCGTCGTGTGCCGCGAACCCCGCGTCGTGCGGGCCTTCCGCAAGCGTTAGGTGCGCTCCGTCGGAGCGACGCGTATGGAAACCGAGACTCTCGAAAGCGACAAGGCGATCGGCGTTTCGCTGGTGTTCGGTGCGTTCGCCGTCGTCGGCGCGGGGTTCATGCTGGCGGGCGCCTCCCAGATCGTGATGGCCTGGGGGTTCGCGCTGGCGATGGCGGCGGCGACCCTCTCGGTCGTCGCGCTCCAGGCGTTCGACGCGTGACGTGCGGATGCACGTCGGCGATCGATTCCGGAGGTCGGCTTGAGGGAAGCGTTAAGAACGACCGCGCCCAATGACGAAACAGCACAAATGACGGAGTACACCGACGAGGAGAAGCGTATCCTCGCGTACCTGCGCGACAGCGTCTCCCGGGGGGAGGAGTACTTCCGGGCGAAGAACATCGCGGAGGCCATCGGCCTCTCCGCCAAACAGGTCGGCACCCGGCTCCCGACGCTCGCGGAGAAGGCCGAGGAGGTCGACATCGAGAAGTGGGGCCGCGCCCGCTCGACCACCTGGCGCGTCGAGCTTCCGTAGCCACCGCCGCCCGATGTACCGGGATCCGCCGCCCGTGTCCCGGACTCGCCGAGCCCGTACGCCGCCGTTCGGCGGGCGAGCGCGAAGCGCCACGGGGCGTCCCGCGGCGACGACGCGGTCGTCGGACGAACCCGCCCGTTTTTTCGCCCCGCGCCCGTACCTCGGTTCGATGACCGTGCGTGTACGCCGGGAGTTCGTCTTCGACGCGGACCCGGCCGACGTCTGGGCGTTCATCTCCGATCCGGCCAAGCGTGCCGGGGCGATCAGCGTCGTCGACGAGTATGAGGTCGGCGACGACGGAACCGCGACGTGGCACGTCCGCCTGCCGATCCCGGTGATCCGCTCCAGCATCGCCGTCGACACCGAGGAGGTGCGCAAGGAGCCGCCGGAGTACGTCAAGTTCGTCGGGAAGTCGCGGGCGTTCCGCGTGACCGGCGAACACACCGTCTCGGAGACCGACGACGGGCGCGCCCGCCTCGTCAACGAGTTCGTCGTCGACGGGCGCGTTCCGGGCGTCGAGTCGTTCTTCGAGCGCAAGTTCGGCGAGGAACTGGACAACCTGCAGGACGCCCTGGAGCGCGAGTTGGGGCTGGCATGAAGCTCGCGCTCGCGCAGATCGAGGTCCGGACGGCCGACCGCGACGGCAACCTCGACCGGGCGCTCTCGGCCGTCGCCGACGCCGCCGAGCGCGACGCCGACCTGGTCGCGCTGCCGGAGCTGTGGAACGTCGGCTACTTCGCGTTCGAGGCGTACGAACGCGGCGCCGAGCCCCTGGGAGGGCCGACGCTGACCCGACTCGCCGACGCCGCGCGCGAACACGACATCGCGGTGCTGGCGGGAACGATCGTCGAGGACCTCGCCGAGAGCGCCGCGGCGGGCGAGGACGTCCCCGACGACGGGGGGCTCGCGAACACCGCCGTCCTGTACGACTCGGACGGAACCAGACGCGCGGTGTACCGCAAGCACCACCTCTTCGGCTACGAGTCGGCCGAGACGCGACTCCTGACGCCCGGCGAGTCGCTCCCGGTCGTCGACCTCCTCGGCTTCCGGGTCGCGGTGACGACGTGCTACGATCTCCGCTTCCCCGAGCAGTTCCGCGCGCTCGCGGACGAGGGCGCCGACCTCGTGCTCGTCCCCAGCGCGTGGCCGTACCCGCGCGTCGAGCACTGGCGGACGCTCCCGCGGGCGCGGGCCATCGAGAACCTCGCGTACGTCGCGACGGTGAACGGCTCGGGGAGCTTCGAGGACGCCGACCTCCTCGGCCGGTCGACCGTGTACGACCCGTGGGGGACGACGCTGGCGTCCACCGGCGACGAGTCCGCGCTCGTCACCGCCGATGTCGAGCCCGAGCGCGTCGAGCGCGTACGCGAGGAGTTCCCGGCGTTGCGCGACAGGCGGGACTACTGAGCGGCCGAAGGAGCGGTAGAGACACGAACGGGTCGGCGGGCCGTCGAGCGGGCGGACTACCGGACGTAGTGAACGAAGACGGTGTGGTCCCCGTCGAGCAGTTGACAGAGGCGCTCACGGACGTCCGGCGCCACGTCGACGTGCGCGAGCGGCACCTCCTCGACGCGCAACACCGTCCCGCCGTCGTCGGATCCGACGGCGTCGCCGGGGTCCCCGAGTCGGCGGTGGTCGACGATGCGACGCGGCGTTGACAGCAGGTCCTCGGCACCGCCGAGCAGTGCCTCGGCCCTGAGGCGAGCCATACCGACACGTCCCGACGCGTGACAATAACCGTTGTCGTCGCCCCGATCCTCGCCGACCGGTGCCGGTGCATTTATCCCGATCAGTCCGATACGATAGCCTGCCGGCGAACCGACGCTTTTCTCGTCGTAAGCTGGCACAACTCGAGATCCGCGCCGCCGCACCCGACGCGACCGCGCGCGCCCGTTCCGCGGTCAGGGGTCCACCGCGCCGGACGCGCGCACCACCGCCTCCCCACCCCCACCTTCGTTCGCGACCGCCGTTCACACGACACCGCCGACGAGCCGCCGCTCACCCCTGGCTACCGTTCGAGTTCGATCCGCTCTCCCGCGCGGGCCGACGCCTGCGCCGCCGCAAGCGTCCGCATGTCGACGAGCCCGTCGGCCCCGTCCGGCTCGATGTCGCCGCCGGTCGCGACCGCGTGCGCGAAGTAGTCGAACTCCTCGACCGTCTCGTCGGCGCCGAGGCCCGCGAGCTCCATCGTCCCCTCGGTCGTCTCAACGGTCACCTCTCGGTCGGCGCCCGGCTGAAACGCCGACCGGACCGCGATCCGTCCCTCCGTCCCCAGCAGCTCCAGCGACGTGTTCGGGTGGCCGGAGAACGACGCCGAGAAGTTCCCGACCCAGCCGTCCGCGTTGCCGGACCCCGTTCCCCCGTCGCCGCCACCCGTTCCCCCGTCGCCGGCGCCGAATTCGACACGGAAGTCGACGTGCTGGTCGACCTCGTGGAAGGCGTCGTCGGGCGAGCGGACCGTCGCCGACACGGCCGTCGGGTCGTCGCCGGCGACGAACCGCGCGGTGTTGAGCGGGTACACGCCCACGTCGTACAGCGCGCCCCCGCCCGCGAGGCGGCCGTCGAGGCGCCACTGCTCCGGACCGGCGTCGCCCGCCAGCACCGGGAAGGTGAAGTCGCCGACCGCGCGCTGGAGGTCGCCGATGCCGCCGGCGGCGACGAACTCCCGCAGGCGCCGCACCACGGGGTCGATCTGCATCCGATAGGCGGTCATCAGCCGGACGCCCGCGTCCTCACAGGCGGCGACGAGCCGCTCGGCGCGCTCGACGGTCGCCTCCAGCGGCTTCTCGCAGATCACGTGCTTGCCGTGGCCCGCGGCCGTCTCGACGTGGGGGAGGTGGAGCCGGTTCGGGGTGGCGACGTAGACGGCGTCGTACTCGTCGGTCGCCGCGCCCGCCTCGTACTCGTCGTAATCGAGGGCGGTGACGCCGAAGTCGTCGGCCAACGCCGAGCGCTTGTCCGCGTCGCCGCTGACGACGACCGTCGGCCGCGCGTAGTCGCCGCGCGCCATCGCCGGGATCGACACCGAGCGCGCGTAGTTGCCGCAGCCGACCGTCGCGATCCTTGTCGTCGCGTCGGCCCCGTCGCTCCCGCCCCCGTCTCCTCCCTCGTCCCCGTCGCCGTCCACCCAGTCGCGCCGCCCCGCGTCCGCGAACGTCGACTCGAACATACGCGCACCGTCCGCGCCGAGGTGCTAAACCGCACCGGCCCGTCGAGAATCGCATCCGATAATTCGAGCGGTGTGTTGAAGTAACGAACGCCCCCCGATAGTGACACCGCGGGACCGAACCCCGTTCGGACGCACCCCCCAGCGCGTCCGCACACGCCGGCCGCTTCGGCCGGTCCGGTTCGGCTTCGCGGGCCTGGGACATCGGGTCCCGAGCGAACCGGGGCCGATCGCGCGACGGCGATTTCGCCCATCCGCGCGACCCGGCCGGGACAACTCCCGCTCCCACTCCCGTCCCGGCCTCACGGCCCCGGAACCGCGTAGACGCGCGGTTCGACGCGGCGACGGACGCGACGCAGCGTATACCCTCACGCGTCGCGCCCGCCGCCGTCGATACGGGAGCGGCACTCACGTCCCATCGGTGGCGACGCTGTCGATCTCGTCAGCCGACGCATCGAACGAGATTCCCGCGTACTTCGGCGCCGAGATCAGCCGAGTCGGGACGATCTACGCGTCGGTCCGGCGTTCTCCGTCAGTCGTCCTTGGTTTTGATGTCGGCCGAGAGCCCCTGGGCCATCTGGATGTCCTTCGAGTTGTTGAGCGTCCACGCCGTGCGCTCGGTCACCGCCTCGATGACCTCCCGGGCCGACGGGTAGCCGTTCCCGGACTTCTTCACGCCGCCGAAGGGGAGCTGGACCTCAGCGCCGATGCACGGGAGGTTCCCGTACGCGAGGCCGACCTCGGCGTTGTCGCGGTAGTAGTTGATCTGGCGGTAGTCCTCGGAGATGATGGCTCCCGCGAGCCCGTAGTCGGTGTCGTTGTGGATCTCCACCGCTTCCTCGATGTCGCCGCTGTACTTGAGGAGGGCGACGTGCGGGCCGAACACCTCCTCGTGGGTGCATCGGAGGTCCGCCTTCGCGTCGGCCTCGTAGACGAACGGGCCGACCCAGTGGCCGTCCTCGTGGCCCTCGGGGATCTCGTCGGCGTCCAGCTCCTCGCGGTCGACGAGCACGTTCACGCCCTCGTCCTTCGCGAGCTGGTTGTACTTGGAGACTTTCTCCTTGTGCTCCGGCTCGATGAGCGGCCCCATGAACGTGTCCTCGTCCAGGGGGTCACCCACGGCGACCGACCTCGCGTTCTCGACGAAGCGCTCCTTGAACTCGTCGTACACGTCCTCGTGGACGATGAGGCGCTCGCTCGACACGCACCGCTGACCGGTCGTCTTGAAGCTCGACATCGTCGCCGAGTGAACCGCCACGTCCAGGTCGGCGTTCTCGGTGATCACGATCCCGTTCTTCCCGCCCATCTCGCAGGCCGCGAGCTTGCCCGGTTCGCCGCCGACCTTGCCCGCGATCTTGTGGCCGACCTCGGCCGAGCCGGTGAACAGCACCGTATCCACACGGTCGTCCTCGACGATGGCGTTGCCGGCGTCGCCGAAGCCCTGGACGAGATTGAACACGCCGTCGGGGACGCCCGAGTCCTCGAACATCTCCGCGAGGATCTGCGCGCACCAGGGCGTCTGCTCGGCGGGCTTGAACACGACCGTGTTGCCCTCGACGAGGGCGACGGCCATGTGCCAGAACGGGATGGCGACGGGGAAGTTCCACGGCGTGATACACCCCACCACGCCCCGCGGCTTCCGCCGCATGTACGCGTCCTTGCTCGGGATCTCCGAGGGTACCACGTCGCCCTTGGGGTGGCGGGCGTCGCCGGCGGCCCACTCGACCATGTGCCACGCCTCGGTCACGTCGGCCTTCCCCTCGGAGATCTCTTTCCCGCACTCCATGGTGACGATCTCGCCGAGCTCCTCGTGGCGTTCCTTGAGCTCGTGGTAGATGTCCCAGAGGTACTCGGCCCGGTCGATGTGGGACAGCTCCTTCCACTCCTCGAACGCCTCGTCGGCGGCGGCGACCGCGCGCTCGACGTCGGCCTCGGTTCCGCGGCGGAACTCGCCCAACTCCTCGCCGTTCGCGGGGTTCTCGGAGACGAACGTCTCCTCTCCGGTGCCGTCGGTCCACTCGCCGTCGATGTAGTGCTGGTAGACGCCGTCGTCTCGGCTCATGGGCAAATCTTGCGTCACCGGCGTGATATAGGTGCGGGAAGTTCGCCGCCCGCTCGGAGCGATCCCGCCTTCGGGACCGGGTTTCACGAGCGAGCGTTCCGGGGACGCGGCGGGGGTGACGCCCCGTCGCTTCCGTCGCCGCCGCGGATTCCAGTCGGTCCGTCGCCGCCGCAAGACCCTTTCCTCGCGGTCGCCTCCGCACGACCATGACCGACCCGGAGTCGCTCACGATGGACCTGCCCGAATCGGTCGACGAACCGGCGCTGCGGCGCGTGAAGACCGTCGCCCGCGTCATGGACGAGGCGGTCGAGATCCCGGGGACGGGCATCCGCGTCGGCCTCGACCCCGTGCTCGGCGTGGTACCCGGCGCCGGCGACGCCGTCGCCGCGGGGATCTCGCTGTACATTGTCGCAGAGGCCGCCTACCTCGGCGTCCCGCTGTCGACGATCGTCCGCATGCTCGCGAACGTCGCCGCCGACGCGGTGCTCGGGTCGATCCCCGTCGTCGGGCCGGTGTTCGACACGTTCATCAGGGCGAACAAGTGGAACGCCTCCTACATCGAGGAGTTCGTCGCCGACGCCGCCGGCGACGACGAGGGCGAGGCCGTCGATGCACCCGCCGACGAGGACGACGGGCCCGTCGTCATCGAGATCACCGAGGAATAAATTCGGGCGACCGAGGCCGCGCGCGACTCACGGCTCACTCGCTCACGGCTCACTGTGTTCGCCGTCGCGGTCTCGCCGGTGGCTCGACCGCGCACGCTCGCCGTCTCCGTTCGCGGCCTCGTGGTTCGAGGGACTCCGGAGGCGTCCCTCGTCATTACCAGACGCCGGCCGCGTCTGGTCAGCGGCCGGAACGCTCCGCGTTCCGGCAGCATCACGAGAGACGGCGGAGCCGTCTCTCGAACGACTTCGCTCACGGGTCGCTCGCTCACGGCTCACTCCGTTCGCCGTTCGCCGTCGCGGTCTCGCCGGTGGCTCGACCGCGCACACTCCCCGTTCGCTGTCGAGGCCTCACCGCGTTCGGCCTCGCTTCGCTCGGCCGCGCGTTTCTCGATCTCCCCCTTCAACCCCGGCGCGTCGAAGTCGTGGTCCGGCCGGATCGCGACGAAGTCGAGGTACTCCCGGGCGGCGAGCACGTCCTCGGGCGGGTACGTCGACAGCGCCGCCTCGACGGCGTCGGCCGCGCCGATCAGCGGCTCCAGCGCCGCCAGCCCGCACGCGAGGTCGTATTCACGGGCGTCGAGCGCCCCCGGCTCCCGGACGCTCGTCGCGTCGATGAAGTAGAGGTCGCCGTCGAGGATCAGCACGTTCTCCGCGCGCAAGTCGCCGTGCGCGAGACCGTTGTCGTGGAGCCGCCCGAGCGCGCGGAACAGCTCCGGCGCGAGTTCGCGTTCGGCGTCGACGTCGAGCTCGTCGAGCGGACGGAACGCCGGGAGGTACTCGACGACGAGCACGCCCAGCCCGTCGATCTCCAGCGCCTCGACCGGCTCGGGCGCGTTGACGCCGATGGCGCGCATCCGCTCGGTCGCCTCCAGCTCGTGGCGGGCCATCTCCGCGGGCGTGCCGAAGTGCTCGAAGAAGCCCTCCGTGCCCGAGGAGAACGCCCCGAGGTTGCGCCCGGCGGTGAACAGCGCGTGGACGACGGAGTTCTGGCGGCTCACCACCTTCACGAAGTACGCCTCGCCGTCGGTGCGGAGGATGAACGGCGTCGACAGCCAGTTGTCGGCGTCGAGGAACTCCACGCGTGCGCTCCCGTCGCCGTAGCGGGCGGCGAGGTCGCGCGCGACCGCCTCCAGCCGGTCCCACTCGACGGTCCCGCGGAGGAGGCGCTGGAGGTCCATGGAGTCGGAGTAGTCCGTGGACGGGGATAAATCGTTGCGAGGGTTCCGGCGCGGATATTGCGTCGACCGAAAGCCATCGAAACAGGTATTCCGGACGCCGCCCGTGCTTCGGTCATGAACTTCGAGCTGCCCGCGGAACACCGGATGATCCGGGACCAGGTCCGGGAGTTCTGCGAGGAGGAGATCGCTCCCATCGCCCAGGACATCGAGGACGACCACCGCTTCCCCGAGGAGATCTTCGAGCAGCTCGGACAGCTCGACATGATGGGCGTCCCGATCGCCGAGGAGCACGGCGGGCTCGGCGGCGACACCCTCATGTACGCGGTCGTCGCCGAGGAGCTCGGACGCGTTTCCGGCGGCATCGGCCTCTCGTACGTGGCACACACCTCCCTCGGCTCGAAGCCGATCGAGCTGTTCGGCACCGACGAGCAGCGGGAGGAGTGGCTCCGCCCGCTCGCGGAGGGCGACGGCATGGGCGCGTGGGCGCTCACCGAGCCCGGCTCCGGCTCGGACGCCTCCGACATGGACACCACCGCGGAGAAGAGCGAGGCGCGAAGCGCCTCGGAACGGAGCGGCGCAGCCGCGGAGAAGGACGGCGACGAGTACGTCCTGAACGGCACGAAGCAGTTCATCACGAACGCCAGCGTCGCCAACTCGGTGCTCGTGAAGGCCGTCACCGACCCCGAGGCCGGCTACGACGGTATCTCGACGTTCATCGTCGACCCCGACGACGAGGGCTTCGAGGTGACGACCGTCTGGGACAAGATGGGACTCAACTGCTCGCCGACCTGCGAGATCCAGCTGAACGACGTACGGCTCCCGGAGGACCGCCTGCTCGGCGAGGAGGGCGACGGCTGGGACCAGACGAAGAAGACGCTCGACGGCGGCCGGATCTCCATCGCGGCCCTCTCCACCGGGCTCGCGCAGGGCGCCTACGAGGCGGCCAAGGAGTACTCCGGCGAGCGCGAGCAGTTCGGGCAGCCGATCTCGAAGTTCGACGCGGTCCGCGACATGGTCATCGACATGCACCGCAAGACCGAGCGCGCGCGGCTGCTCACACACAAGGCGGCGACGATGTACGACGAGGGCGAGGACGTGACGCGCGCGTCGGCGCTCGCGAAGCTCGACGCCAGCGAGGCCGCCCGCGAGGTCGCCGAGGACTCCGTACAGGTCCACGGCGGCTACGGCTACACCACCGACTTCCCGCCCCAGCGGTTCTACCGCGACGCGAAGCTCATGGAGATCGGCGAAGGGACGAGCGAGATCCAACACCTCATCATCGGCCGCCAGCTCGGGCTGTAACCGCTCGCTGACCCCGCGGTATCGGAAAGACAGTTCACGAAATTAACATGACTGCGGCCCGTCGGTGGGAATCCGATCTGATAATTCAGTAGCTGACTTTATGTTCAGTCTCAAGTCACCCGGATACACTCACCGGTATGGTCACAGATCTGGAACTCCTCGTCGCCGCAGCGGTCGGCTCCGCGGTGGTGTCGACCGGCGCGGGGGGGCTCGCGTATCTGCGGACCCGCGAGCGAACGGATCATGCCGGCGCCGCCATCGCCGCGACCCTCGGGCTCGTCGCGGTGTGGGCGACGGTGTTCGCCCTCCAGCTGGCGGCCGGGACCACGTCCTCGGGGGCGGGACTGCTCAAGCTGAAGTGGCTCGTCGCCACGCCCGTTGTCACCACGTCGCTTCTGTTCGCGATCGCGTACGCCGGCCACGACGGATGGCTGACGCCGCCGCGTGTCGCCGCGCTCGCCGTCGAACCCGCCGTCGCCGGCGCGGTCGCCGTGGTGAACCCCGGCGGCGTCTTCTTCGCCGCCATCGCGCCACGGAGCGTCGGCGGCGCGACCGTGCTCGTTCCCGACCCCGGTCCGGCGCTGCTCGCGCACATCGGGTACGGCATGCTCGCCGGCGCGGCGTTCGTCTGGCTGCTGGGGCGGGTCGCGGTTCGCTCGTCTGGCACCTACCGGACGCAGGCGGCCGTGCTGTGTGCGGGAACCGCGACGCCGGTGGCGACCGCGACGCTGTTCGTGCTCCGGCCCTCGTGGGCGCCGCCGTTCGACGCGACGCCGCTGGGCTTCGGCGTGGTGAGCCTGCTGTTGCTCGTCGCGATGGCGAGGTACGACCTGTTCGACGTGGCGTCGGTCGCACACGAGACGGTGTTCGCCGGGCTCGACGACGCGGTCGTCGTCATCGACGACGACGGCCACGTCGTCGAGACGAACCCGTCCGCCCGCGACGCGTTCGAACTCGGCCCCGACGTGGTCGGCGCCGACGCCGAGCGCGTGCTGCCCGAGGCCGTCGTCTCGTCGGGGCTGCTCGACGGCGACGACGCCGAGGTCGCGCTCGACGGGGCCGCCGACGGATCGGACGGTCACCCGGGGGCGTCCCGACGGGGGCCGCCGGCGGATCCGACGTACTTCGAGGCGACCTCTGAGTCGCTCGGGCGCGAGGGACTCCGGCTGCTCGTGTTCCGCGACGTGACCGAGCGCACGGAGATGCAGCGACGCTATCGGGCGTACGTCGAGCACTCGCAGGACGTCGTCGCGGTCGCGGACGCCGACGGCGTCCTCGAGTACATCAGCCCCGCCGTCGAGTCCGTGCTCGGGTACGATCCCGAACGGCTCGAGGGCGGGGTGTTCACCGACTACATCCACCCGGACGACCGTCGCTCGGTCGCCGAGCCGTTCGCGGAGAGCCTCGGCCGGCCGGGCGAGCGCGTCCGCGTCTCCTTCCGGGTCGAACACCGCGACGGCGGCTGGCGCGTCCTCGACGGCGTCGGCGTCAACCGCTTTCACGACCCGCACATCGGCGGCTACCTGCTCACCCTCCGCGACGAGACCCAGCGGGACCGCTACGAACAGCGCCTCCGCGTGTTGACGCGCGTCCTCCGGCACGACCTCCGCAACGAGCTCAACGTCGTGCACGGCTACGCGGACGTGATCGCGGCCGAGGGCGGCGACGCCGCCGAGTACGCCGAGCGCATCCAACGGTCGGCAGAACGGCTCGCCTCGCTCGGGACCCGCGTCCGCGGCGTCGACCAGACGCTTCGGCGGACGGACCACGGCGGCCGCCCGGTGGACGTGACCCGCGTCGTCGGGGAGGTGGCCGACCGCGCCCGCGAGCGGTTCTCGGGGATGACGGTCACCGTCGACGCCGACGAGACGATCGCGTACGCCGACGAGCTGCTCGCCACCGCGGTGTGGAACGTCGTGGAGAACGCCGCTCGCCACCACGACGGCGACCGGCCGGCCGTGGCGATCTCGCTGTCGGACGGCGACGACACGGTCGAACTCCGGATCGCCGACGACGGCCCGGGGATCCCCGCGGAGGACCGCGAGGCGGTCGAGTCGGGTCACGAGACGCAGCTTCGCCACGCCAGCGGGCTGGGCCTCTGGCTCGTCAGGTGGATCGTCGACGGCGTCGACGGCGAACTCACATTTGTCGACGGCGCCGACGCGACCGCCGACGACGCGGCCGCCGAGCCGATCGACGAGATCGGAACGGTCGTCGTCATCCGTCTTCGCGCGGCCGACGCGGAGTCGGAGACGGCGTCGTCGATCGAGCAGATGGACCCGTGGGGCGTCGCCAGGGCGGCCCCCGAGCGGACCGACGGGGGGCCCGATGACGCGGGGCCGTTCGGGGGATCGGCCGGGCCGCAGCCGTCGACCGACGGCTGACAGCGGATAGAACGGCGCCGACGACCGACGCGACGGCAGACCACGGCGGCGACCGACGCGACGGCAGACCACGGCGGCGACCGACGCGACGGCGACCGGCTACGACGACGCGACGAAAACCAGCGGCTCCCAGTCGCCGCGGTCCTCCGGTCCCAACTCCGTCCCCGCGGTGAACGCCCGGTCGTGGGCCGCCCGGGCGGCCGCGAGAACGGCCGCGGACGCGTCGAGCGTCGCCGCGAACTCGCGCCACACGTGCGGCGGAACGAGGAGGAAGTACGTCCGTCCGTCGCGACGGACGAGGGGGTCGTACTCGAACGCCCGCCGGTACTCGAAGACGATGTCGGCGACCCCCGGGTACGCGCGGATGTCCGCCTGCATCGCGGTCAGCGTCTCCCGCACGGCGGACTCGTCGACGTCGGCGGTCGCCGCCGCGTCCGCGACGTGGGGCGCGAGCGGACCGAGCTCGTCCATACCCCCGCTGGGGGCCGCGGCGGCATGAGCGATGCGGTGGGTCGAAGTGTCGACGGCCGCTACGGTCGGTATGGACGCGGACATCGGATTCGTCACCCAGGTGGGAATAGACCCCCGTGCGGCGGTCGGGACGGCCGCCGACCACGGCTACGACTACGTCGAGGTGATGCTCGACGGCGCGGGCTCCCGGAACCGACTCGCCCCGCGTCGCGAGGAGCTTCGCGGGGCGCTCGCGGACCACGGCGTCGGCTGCACGGTCCACCTCCCGTTCGGGTCGATCGACCCCGGCTCCCCATTCGACGCGGTCCGCTCGGGCGCCGTCGCCGAGCTTGAGGCGCACCTCGATCTCGCCTCGGACCTGGGCGCGACGAAGGCGACGATGCACCCGACGACGGACGCGTGGGCGCCCGCCCACGACGACGAGTCGGTCGGCGATCACATCGTCGAGTCGGTCCGCCACCTCGACGCATACGCCGCCGACCGCGACGTGGAGCTGGTCGCCGAGAACGTCCCGAAGGGCCGCTTCGACACGAACCGGATCGGCGAGCTGCTCGACCGCACCGACGTGTCGATGTGTCTCGACACCGGCCACGCCCGCGTCGACGGCCGCGACGACGGGGGGATCGCGGCGCTGATCGAGGAGCGCGCCGACCGCATCTCGCATTTCCACCTGAACGACGTGCGCACCGCCGACGACGAGCACCTCCCGATCGGGTCGGGGTTCGTCGACTTCGAGCGGCTGTTCCGGGCGCTCCCCGACGACTGGACGGGGACGCTCTCGGCGGAGGTGTTCACCCACGACGCCGCGTACCTCGGCCACAGCCTCGATCGGATCGAGGAGTCGCTTTCGGCGGCCGCCGAGAACGGGGAGACGGACGCCGAGGGCGACGGTGCGCGCCGCGCGGATGCCGACCGCGACGGTGGTCGCCGCGGCGACGCCGACCGCGACGGCGACACGGAGGGCGGCGAATGACCCGCCTCGTCGTCGGTGAGTGCATCGTCGACCTCCACCCGGCGGCCGCCTCGGCGGGCGACCTCGGCGACGCCGACGCGTACGCCCGCCACCCGGGCGGCGCGCCGGCGAACGTCGCCGTCGGGCTCGCGCGCCTCGGCGAGGCGCCGGGGCTGTGGACCCGCCTCGGCGACGACGGCTTCGGCGACTTCCTCGCGGACACGCTCCGGGGGGAGGGGATCCCGGAGACGTTCGTCGAGCGCGACCCGGACGCGCCGACCGGCCTCGCGCTCGTCGCGCTCGACGCCGACGGCGAGCGGTCGTTCTCGCTGTACCTGGAGGGGACTGCCGCGGCCGCGCTCGACCCCGCGACCGTCGACGACGCGACGCTCGCGGACCTCGACTGGATCCACGTCGGCGGCGTCGAGTTGGCCCACGAGCCGTCACGCTCGGCAGTGTTCGACCTACTCGACCGCGTCCCCGACGCCGCTACCGTCTCGTTCGACCCGAACGCGCGCCCGTCGTTGTGGCGTGAGTTCGACTACGCCGACACGCTCGCGCGGGCGCTCCCGGACGTGGACGTGCTCGTCGCCTCCGCGGAGGACCTCGACCCCGCCGGCTACGAGGGGACCGCCGAGGCGCTCGCCTCCGGCGTCGTCGCCGACGGGCCACACACCGCCGTGATCACCCGCGGGGCGGCGGGCGCGTACGCACGCTCGACCGCCGACGCGCCGTGGGGCGCCGGCCACGCCGAGCACCCAGGGTTCGAGGCCGACGTGGTCGACACGACCGGCGCGGGCGACGCCTTCACCGCCGGCGCGATCGCGGCGCTCGACGGGGGGTCGTCGCTTTCGGACGCGCTGCGGTTCGCGAACGCCGTGGGCGCGCGCGCGACGACCGCGCAGGGGGCGATGGCGGCACTGCCGACGCGCGCGGAGGTGGAGGCGTTCCTCGACGGCGAGGGCGATCGATAGCGGGCGTTCGGTAACCCGGCGCGGTCAACAGGGCCGGCGCGGTCGACGGTCCCGTGCGGTCGACGGGGCCGGCGGGGCCGCCCTCATCGGTCGAGCACGACGCCCGCCAATCCGACGAACACCAGCGCGGCACCCAGCGCGAACGTCGCGAGGTAGCCCGCGGCGCCGGCGACCGCTCCTCCCAGGGCGGAGCCGACGGCGGTCGCGAGCCCCGCGGCCGCCGCCTGCGCGCCGAGGGCGGCGCCGCGGGTCGACTCGTCGGCGAGACGGCTGACGATGCCGGCGGTGGTGACCGCGATGAACGCCCACGTCGCGCCGATGAGCCCGAACGCGAGCGCATAGCCCGCCAGCGCCGGGGGCGCGGCCGCCGGGAGGACGACGCCCACGAGCGCGACGCCGGGGAAGAGGGCTCCCCGGCCGGCGAGCGCGCCCGCCTGCACGACCCGCGGGGCGTACCGCCCGGCGAGTCGACCCGCCGGCCCGTAACAGACCGCCGAGCCGAGGTTGCCCGCGAGGTAGACGCCGAAGACGGCCCCGTCGTCGACGCGCTCGGCGAGGAACGCCGGCACCGGCCCCCAGAAGACGGCGAACCCCAGCGAGAAGACGACGACCGCGAGGACGTACCGCCGCAGCGACGCGGAGAAGCCGGCGAGCGGGATCGGGATCCGGCTGCCGGTCCGTCGCGATCCCGACCCCTTCCGGAGCGCACGAAGCTCCCAGAAGATCCGCGCCGGGCCGTAGAGGCTCGCGCGGAGGTAGCGCCCGGCGCCCCAGTTCGCGTGGGGGAGTCGGGCGTACACCCGGCGGAAGCGCTCGGCGGAGACGGTCGACGGTTCGGGGTACCACGCCCGAGCGAGCAGCAAGGCCGCCGCCGCGACGCCCGCGAGAACGAGAAACAGCAGGCGCTGGCCCGCGATCGGGTCGACGCCGAACCCGGGGACGGCGAGCGTCCACGCGGTGCCGACGAGCAGGCCGCCGACCCAGCCGTACCCCTGCCAGGCGTTCAGCGAGGCGATGTGGCCGTCCCAGTCGTCGACGGGCGCGCCCTCGACGACGATCAGGTTCAGGACGGGGACCGCGGCGGCGACGACGAACCATAGTGCGGCGTTGAGCACCAACACGGCCACCGGCGTCGTCGCCAGCGGCACGAGCGCGAGCACCACCGCGGTCGCGCCGAGCGCGACGAGGACGAACGGCCGCCGGCGGCGCGTCCGGGCCGCGAGGCCGGCCCACGCGAGCGCGCCGGGGACGCCCACCAGCGCCGCGGTCGCGGCGATGAGGCCGACGAACGCCAGGCTGGCGTCCAACGCGATCGCGTACAGCGGCACCAGCACGGAGGCGCCGCCGACGGCGGCGTACCCCAGTCCCCAGGCGACCAACCAGCGGCGGGCGCGATCCACGGGCGGGAGTGTTCCGGGGGCGACAAATCCCTTCCGCCACCGGACGGCGACGCCGCCGGATCCGGGTCGGCGGTGGCCGGATCGTCGATAGCCGGATCGTCGATGGCCGGGTCAGCCGGCCGACAGGAGCCTCCCGAGAACGGCAGGGTGAAGACGGAGAACACGAACGGGCGAGCAAATGCACGGGGACGACGACGCCGAGGGTCGCGATGTCGGCGACGATATCGGTGACAGAGGCGGAGACGGGGGATCGCTCATCACCTACGGGATCGAGGACCGGCCGCCGTTCCTGCAGTCGCTGGGGCTGGGGTTCCAACACTACCTCACGATGGTCGGGGCCAACATCGCCGTCCCGCTGATCCTCGCGGGCGCGATGGGGATGCCCGACCAGTTCGTCCCGCGGTTCGTCGGGACGTTCTTCGTCGTCTCCGGGATCGCCACGCTCGCACAGACGACGCTCGGGAACCGCTACCCGATCGTGCAGGGGGCGCCCTTCTCGATGCTGGCGCCGGCGCTGGCGATCGTCGGCGTCGTCGTCGCGAACCCGCCCGGCGGCGGGGTCGAGGCGTGGCGCGCCGCCCTGTTGCAGCTGCAGGGCGCGATCGTCGTCGCCGCCCTGTTCGAGGTCGCGATCGGCTATCTGGGCCTCGTGGGTCGCCTGCGGCGCTACTTCTCCCCGGTCGTGATCGCACCGGTGATCGTCCTCATCGGGCTGACGCTGTTCACTGCCCCGCAGGTCGCGAGCGCGACGCAGAACTGGCCGCTGCTCCTGTTCACGTTCGGGCTCATCGCCCTCTTCTCGCAGTTCCTCGGCAACCGCGCGCGAGCGTTCCAGCTGTTCCCCGTCCTGTTGGGCATCGTCGTCGCCTACGCGGTCGCGTTGGCGTTGTCCGCGGCGGGCGTGTACGCGCCGGACACGCCGGGGTTCGTCGACCTCCAGCCCGTGTTCGAGGCGCCGCTGGCGGTCGCGATCTACCCGCTCCAGTGGGGCGTGCCGCAGGTGACGACGAGCTTCGTCGTCGGGATGCTCGCGGGCGTGATCGCGTCGATCATCGAGTCGCTGGGCGACTACCACGCCGTCGCGCGCCTCTCGGGCGTGGGCGCGCCCTCCGAGAAGCGCATCACCCACGGCATCGGCATGGAGGGGGTCGCGAACGTGTTCGCGGGGCTGATGGGCGCGGGCGGCTCGACCTCCTACTCGGAGAACATCGGCGCCATCGGGCTCACGGGCGTCGCCTCCCGCTACGTCGTGCAGGTGGGCGCGGCCGCGATGCTCGTCGTCGGCTTCTTCGGCCCGTTCGGCGCGCTCATCGCCAGCATCCCCGACCCCGTGGTCGGCGGCCTGTACGTCGCGATGTTCGGCCAGATCGTCGGCGTCGGCCTCTCGAACCTGAAGTACGTCGACCTGGACTCCCAGCGCAACCTCTTCGTGCTCGGCGTCTCGCTGTTCGCCGGGCTGTTCGTCCCGGAGTACTTCTCGAACGTCGCCGCCGCCGCGCCCGACGGCGTCGGGGGCGCCGCCTTCTTCGCACAGAGCATGGCAGCAGTGCCCGTCCTCGGGCCGGCGCTGGGCGCCGAGGTTGTCGCGAACACCGTGTTCGTCGTCGGCTCGACCGGCATCAGCGTCGGCGGGATCGTCGCGTTCACCCTCGACAACGTGATCCCCGGCACCGACGAGGAGCGCGGGCTCGCCGACTGGGCGCGCACCGCCGAGGCCGACGAGGACTTCCTGTCGGCGTACGACCGGTTCGTCCGCGGCGACGACACCGAGGCGACGCGGGCGGACTGAGCGGCCGGCTCCGACGCGTTCAACTCGGCGGCGGGAGGATCGCCACACATGACCGACGCAGACGCCCCCGACGCCCCGTCCGCCGACGATGCGCCGTACGCCCGCCGCCTCGACGCCGCCCGCGACCGCCTCCGTGGCAGCGAGGGCGACGCGCTCGTGCTGTTCCCGAGTACGAACCTCCGCTACCTCACGGGCTACAGCGAGCATCCCAGCGAGCGCCACTTCCTGCTGTTCGTCGTGCCCGACGCCGACCCGGTGTTCCTCGTCCCGGAACTGTCCGGCGAGCAGGTGCGCGCCGAGTCGGCCGTGGCGGACGTGCGCACGTGGGGCGACGACGAGGACCCCGTCGCGGCCGTCGAGTCCGTCGCGGCCGACCTCGCGCTCGCGAACGACGCCCCGCACGTCCTCGTCGACGACACCATGCACGCCCGGTTCACCCAGGACCTCCGCGAGGTACTGTCGGGGGCGACGTTCGGGCTCGCGAGCGAGGTGCTCGCGGACCTGCGGGTGATCAAGGACGACGCGGAGGTCGCCGCGCTCCGCCGCGCGGGCGAGGCCGCCGACGCGGTGATCCGCGAGCTCCGGGCCGACGGCGACGACGTAGTCGGGATGATGGAGACGGAGCTCGCGCGCCACATCGAGGACCGCCTCGTCGCCAACGGCGGGGTCGACGTCTCCTTCGAGACGATCGTCGGCTCGGGGCCCAACGGCGCGATGCCCCACCACACCCACGGCGACCGCGTGATCCGGGCGGGCGATCCCGTCGTCCTCGACTTCGGCACCCGCGTCGACGGCTACCCGTCCGACCAGACGCGCACGCTCGTGTTCGGTGACGCGTCGCCGCCCGAGGGCTTCCGCGAGGTCCACCGCGTCGTCCGCGAGGCACAGGAGGCGGCCGTCGAGGCGGTCGAGCCGGGCGTCACGACCGGCGAGATCGACGCCGCCGCCCGCGAGGTCATCGAGGAGGCCGGCTACGGCGAGGAGTTCGTCCACCGCACGGGCCACGGGGTCGGCCTCGACGTACACGAGGAGCCGTTCGTCGTCGCCGGCGGCGAGCGCGAACTGGAGCCGGGAATGGTGTTCAGCGTCGAGCCCGGGATCTACCTCCCCGACGAGTTCGGCGTCCGGGTCGAGGACCTGGTCGTCGTCACCGACGACGGCTGCGTCCGTCTGAACCGGACCGACCGCGACTGGAAGACGGCGTAGTCCCGGAACGTGACTGATTTCTGAACTGGGCCCCGCGACCGACGGCCTCGACGATCACCCGCACGTGTTCGGGGTCGCCCGATCCGTCGGTTTCGGTCGGCCGAAAATAGTCAACGACGTGAGAATTATGTCCGCGGCCCGGCTAGCCCCCGTATGGTCGACGCCGGCGCGTACGCGTTCGTGTTCCTCGCGGGGTTGATCACCGCGCTCGCGACCGGACTGGGCGCGATCCCCTTCTTCCTCGTCGACGAGATCGGCGACCGCTGGAACGTCGTCCTGTGGGGGCTCGCGTCGGGGATCATGCTCGGCGCGTCGCTGTTCGGGCTGGTGAGCGAGGGGCTCGCGTACGGCGGGCCGCTGGAGCTGGGCGTCGGCGCCGCCGCGGGCGTCCTGCTGGTCGTCGTCGCCCACGAGGTGATCGAGGACGTGGAGGTCCATCCCCGGAAGTACGAGGAGGCCGACTACCGGAAGCTCCTGCTCATCCTGGGCGTGCTGACGGTCCACAGCTTCCCCGAGGGCGTCGCCGTCGGCGTCTCCTTCGCGGAACTCGGGTTCGACACGCCCGGCGGCCTCCTCGTGTTCGGCACGGCGGTGCCGCTGCTCGCGGTGTTCATGACCGTCGCCATCTCGATCCACAACGTCCCCGAGGGCGTGGCGGTGTCGATCCCGCTGCGCTCGATGGACGTGTCGCCGCCGAGGATGGTGTGGTGGGCGGTGTTCTCCAGCCTCCCGCAGCCGGTCGGGGCGGTGATCGCGTTCTACTTCGTCACGCTCGCCGAGCGGTTCCTCCCGGTCGGCTTCGGCTTCGCCGCGGGCGCGATGGTGTATCTCGTGCTCACGGAGTTCATCCCGGAGGCGCTGGAGCTGGGCGAGGGGCTCGCGGGCGACGGGAAACGCGAGCTCGTCGCCGGCGTCCTCGTCGGGATCGGCGCGATGGTGCCGCTGCTGGCGGTCACGTCGGTGTAGCGCGAGAACGGGATCCGTGGCGAGGCGGTCGCGTTAGTGCGAGTGGCCCATCGCGTCCGAGAGGCTCTGCCCGAAGCGCTCCTCGAACAGCTCCTCGGCCTTCTCGTTGATGTCGAGCACGTCCTGGGGCGGCTGGCCCTCGCTGTGGTGGGCGATGGCGTGGGCCTGCTGGGCGAACGCCTGGAGGACCACGTCGCTGATGACCTCGCTGGGGTTCTCGCCCTGCTCGGCGAGCATGTCGACGAGCCCCTCGGGGAGGTCGACCTCGTCGCTGTCGCCGTCCGGTCCGGTGACTGTGTAGGTTTCAGTTCCAACCATGGCGTGGGCGAGGCGTGGCTGACGTAAAGGTCCGTGGGTATGGATACTCGGTCGGCGAGGGTGTCGTCGGTGTGCGCTGTGGGTCGGGGAGGTTCGCAGCGATGGAAACTCCGGAAGCCCCCGCGGTTCTCGACGTATTCTCAGTGGGTAACGAGCAGACGACCCTGAGCACTCCGGAAGCCCCCGCGGTTCTCGACGTCTGCGACTCGCTGTCGTTCGAAAGACGCTTCGCGTCTTTCGTGATGACGAGACGGCGGAGCCGTCTCGAACCACGCTCCTCGCGCTCACTCCGTTCGCGCTCCGGTGCTTCCGTCGTCTCGACGGTCGAGAACCGCGGCCCCTTCCATTCCCACCCATCGCAGCCTCGCTTACGTCGGAGCAAGCTCCGACGAACTCACGTTCACTCCGTTCACGTGAGCCTCCCCAGCCGCCTGCGATGCTCGGCTCGCTCACTCCGTTCGCTCCCTGCGCTTCTCGTCCCTCGCGCGCTACCGGCCGCGACGGACCGCGGCCGGCGCGCGCCAACCTACTGGTCCCATGTATTGTACCGCGAGCGAGCCAGCCGAAGGCTGGCGAGCGAGCGGCAGTTTTGGCATGAACGGGTTTTCAACGGGGGTTCCCGCAGGGAGCGAGCGAAGCGAGCGACCGAGGAAACCCCCGTCAGAAAAGAGGTTCTCAGTCGTCCGCGGCCGCCGGCTCCTCCTCGGTCTGCGCCGCCGCCTCGCGCTTCAGGTCCTCCAGATAGTCGTCGGCGTCGATGGCCGCCTTGCTTCCCATTCCGGCGGCAGTCACGGCCTGCTGATAGTGGTAATCGACCACGTCGCCGGCGCCGAACAGCCCCGGCACTCCCGTCGCGGTCTGGCCGCCGCCGGTGCCGCCGACCGTCTTCAGGTAGCCGTCGTCGTCGAGTTCGACGCCCGTGTCCGCGAGGTAGTCGGTGTTGGGCGTGTGGCCGATGGCGTAGAACACCGCGCCGACCTCGAACTCCCACTCCTCGGTGTCGGGGTCGTCGAGCTTGTCGGTCGGGTGTCCCTCGGGGTGGCGCACGAGCGTGACCGAGTCGACGCCCGCCTCGGCACTCCCGTGGAGTTCGGTCACCTCGGTGTTCCGCATGATCTCGATGTTGCCCTCGTCGACGTGGTCCATCACGCGGTCGATCCAGTAGTCCTCGGCGCGGAACTCCTCGCGGCGGTGGGCGATGTACACCGTGTCCGCGAACTTCGTCAGGAAGCTGGCCTCCTCCATCGCGGCGTCGCCGCCGCCGACGACGAGCATGTCCTCCCCGCGGAAGAACGCCCCGTCACAGGTCGCACACGTCGAGAGCCCGAAGCCCATCAGCTCGTCCTCGCCGGGGATCCCGAGCGTCCGGGCGGAGGCGCCCGAGGCGGCGATGACGGCGTCGGCGGTGTAGACGTCGCCGTTGGAGAGTTCGACCCTGAAAGGTCGCTGGGAGTCGTCCACGCGCTCGACGATGCCGTTCTTCACGTCGGCGCCGAAGCGCTTCGCCTGCTCCTTGGCGTTGTTGATGAACTCCGCGCCGTTGATCCCCTCGGGGAATCCCGGGAAGTTCTCGACCTCGGAGGTGAGCGTGAGCTGGCCGCCAGGCTCGTCGCCCTCGAACACGAGCGGCTCGTTGTTCGACCGGGCCGCGTAGATCGCCGCCGTCAGACCGGCGGAGCCGGTCCCGGCGACGATCAGCGGGCGATGTTCGACGATATCGTCGGTGTCCGTCATTACCGGTCGGTAGGGTCGAACGGGGTTTGTACGTTGTGCTGTCGTGCTCGGACCGCGGACAACAGTATTGTACAATAGAAACAATACGAACGTGTTCCGGGGCGCGTCCGGTCAGAACGCGACCCGTTCGACCAGCCGGCGAGTCAGCCCGACGCGACTGGACTCGTGGGGGTAGACGGTGACGGTCGTACAGCCCGGGTTCGGGAACTCCGGACGCTCGTCGAGCAGGGCGTTGCGGAGGCGGTGGTCGGCGCCCCGGCGGACGAGCAGGTCCGGCATCGGCGGGCGGCCCCCGTCGGTTCGGACCGACTCGGTGCCGACGGGGACCGACACCAGCTCGGCCAGCTCCGCACGGTAGTCCTCGACGAGCCGTCGCTGTTTGTCCGAGCCGTCGCCGGCCGCCGGCTGCCACAGCGACAGCTCGCCGCCGTTGGCGGCGGCGACCGCCTCCGCGACGTTGACTGCAAGCGGCGGGTACGGGCCCACGTCGCCCGAGAGCACGACCCGCTCGGGGTCGTCGTAGCCGAGGTTGTCGACCAGCAGCACGTCGCAGGGGGCGTGCCTGACGACCCAGTCGATCGGGTCGCCGAACAGCCGCGAGCGGACCCGGAGGGGTTCGTGCTCGGCGACGATCGTATCCACGCCCCGATGGGACGCGAAGTTGACCACCGCGTGTTTCGTGTCGTGGCTGACGATCTCGTCGGCCTCGATGTCGACGCCGAGCTCGTCGGCGAGCGCGCCCATCCGCGTCTCGAAGGACCGGTCGGCGTCGGACTGGGCGGTCACGCTCTCGGTGAGCGGCGCCTGGTCGGGCACCTCCTCGAACCGGACGGCGACGACGCGGCCGTCGTCCTCGCGGACGAGATCCGCCGTCAGCGCGACCAGCGCCCGCTCGCGCTCCGGGTCGAGGTCCTTCGTGAGCGCGAGCAGCACCTCCCTGGTGTCGGGGCGTTCGGCGAGCGCGGACTCGATCTCCGAGAGCGCCTCCCGGCTGACCTGCCGTCGGATCGCGTCGGTCGCGGCGCCCTCGCGGTCGACCCGCGGGCGGACGTACAGGAAGTACCAGATGACACTGCCGACGGTGATGACTGCGGCGCCCGCGAGCGCGATCGTCCCCATCTGTGTCAACAGCAGGAGGCCGGAGACCGTTCCGAACACCTGTACCCACGGGTACAGCGGCGAGGTGAACACCGGCTCGTACTCGGTGCTCCCCTCGCGGAAGGCGATCACCGCGACGTTGATCATCGCGAACACCATGATCTGGAACGCGCTCGCGAGCTTGGCGATGTCGAGGATCGGGACGAACGCGATGAGCGCGAGCAGCACCGCGCCGGTCAGCGTGATCGACGTGACTGGCGTGCCGAACCGCTCGCTGACCGACGAGAGCGACGGCGGCGCGAGCTGGTCCCGGCTCATCGCGAACGGGTACCGCGACGACGAGAGGATGCCCGCGTTCGCCGTCGAGACGAGCGCGAGCATCGCCGCGACGATGACCACGACGACGCCCGCCCGGCCGAGCGTCTGCTCGGCGCCGACGGCGACGGGCGTCAGCGAGCCGGCGACGCTGCCGGGGTCGGTGATGCCGACCAGCACGGCGACGACGACGACGTACAGGATCGTGGTGAACGCCAGCGACCCGAGGATCCCGAGCGGGATGTTTCGTCCGGGGTCCTCGACCTCCTCCGCGACGCTGGCGACCTTGGTGACGCCCGCGTACGAGACGAACACGAGCCCGGTCGCCGCGAGGACGCCCTCGACGCCGAAGCCGAGGAAGTTCGCGTAGTTTGCCGACTGGACGCTCGGGGCGCTCCCGGCCGCGAACCAGCCCAGCGCCGCCAGCATCACGACGACGATGGCGACCTGGAGTCGGCCGGTCTGTTTGGCGCCGACGACGTTCACGAGGATCAACACCGCCGCGAGTCCCAGCGCGACGGGCTTGAGGGGGAGATCGAACAGCAGGAGCAGGTAGGGAACCCCGCCCACGAGCGCGAGCGCGCCCTTGAACGACAGCGAGAACCACGTCCCGACGCCGGCGATCGTGCCCAGCAGCGGGCCCATCCCGCGTTCGATGTAGATGTACGTTCCCCCCGCCTCCGGCATCGCCGTCGCCATCTCCGACTTCGACAGCGCTGCCGGGACCACCAGCAGGCCGGCGAGCGCGTACGCGAGGATCACCGCGGGCCCGGCGATCTCCAGCGCCAGCGCCGGGAGGATGAAGATGCCGCTGCCGATCATTGCGCCGATGCTGATCGCGAGGACGGACGGGAGACCGAGGTCTCGTTCGAGTTCCTTCATGGTGAGGTGTGGGGCGGGCGGTCCGGGTCACGGGACGGCCCGGGTGCTTGTTCGCGCCTACGTGACGGAACCAGATAAACGGGGCGCTTCTATTGACGGATCGTCAACGATCGGTATGGATTATTCGTTTCCCGTCTGCAATCCTGTCGGTCGGTGCCCCGGCGAGCGCGCCGCCGAGAGGCGCGCCGCACGCGCCGGCGACCGGGGAACACTAAAGCGTCGGCGGGAGCACTCCACGATAGAGATGAAGGACGGCGAGCTGGATTCGGTCGACAGACACATCCTCTATTACCTCCAGCAGGACGCCCGGGGGACCTCCTCGAGCGACATCGCCGAGAAGCTCGACCTCTCGGCGAGCACGGTCCGGACCCGACTCAACAAGCTCGAGGAGTCGGGGATCGTCCGCGGCTACCACATCGACATCGACTACGACCTCGCGGGCTACCCGCTGTACACGAAGATCGTCTGCACCGCGCGCGTTCCCGAGCGCGACGAGTTGGGGAGGAAGGCGCGGGAGATCCGCGGCGTGACGGCGGTGCGGGAGATCATGACCGGCGAGCGGAACGTGTACGTGAACGCGATCGGCCGCGACCACGACGACCTCGACCGGATCAACCGGGAGCTGGACGAGTTGGGGCTGGAGATCATCGACGAGCAGCTCATCCGCGACGAGCACGTCTGTCCGTACCGCGGCTTCCTCGACCCCGAGGAGGACCCGGAAGCCGACGAGCAGTGATCGGACGGGGTAGGCGCCCACCCCGTTCACGCCGGGTCGCCGCCGCGATCCCGGCGCGCGCCGAGGGGGGCTGCACGCGACAGTCCGGTCCCGTCGCGCTCGGGAGTCGCCGCGATGGCGACACGCTCAGGGGGCGTCGCCCGGATCGGTCGTGACATGCCCGCCGACCTCGACGAGAAGACGACCCGGTACGGGGAGATGCTCGCGGACGCGCTCGCGGCGGCGGAGGTGTCCGTCCCCGAGGGGACGCCGCTGCACGGGATGGCCCTGGAGTGCGAGGAGATGGCCGCCTCATACCTCGAGGACGGCCGCCACTTCCGCGAGAACGACGACCCGGTGAACGCGCTGGCGTCGTACTCCTACGGCTACGGCTGGCTCGACTGCGGCATCCGCATGGGGCTGTTCGCGATCCCCGACGACACCGAGCTGTTCACCACGGAGTGACGACGCCGACGGCCTCCCCGGACGCCGACGGCCTCCCCGGACGCCGACGGCCTCCCCGAGCGCGGGAGCCGGCGGCGGATTTATCGTTCGATCCACACAACGTTGTGACATGGAGGACATGGAGTTCGCGGACGTCGTCGTCGCGACCGACGGGAGCGAGCCCGCGGCGGCCGCCGTCGAGACGGGACTGTCGCTGGCGACCGCCCTCGGCGCGCGGCTCCACGCGTGTACGGTGGTCGACCCGTTCGCCATCGGTCAGCGACTGCCCGACCTCCGGGCGGCCCGCGAGGAGGCCGACGAGCGCGTCGCCGCGATCGCCGAGCGCGCCCGGGAGGCCGGCGTCGACGCGGAGCCGGTCGTCCGGGAGGGAACCCCACACCGGGAGCTGTCGGCGTACGTCGACGATGTCGGCGCTGACCTGTTCGTGATCGGCACCCACGGCCGCGGCGGGGCGCGGCGCGCGCTGCTCGGGAGCGTCGCCGAGAAGCTCGTGCGCACGGTCGAGGTGCCCGTGCTCGTGGTCCACGGGAACGACCGACCGGGCGATGACGGCCCGAACTGGACCGACGCCGCGGAGATCGTGCTCGCGACCGACGGCAGCGACGCGGCCGCGCCCGCCGAGCGGACCGGCGTCGCGCTCTCGGACGCACTGGGCGCACGCCTGACCGCCGTCAGCGTCGTCGACGAGTCGGGCACCGTGGCGAACGTCGGCGGGGGGATGCTCACCGACGAGACGATCGCGGCCGTCAGGCGGGCGCTCGACGAGCGCGCCGGCGACGCCGTCGAGCGCGTGGTCGAGCGCGCCCGCGAGGCCGGCGTGGAGGCCGCGGGCGAGGTGATCGGCGGGGAGCCGAGCCGCGCGATCTGTGGGTACGCGAGCGACGCCGACGCGGACCTGATCGTCGTCGGCACCCACGGCCGGGGGGGCATCCGACGGATCGTGCTCGGCAGCGTCGCCGAGCGCGTGATCCGCGGGGCCGACCGACCGGTCCTGGTCGTCCCGGCGGCCGCCGGCGACCTGGCTGAGGACGAGGGCGACGCGGAGGCAGAGGCAAACGAGGAGGCGGATACCGAAGCGGAACCGAAGGCCGAGGAGTAGGCGTCGCACTCGGCGTCAGTCGAACCGAACCTCCGGGCCGTCGTCGCCGTCCTCGACGGTGAGCCCCAGCGCCTCCAGGTCGTCGCGCAGGCGGTCGGCCCGCTCGTAGTTGCCGGCCGCGCGCTCCTCCTCGCGCACGTCGAGCACGAGCTCCGCCAGGTCGCCGACGAGTTCCACGTCGCCGCCGGCCTCGCGGCCGAGTTCGAGCCCGAACACGTCGCCGCCGAGCTCCTCGAACGTCTCGACGGCGCGGCGGAGGCCGCGGTAGTCGTAGGCGCCCCCGGCGTCGGCGCGGTCGTCGGCGGAATCCACGCCGTCGACGTGTCGATGGACGGCGTTCCCGAGGTCCAGCAGCGCGCCGAACGCCTCGCGGACGTTCAGGTCGTCGTTCATCGCCGCGGTGAACGTCTCGCGGGCGTCGTCGACGGCCGCGCGGAGGTCGTCGTCGGTCGCCTTCGCGCGGGCGTCGACGGAGTCGCAGGCGTCGACCGCGGTCTCGTAGGCGCGTTCGAGTCGCTCCCAGCGCTCCTCGGCCTCCGCCATCGCGTCCTCGGAGAAGGTCTGGTCGCCGCGGTACTGCGCGCCCAGATAGAACGTCCGGATGACGTTCACCCCGAACTCGTCCAGGGCGTCCTCGACGGTGAAGAAGTTGCCGAGGCTGGAGGACATCTTGTCCTCGGTCGTCTCCAGCAGGCCGTTGTGGAGCCAGTAGCGGGCGAACGTGTGACCCGTGGCGGCCTCGCTTTGGGCGATCTCGTTCTCGTGGTGCGGGAACACCAGATCCCGGCCGCCCATGTGCACGTCGAGGGTGTCCCCGAGGTGGGTCGTAGACATCGCCGAGCACTCGATGTGCCAGCCGGGGCGACCCTCCCCCCACGGCGACTCCCACGTCTGGCCCGTCGGGAGGTCGCCCTCGTGGTCGTGTTTGCGGTG
This sequence comes from Halobaculum roseum, assembly GCF_019880245.1. NCBI lineage: Archaea > Methanobacteriati > Methanobacteriota > Halobacteria > Halobacteriales > Haloferacaceae > Halobaculum > Halobaculum roseum. The sequence continues at coordinate 1,124,329 of NZ_CP082286.1, forward strand.
CTCCCGGACGGCGTCCTCGCTCACGCCGTCTGCCTTCCACAGCGCGAAGTCTCCGGGGTGGCGCTTCTCGGCGAGCACGTCCTCGTCCTCGTCGGCCTCCAACTCGTCGGGCCGTTGGTTCGAGAGGTGTCCGTAGTCCTCGAAGCTGGTCACGTCGAAGTAGACGGAGCCGTTCGTCTCGTAGGCGTGTCCCGACTCGATCAGGCGCTCGACGAGCCCGATGATCTCCGGGACGTGCTCGGACACCCGGGGGTACACCGCCGCGCGCTTGAGGTTGAGCCCGCGCATGTCCTCGATGACCTCGCGGGTGAAGTGGCGGGCCACGTCCGCCTCGGTGTCCCAGCCCTCGCGCTCGCCGACGCGGGCGGCGATCTTCTCGTTCACGTCGGTGACGTTCTCGACGTGACGCACGTCGTAGCCGAGGTGATCGAGCCACCGGTGGAGCACGTCGGCGTGGAACCACAGCCGGGCGTGCCCGAGGTGCGCGTCGTCCGAGACCGTCAGCCCACAGACGTACAGCAGGACCTCGTCGTCGCTGGCCGGCTCGAACGCCTCCCGTTCGCCCGTCAGGGTGTTGGTCACGGACAGACCCATATCGGGCACGGCTACGCGGTCCTCCGTGTTAAACGGTCGAAGATCGAGTCGAGTCGAAGGTCGGGTCGGGTCGAACACCGAGTCGACCGGCGGCGACGCGAGGCGCCGGCGGGATGTCGGCCGCCGTCGAGGCCGCGTGCCGGCGGCCTCAGCCGTCCAGCGCGGCCTCGACCGCACGCAACGCGTCGGCGCCGGCGCGGCCGGCCACCACCACGGCCAGCCCGGTCGGCGTCACCCCGGCGGCGTCGACGGCGACGCCCGCGACGCGGAGTCGCCCGAGCACGCGTTCGAGCGCGCGCGGGTCGACGTCGCCGGCGGCGACGACCGCGGTCGCGTCGCCCGCGCCGGCGGCGTAGGCGCTTGAGCCGACCGCGAGCACTGGCTCCGCGGTTTCGTCGTCGCCGTCGCCGCCACGGTCGTCCGTGTCGTCACCGGCGTCACGGTCGTCGCCGCCGGCGACAACGGCGTCGACGGGATCGACTGCGCCGACGCCGCGTTCCATCCGGACGCGCGCGCCGGCGTCGCCCGGGGCGTCGGCGTCCGACTCCGCGCGGTCGTCCAGTTCGTTCGCGAACCGGCGAAGCGCCGTCGCCACCGCGTCGCGGTCGGCGTCGATGTCGAGCGTCGCCGCGGCGGCCGCGTAGTTCACGACGCCGGCGCGGAGGGCGTCGTACAGGAACGGTCGCTCGCGGACGGCGGCGCGGGTCTCCTCGGCGACGGTCATCGACGGAAGGGCGGCGCGGGCGGACATAATCGCGACGGTTCGGACGCCCGAGGAACGGGCGGTCGCCACTGAAGCACGTTTCAGTAACACGCCGGACAGAAACATCATTCAGATTACTGTTTAGTGGGGCCGGGCCGATCGATCACTTGCATGAGACGGCCCACCCACGGCGGACGCGGTGTCCCCGAGACGGACGTATCGGTCGGCCCGACGGCGGCGGCCGCGGCGCTCGCGCTCGCCGCGTTCCTCGCGTACGCGTTTCCCCCGGTCGCGACGGCGGCGGTCGGCGCGGCGCTCGCGCTCGCGGGGCGACGGCTTGTGCTCGCGATTCGGGCACGGGCGGCCCGCGATCGCCGCCGGCGACGGCTCTGTCTGCCCGGCACCCGCGCCTGCGTCGAGGTCTGATCCGATCCCGCTCCGGTTCCCGCTGACGCCCCTCCCCCGCATTCGCTCCCGGTCCCCCTGACCCCCCTCCCGCGTTCGATCGCCGCGCCCCCTCCCCTGCCGAAGGCGTAAAGGTCGCTCCGGCCCTCGATTCGTCCATGAGTCAGGCGCTGGTCATCGTCGCCCACGGGTCGCACCTCAACCCCGGGTCGAGCGCGCCAACCTACGACCACGCGGACACCATCCGCGCGGCCGGCGCGTTCGACGAGGTTCGCACCGGCTTCTGGAAGGAGGAACCGAGCCTCCGCGAGGTGCTACGCACCTGCGAGGCCGACGAGGTGTACGTCGTCCCGATGTTCATCTCGGAGGGCTACTTCACCGAGCAGGTGATCCCCCGCGAGCTCCGCCTGGACGGCTGGGACGTCGCCGACTGGGACTCCGACGGCCTCTCGGCGGACGTGGCGACCTACACCGCCGAGGACACCGGCCAGACGGTCCACTACTGCGGGCCGGTCGGCACCCACGAGTCGATGACGGACGTACTCGTGCGCCGCGCCGAGAGCGTGACCGAGGATCCCGACGTGGGCGATGGGTTCGGCTTCGCCGTCGTCGGCCACGGCACCGAGCGCAACGAGAACTCCGCGAAGGCCATCGAGTACCACGCCGAACGCGTCCGCGAGACGGGGCGCTTCGAGGAGGTCCAGGCGCTGTACATGGACGAGGAGCCGGAGGTCGACGACGTGACCGACTACTTCGAAAGCGAGGACGTGGTCGTCGTCCCGCTGTTCGTCTCCGACGGCTTCCACACGCAGGAGGACATCCCCGAGGACATGGGCCTCACCGACGACTACCGCGACGGCTACGACGTGCCCGCCGCGGTCGACGGCCACCGGATCTGGTACGCCGGCGCCGTCGGCACGGAGTCCCTGATGGCCGACGTGGTACTGGAGCGGGCGGCCGACGCCGGCGCCGACGTGAGCGCCGCCATCGAGTCGGTCCGCGAGACGACCCGCGTCGCCCCGGGGGCGGACGACTGAATGCTCGCGCGACAGTTCGACGCGCTGCTTTCGGCCGCCGACGCCGACGGCGGGGTCGACTTCGACGGCCTCCGCGTCGCCCGCGACGACGACGGCGGCTACACCTTCGCCACGCCCGAACACGAGGCGACGAACCTCTCGGAGTCGGAACTCCACGCGCACGCCGACGGAAGCCCGTACGTCACCGACTGGTACTTCTGGGAGCGCGAGGTGCAGCGCCACGACTCCCCCCGTCGAGCGTTCCTCCGACACGCCGAGGCCGCGGACGACCACGACGCGGCCGCGCGCTACGACGCCCTCGCCGACGGGATGGTCACCGAGTGGGGGCAACTCCGCATCGAGGCGACCCTCGCCGACGCGGGCGACGGGGTCGGCAGCGCCGACGGCTCCCGTCGCTACGACGTGCGCCACGTCGACGACGCCGACCGCGCGGTAGAGGACCTGGAGACGTACGACGACCCCCTCGACGCCCGCGAGCTGGCGAAACACGACGACGACGGGATGTACCGCCCGCTGAAGACCGGGACGAACATGCCGACCGGCTGGGCGTTCCACGACCTGAACTGGCGCGACGCCGTGGAGACGGTCGAGACGCTGTACCCCGCGACGGTCGCGAACTGGTACCGCGAGCGGCAGGGGCGGCTCGACATCGACCACTGGACGGACACGACCGACCGCCAGACGGGCATCTACGGGATCGTCTCCGAGTTGCCCCGCGAGGCCGTCGAGTGGGTCGCCGAGGCCGCCTGCGACGACTCCCAGTGTGTCAAGCGTCGCGAGTGGCAGTACGACGAGGGCGACGAACTCGCGGCCGACGGCGGGACCGGCGCGTTCCCGTGCCGGGAGCCGTGCTCGCTGGTGATCGCCGCCGCGCGCAAGTGGACGAAGCTGGAGGAGGAGGAGCCGCGCGAGTACACCTTCCGCCTCACCCCCAGCGAGAAGGAACAGATCGAGGGGGTCATCGACGCCGTCGCCGACGGCCGCGTCGACGAGATCCGCGAGGCCGACGTGTACGAGGACGCCAACCGCTACCGGACGCGATACCTGCGCGCGAAGCTGTTCGACGACCACGGCAACCTCGGCGGTGTCGCGACCGAGCCCGAGGACGGGCACGGCGACCACGAGGACTAACTCGGGCGACAACGCCGCGACCCGCTTCTCGACGACCGTCTATCCGAGCAACAGGAACCCGGCGACCAGCACGGCGACGAACACCGCGACCACGCCGAGCGTGACCGCGAGCCCGTCGAGCGTCACGGCGACGATCCCAGCCCCGACGAGCGCCGCGGCCGCCAGCGCCGCGACCGCGAGCGTCCCGGGCTCCGGCGAGGGGATCCCCGCCTCGTCGTCGACCGCCGTGTCCGCGGCGTCGCGGGCGCGGTCGACCCACTCGTCGAGCCGCCTGCGGGCCGCGGCCGCCGGTTCCGGCCCGTCGTCGTCGTCGTCCGGTTCCGCGGCCGGTGTTGACTCGGCGGCCGTCGGGTCGGCGTCGCTCGGCGACGGCACCTCCGAGGACTCCTCACCCGCGGGATCGTCGCCGGCCGCGGGTTCGTTGCCCCCGGAGGAATCGTCGCCACTCGCGGTCGCCGACGGCGCGACCCGAACCGGCACGGTCGTCGCCTCGGCGCCGTGGCCGACGACGACCTCCAGGGTCCCCGTAACCGCCTCGTCCACGGGCGCGACCGTCACCCGAACCGTCCGGGTCGCCTCCTCGTCGACGTAGTGGTTGGGCGGCGCGACGGACGCGACCGCCGCCAGCGGTCCGTCGAACCGCAGATGGACGTGGACCGGCTCCCCCTCGTTGCGTAGCGCGACGGCGAACTCCCCGTCGGCGGCGAACGACTCCGGCGCGGTCACCTCGTTGAGCCGATCGCGGTTCAGCGTCACCCCCAGGATGGCTGCCTCTGACGACACAGGTTGCCCTCCCGCGGAGACGGGAAAAAAGTTCGTCGCCACGGCGACGGCGACGGTGTGGCGGCGACGCGGCGGCGACGGCGACTCGCTCGCGGCGGCGCGTCCGGGGTCTACTCGCGCATGTCCGGCGGCAGCAGGTTCGGGATCCCGTCCTCGATGGGGTACGTCTCGCCGCAGTCCGTGCAGGTGAGCGTGCCCGCGATGATCTCGCCCTCCTCGCCCTCCTCGCGCTCGGTCACCTCGAGCTCGAGGTCGTGCTTGTCGAGCGGACAGCAGACGATGTCCAACAGGGACTCCTTCATTGGCCGGTTCGTGGCGCGGGGCGGTCAAAAGCGTGCGGGTTCCCCGCGAGGGGCGGCGCCGATCGCACGAGTGCGCGTCCCGGCGGACGACCGCGAGGCGGAGCTGTCGGCGGTCGAGGCGGTGAAGCCGGCGATAGCCGAGAACCAGCCGCGCCGTGTGCATCCGGGCGGTCGCCGGCGACGACACTTACTCCCAGGGGTTCGTCCGCACGACCGTCTGCTCGCGGTCGGGACCGACGCCGACGGCGTAGACGGGCGTGTCGAGCTGCTCCTCCAGGTACTCCAGGTACTCGCGGGCCGCCCCCGGGAGCGCATCGTACCCCGCCTCGGCGACGGCGTCGGCGTCGAACTCCGCCCACGTGTCGAACTCCCGGAGGACCGGCTCGCACTCGGCCCAGCGCTCGGTCGTCGCCGGCAGCGAGGGTCGCTCCTCGCCGTCGAGCTCGTAGGCGTGGCCGACGTACAGCTCGTCCAGCCCGGCGAGCACGTCGAGGTGGTTGACGGCGAGCCCGGTGTAGCCGTTGACGCGGGCGGCGTGACGCAGCATCGGCACGTCGAGCCAGCCGATGCGGCGCGGGCGGCCGGTGACGGTGCCGAACTCGCCGCCCTTCTCGCGGATGTCGGCGGCAAGCGTCTCCTCGCGCTCGTCGCCGTCCAGCTCGGTCGGCATCGGTCCCGCGCCGACGCGCGAGAGGTACGCCTTCACGACGCCGACGACCTCGCCGCGGCCGGTGACGGTCGGCCCCATCCCGGAGCCGGTGGCGGCGCCGCCGGCGGTCGGGTTCGAGGAGGTGACGTACGGGTAGCTCCCGTGGTCGATGTCGATGAGGGTGCCCTGCGCGCCCTCGAACATGACGTTGTCGCCGCCCTCGTGGCGCTCGTACAGGAAGTCCGAGCAGTTGACCGTCATGTCCTCCTCGCGGAGGCGACGGCCGAAGTCGCTGTACTCCTCGTGGAGCGCGTCGATGTCGAGTTCCTCGCCCGCCTCGAGCCCGTACACGTCCTCGACGAGCGCGCGCTTGTGCGGGACGACGTACTCCAGGCGCTCGCGCAACACGTCGGGGTCGAGCAGGTCGCCGACGCGGACCCCGCGGCGGCCCGCCTTGTCCTCGTAGGTGGGGCCGATGCCGCGGCCGGTGGTGCCGACCTCGGCGCCGGAGTCGGAGTCGGCCTTCGCCTCCTCCTCGATGCCGTCGAGGCGCCGGTGGTACGGCATGATGACGTGCGCGCGCTCGGCGACGCGCACGTCGGGGTCGAGCCCGCGCTCGCGCAGCGTTTCGATCTCCTCGAACAGCGTCCGCGGATTCACGACGCAGCCGTTGCCGAGCACGCCGACCTTGTCGCGGACGGCGCCGGAGGGCACCAGCGAGAGGGCGTACTCCTCGCCGCCCTCGACGACCGTGTGGCCGGCGTTGTCGCCGCCCTGATACCGCACGACGACGTCGGCGTCCCCGCCCCACAGGTCGACGAGGGCGCCCTTGCCCTCGTCCCCGAGCTGGGATCCGACGATGGTGACAGTCATACCGACCGCTGGTTCCGCGCGGCACGGTAAACCGATTACGGTCCGTTCGCGGAGACGATCCACGGGGATGCGTATCGGTTGTCCCTGTCACGCGGTACTATTCGTGTCTGCGCATTACCGCCACGCGGCGTCGGCGTAACCGTTAACCACACCCACATCGGAGGTGAAGCCGAGAACCGCCGGACATCGTGACGGCCGGGCGACCCGATCCCGGCCGGGAGGAGAACTTTTAAAGGGAGGACGGACGAGTTAACACGTGCCATGATAGACAGACTGGAGAAGGAGGTCGATATGCTGGAGCGACACCTCCAAGTCCTCCGTATGGTCATCGAGAACGAGCCGATCGGGATCGTGAAGATGTCCAACGAGACGGGGTACCCCCACCACAAGGTCCGCTACTCGCTGCGCGTCCTCGAGGAGGAGAACCTCATCGAGCCGTCCAGCCAGGGCGCGATCACGACCGAGCGGACCGCGGAGTTCGTCGAGGAGCTCGACGGAAAGATCGACGAGATCGTCGACAAGATCGGCGGCATGCGGATCGAGGACGCGCCGGAGCTCGAGGGCTGACCGGACTTCGACGACGTTCTACTGATCCATCGCTGCGGCCGCGATAGCGCCGCGGCCGCTCTCCTTACTACCGGGTCGAGAACACACGTAGGACGGACGAACGGACGGAGGAACGACCCGTAGCGTCGGCGACGGCGTCGGACGGGCCGGCTACAGTTCGGGGACGTTCACGTGGAACTCGCCCTCGCGCGACTCGACAAGACAGAGGTGAAAGCCCTGCTTGCGCGAGAGCTTCACGAAGCTCTTGCGCTTGCCCCGCGAGAGCAGCCCGCCGCCGGTCGCGTCGGCTGCCGCCTCCAGCGCGCCGGGCTCGAAGAACGACGCGGTGACGTAGAAGCCGGCTGCGAGGTGGTCGTCGGCGTCCGCGACGGCGCCGGCGTCGCCGACGAGCCCGTCGAGCATCGACTCGGTCGTCGCGTCGCGCCCCTCCGTCACGTCGGCCACCAACAGCGGGTTGCCCATGCGGTCGCGGAGCACGACGTCGAAGGTGTGCTCGGTCGCGCCGCCGTCGGCGTCGTCGACCGCGACGGTCCCGTCGAGCTCGGCGCGGTCGATCTCGGGGATGGCGTCGAACAGGTCCCGCAGCGCCGACTCGTTGCCGGTGCTTTGGATCTCGTACAGCAGCTCGCGGACCGCCCACTCGACGAAGCCGTACTCGATAGTGTCGGTGAGGAACTCCCGGAACGGTCGTCCGTCGACGGCCGCGTCCGCCGCCTCGAAGTCGGTGTGCAGCTCCAGCCGGAGGTTGTCGTTCACGTCCGAACGGCTCGCGCCACCGGCGTGGGCCTTCTCCAGCGTCGCCCCGCCCTTCGAGTCGTAGCGGACGAACAGGTTCGTCCCGGCCAGCGCCCGGTCGGCCGGGACGGTCCGCGCTGGCGCGTCGCCGTCGTCCCCGTCGCCGACCGCCGCCCGCTCGCGGGCCGCCTCCAACTCCTCGCGCGCCTCGGCCAGCTCGGCCTCCAGCTCCTCGACGCGCTCGGAGAGTCGCTCGTTCTCCTCGCGGAGCCCGTCGAGTTCCTCCTCGGTCGACTCGAGCTGCTCGCGCGCCTCGCGGGCGCCCTCGATGGCGCGGTCGCGCTCGGCGCGCGCCGTCGCGAGCGCCTCCCGGGCGGCCGCGAGCTCCTCGCTCGCGTCGGCCGGTCCCTCGACTCGAGCTCCCGAGCCGTCGTCGCGGTCGGACGACCGCCGGCCGTCCGCGTCGGCGCCGGCGGCCTCGCGTCGACCGGCGTCGTCCGTCGCCGACTGGGTCTCCCCTGCCGACCGGTCCCGGCGGCGGCGACGCTCGGCGGCGGCCGCCGAGCCGTTCGTCCCCGCGTCCTCCGCCGCCGGCGTCGCCGTTCGCGACGGGTCGAGCGACGGGATCGACCGGGTCTCGCGCCACTGCTCCTCCGCCGAGAACGGGTCGCCGTCGGATCCGCTCCCCTCCGGCTTCCCTCGGTCGCCCGTCTCGCGGTCGTCCCGGTCCCCCTCCGGGGGACGGTTCGCCGGCCACGACGCCGCTGATCTGTCGGATCCGGCCGACTCCCGTCGGGTCGCCGCACCGTCACCGCGGGACGATGCGTTCGACGGTCGCGACGGATCCGGCGCCCCCTCGCGGGGGTCGCCGGACGGGCGCGGCCCCCCGTCGTCGCTCGGCGACGCCGCGGCGGCCTCCCCGTCGTCGTCCGTCGACTCGGGGTCGTCCGGCACCTCGGCGTCGGTCGTCGCTGTCGCGTCGGCCGTCGGCGACGCGTCGGGGGCGGGGTCGTCGTCCCCGGCCGTGGCGACGGTCGACGGCGACTCGTCGGCCTCGGTCGGCTCCCTGGCGTCGGTCGGTTCACCGGCGTCGTCCGGCTCCCCGTCGCCGCCCGATCCGCCGGCGCCGCCGAAGGTGATGCTCGTCGACGAGTCGGCTTCGGACCGGTCGTCCCCGTCAGCGGGCGAGTCGCCGCTCGCGGCGGCGTCCGGGTCCGCGGCGGCGGCCGTCGCCGAGGCTGCCGCCGAGTCCGGAGCCGGGTCCGAGTCCGTGCCGGAGTCCGGTTCGGGCTCCGGTTCCGGGTCCGGAATGTCGACCACGTCGACATCGACGTCGACGACCTCGTAGATGCCGACCTCGTCGTCGGCGGCCTCGAACGCCTCGTCGCCGGTGAGCACCTGCTTCTGCTCGCCGGTGCCGACGAACGCGCACGCGAGGCGGCGACCGCCGTAGTAGACCGCGTAGTAGTCCCCCGAGAGGACGTTCTCCGACAGCTCGATGTAGCCGGTGAACTTCCCCGAGGAGAGCTTCGCGTCGGCGGCCGACAGGGCCGTGTCGTTCGTGTAGTAGCGCGCCTTCGTCTCGCCGCCGCGTTCCCGCATCGCGTACAGCAGCGGCAGCGACGGGTCGGGCGCGACGTACGCGGTGCCGTCGGCGTCCGCGAACGAGTCCAGCGACCCGTCGAACACGCCGACCACGCGACCGTTCAACATGAACAGCCACGCGTGTCCCTCGGTGACCGCCCCGGTGAAGTCGCGGGACTGCAAGGTGCGGAGCCCGTCGATCCCCCCCGAGAGCGGCTCGGACTCCCATCCGGTCACCGTTTCGACTGTTTCGCCGTCCATCGCCGGTACATCGCTGCGTCCGACGCAAATACCTTCCGCCTGGTCGGACGGCTGTCGGACAGTGATTCTCGCCGATTGACAGCTTCGGACTCGCGAGCCGATCGCGGCCGTCAGCCCGCGATCGCGTACAGGAACAGGAACCCGAAGTACAGGACGACGAGCATCCCCAGCGACACGATCCGGAACCGACGGAGGTCGTCGGTCTCCTCGTCGCGGGCCACCTCGTAGGCGGTCCGCTCCTCGTCGTCGAGGTCGGCGTGGGCCTGCCCGAGGTGGAGGTCGCGGTGACGCTTCCGGGCGAACGGCCGGCCGCACCGCGGACACGCGAACGCCGTCTCCCCCGGCGGCACCTCGTAGCGGTCGGCGTCCGGGTCGCGCGGCTCCGGGGCGTCCGTCGCGTTGCCGGGGTCCTCCATGTCGCCGACACCATCGTCGGCGACGGCGGGTCCGTCGCCGGCGGTCGTCCCGTCGCCGCCGCTCCCCCCGTCCGTGCCGGCGTCGTCGCCGGCGACGTGCTCGCGGCTCATACGAACGGGGGCGCACCTCCGGGGCGCGAGACGATCCACAGGCTCGCCATGGTGTAGGCCACCATCGCGACGGTGACGCCGTATTGGCTTCGGATCGCCTGGAGTCGGTCGGGGAACAGGTCGTACGCCGTCGCGTGAGCCACCCAGACGGCCAGCAGGTGTCCGCCCAGCACCGCGGCGACGCCGACGCCGCCGACCCATCCCGGCACGATCAGCACCGGGAGCGCCTCCGGGGGCGACAGCGGCGACGTGAGCACCGCAGCGAGCGTCGGCGACAGCGACAGCGCCGTCGCGAGGTTGTGCGCGAGGTGGTAGCCGGCGGCGATCGCCAGCAGCGACGGCGCGAACCGCCGAGCGAGCTCGCCGGGCGCGAGGAACGTGTCGGCCGTCCGACGGGCCGCGCGCGCCGACGCGAGATACAGCCCGAGGAACAGTCCGTACCCGATCAGCATGGCGAGCAGATACACGAGCAGCGCGGGGACGCCGGCCTCCACGAACGGCCGCGCGATGTCGGTCCACAGTCCGGTGCCGACGAAGCCGTCGTAGGTCGTGACGAAGACGATCGCGACGACGAAGCCGACGTCGTCGCGGCCGTCGATCCACGCGGCGTCGGTGAGGCCCATCCCGGGAACGCGAAGCCGCGGGCCGTCGTCCGTGCGCGTGATCGGGGCGGCCCGACCGTAGGCGTCGAGCAGCCGCGACACCGGGTCGGCGGTGTCGAACCAGTCGTCGGCGCCGAAGACGACGCTCCCCGCGACGGAGACGGCGAGGTAGCCGAGCACGAGGCCGGTGAGCAGCCGCGGGTCGTCCGCCATCGGCGTCACGACCTCCAGGTACACGAGCGCGAGCAGGCCGGCGACCGCCGGCCACGATCCGAGCCGCTCGGGGTAGGGCCGATCGAGCGACGGGAACACCCCGGCGATCGCCCGGAACGGGTCGACCGCCGGCCAGGTGTTGCCGAGGAGGTACGCCGAGAGGACGAACACGGCCCACCAGCCGACCCACACGACCAGGACGGCCGCGCTGTCGGCGGCCGTGCGGGGGCCGAACAGGCCGGCCGCGATCGTGACCGCGAGCGCGGCGATCCCGACGGTCCTCGCGAGGACCCGGGCGACGCGACCGGCGTCGGGGAGCGCGCGCGTCCACCCGTCGATCCGGCGGATGTAGCTCCGGTCGGTGACCGCCGACGCGAGGAGGAAGGAGGCGCCGACGACGGCGCCGCCGGTGGCGAGAAACAGCCACGTCGGCACCGTCACCGTCTCGCGGGTCGCGGCGCGAACGCCGCCGGCGTGGGCGGCGACGCGCGACGCGCTCGCGAGCACCGCGAGCGCCGCGAGCGCGAACGGCGTCGCGCGTCGCGCGAGACGAGCGCTTCGTGAGTAGCGATCCATCACCGACGGTTGGGAGAGGGCGGCCGAGTAGCTTGCGAAACCGCGACGGGGGATGCGGGGAACCGTCCGCGACGGTCCCCGGCGGCGAACCGAACGCGACGCGGGCGCGCCACGATCAGCAGATCCCGTCGACGCGGTCGGCGTCGTCGACACGGTCGGCGTCGTCTGGGCCCTCCGTCCGTTCGGCGAGCACCTCGCGGAGCACCGTCCGGTGGCTCCGCAGCTCGCCGGAGCGCTCGGGCCCCACGAGCGCCAGGTCCGCGCCGTCGGCCAGGGCCGCACACAGCGAGTCGATCGCGGTACTGGCGTCGGGGTCCGACGCGAGGTGCTCGCGGTAGCGGTCGGCGAAGTCGACGCGGTCCCACGCCGCGTTGTGCGCGCCCGACTCACACAGCCCGTCGATCCGGAACGACTCGGCGGCGTCGGCGTGGTCGTCCAGGAGCGCCGGCGGCGGGGCCAGCGCCGGACGCGTCTCGTCGACGAGCGCGCGGAGGCGCCCCGGGGGCGACGCGGCCACGCCGATCAGGCGGGCCTCGGGCGGGAAGTCGCCGCCGTCGCGGTCGAGCTCGCCGACGTAGGTGTCGTACAGCGGCACGGGTGGGAGATGACCTCGGCCGGCAAAAAGCGCACCGCCGAGGCCGGGACCGACGACTCGGAGAGAGAAGGCGGCTCAGACGCGTTTCGACCGGGCCTCCCGCACGCTGGCCCCCTCGCGGACCATGTCTTCACAGGAAGGGCACACGCGGACGTCGTTCATCCCTTCCGGAGCGAACACTCGAACGTATCGTTCGGTGACGAACGAACTACAGTTCCTGCACTCCGGCATACGTCAGATAGTTATCGGCTACCGTAGTATGTGTATCGGCCGTCCACGCGAACTGTATCGGCCGTCCACGCAAACTACTGCGAACCGAGCCGTCGAGCGCGGCGATGCCGCACCGTCGTGCCGTCGGGCGCCGACGCAGGTGGGAGGATTTTTGTCTCCGCGTCGGCTACCGGCGCGCATGGCTACAGAAACGGAGGACGCCCACGACGACGGGCATCACCTGCCCGCGGTCGAGGACTGGCCGCGCGGCTTCGGGGAAGCCTCGTGGTGGCCGTTCGTCACGGCGCTCGGGGGCGCCGGCATCTACATCGGCGCGGCGCTGTACCTCATGGCGATCGGTGACCGGAACATCGTCGGCCCGATGGTCGGGCCCGGCGTGTTGGTCGGGAGCATCGGGCTGTTCCTGGTCGGCATCTACGGGTGGATGTACCACGCGTTCGTCACGCACTTCTGGGAGCGCGGCGCCGACGAACACAGCGCGAGCAAGCTCAGGTGGGGGATGATCGCGTTCCTCGGCTCGGAGATCGCCACCTTCAGCGCCGGCTTCACGTACTTCTTCTTCATCCGCTCGCAGGACGCGTGGGCGGAGATCGCGGGTGACCTCCCGCACCTGCTCGGGTCGCTGGTGGTCATCAACACGACGATCCTGATCGTCTCGTCGGTGACGCTGCACTTCGCACACGGCGCCATCCGCCGAAACGACCGCGGGAGGTTCCTCGGCTGGCTCGCCGTCACGCTGCTGCTCGGGATCGTGTTCATCGGCGGCCAGGTGTACGAGTACTACGAGTTCATCGTCCACGAGGGCTTCACCCTCACCTCCGGGCTGTTCGGCTCGGCGTTCTACGGCCTCACCGGGCTTCACGGGCTGCACGTCTCGATGGGTGCGGTGCTGCTCGCCATCGTGTTCGTCCGCGCCCTGCAGGGACAGTACTCCGCCGACCGCCACGTCTCCGTGACGACCGCCTCGATGTACTGGCACTTCGTCGACGCCGTCTGGATCTTCCTCGTCATCGCGCTGTACGCCGGCGCCGAGGTCGGCGCGTAGTCGACCTCGATCGCTACGCCGATCCCGATTCGCTCGGATCGTCCTCGTCCGCAGCCGCGAGTCGGATCTCCTCGACCACGCGCCGCTCGCCGTCGACGTACTTGTAGCGGACGCCCGGCTCCTCGTCCTCGGTCGCCCTGTGCGAGCCGTCACAGAACGGGAAGCCGTCGCTGAGCCCGCAGCGACACACCGCGATGTCCCCCTTCTCCTCGTCGATGTCGTCCTCGTCCACCCGGATCGGGCCGGTCGCATCGAGCGTGACTTCGCGCACGGCCGGGCTTCGCGTCCGAGGCCCATCACTTCACGGGGGGCGGCGGCCGGCGGGACGGACGGGTACGCCCGGCCGGACACGGTCGACGTGTCGACGCATCCGTACCGGTTAACACGGTGCCGCCGCAGGAGGTGGTATGGGAAAGTGGCGACGGCGGACGGCGGCGTACCTAGGTGCGCTCGTCGTCGTCATCCTGGTGTACACGGTCGCGTACCACGAGGCGATGGCGACGTTCGAGGGACGCGAGCAGTCGTTCGCCCACTCGCTGCAGGTCGTCGTCGAGACGTTCACCACTACCGGGTTCGGCTCGGACGCCCCGTGGGAGACGACCGAGATGAACCTCCTCGTGGTCGCGATGGACCTCACGGGCGTGTTACTCATCTTCATGGCGCTCCCGGCCTTCGTGTTCCCGCTGTTCGAGGAGACGCTGTCGACGACGGCCCCGAGGACCGTCGAGGACCTGGCCGGTCACGTCGTCATCTGCGGACACACGCCCAGGGGGCGCGTGCTCCGCGACGAGCTCGTCGCCCGCGACGTGCCGTACCTGTTCGTCGTCGCCGACGAGGACGAGGCGACGGCCGTCTACGACGGCGGCGAGGAGCACGTCATCCACGGCAACCCCGAGGAGATCGACGCGCTACGGCGCGCGAACGTCGGGACGGCGCGGGCGCTCGTCGCCGACGCCGACGACGAGACGAACGCGAGCGTCGTCCTCTCGGCGCGCGAGTGCGTCGACGACGGCGACCTGCGCGTCGTGAGCCTCATCGAGGACGAGGACGTCGCCGACTACCACCGCTACGCCGGCGCCGACAGCGTCGTCTCCCCGCGGCGCCTGCTCGGGGAGAGTCTCGGGTCGAAGGCGACCGCGAGCGTCGCCGACGAACTCGGTTACGGCGTCGAGATCGGCGAGGACTTCCAGATCGCGGAGCTGCTGGTCCACCACGGCAGCCCGCTCGTCGGGGAGACGGTCGCCGAGTCGCGGATCGGCGAGCGCACCGGCGCGAACGTGCTCGGCGCCTGGGACGACGGCGAGTTCGAGTCGCCGCCCCGACCCGGCCGCGTCATCGACGAGCACACCGTCCTGCTCGTCGTGGGCACCGAACCGGAGCTGGAGTCGCTCAAGGAGCTCACCCTCTCGGAGACCCGCACCCGGCGCCGCGGCTCGGTCGTCGTCGCCGGGTACGGGATGGTCGGCCACAGCGCCGCCGCGGAGGTCCGGCCGACCGACGAGGTGACCGTCGTCGACCTGGAGGACGCCCCCGGCGTCGACGTGGTGGGCGACGCGACCGACCGCGAGACGCTGGAGACCGCCGGCGTCGACGAGGCTCGGGCGGTCGTGATCGCGCTCGACTCCGACACGACGACCATCTTCGCGACGCTGGCGGTGAAGCAGGTCGCCCCGCAGGTGGAGGTGATCGCCCGCGCGAACGACGTCGAGTCGGTGCCGAAGCTCTACCGCGCGGGCGCCGAGTACGTCCTCTCGCTGTCGACGGTGTCGGGACGCCTCCTCGCCTCCCAGCTGCTCGACGAGGAGGTGCTCCGGCCCGAGACGCAGGTGGACCTCGTCCGGACGCGGGCGCCCCGGCTGGAGGGCCGGACGCTCGCGGAGGCGGACGTGCGCGCCGAGACCGGCGTCACCGTCGTCGCCGTCGAGCGCGACGACGACCTGCTCACCGACATCGGTCCGGCCACCGAGCTGATCGCCGGCGACAGGCTCGTCGTCGCGGGGACCGACGACGCCGTCAACCGATTCAACGAACGGTTCTGCTGACGATCGCACGGGAGTCACTCGGGCGAGCGCGTTCGTTACCTGGATCGGCGATCCGCCGACGGGGGCGACGCGGAAAGCGGCGCGACCGGCGACAGCGCCAACACCCACGCCGCAAGCAGGAGGGCACCGACCAGCTCCGGGATCGCGATGCCGTCGCCGAGATCGAGCACCGCGATCCACCCCCACCAGGCGCCGAGGTGGACGACGGGCGCGACGAGGAGCGTTCGTCCGACGGCCGTGTCGCGTCGGCGGAGGCCGTCGACCGCGAGCAGGGCCGTGAGGCCGAGGAAGAAGCCGATCGCGACCGGGACGTGGAGCGCGCTGTCGGACGGGAACGCGCCCACGCCGGCCATGAGCAGCGAGACGATCCCGAACAGGACAGCGAGCGCTCGGCCGGCCCGGTCGCCCGCGGTCGTCCACACGGCCCACGCGTACGGGAGGGCGACGACGCCGCCGGCGAGGAGCCCGCCGTTGAACGCCGCGGCGACGAGGGGGTCGCCGGCGACGCCGAGATCAGAGAGGGCGTTGCCGGTCCACGAGAACCACGGCGCCGCCAGGACCGCGATCCCGATCCCGCCGAGGGCGAGCGCGATCGAGGCGACGCCGGAGGCGGCGGCGATCCGGCGCGGGGAGCGGGACACGGACGGGTCCACCGTCCGGAGCGTCTTGGCCGTTGTCCAACGGTCGGAGACCGACCGCGCGTGGGAACCGAGCCGGCCGGCCGAGGCCGGGGCGATCGGCACGGTCGGGCGCGTTACTCCCCGTCGCCGACGTGTTGGCCCCAGAACCCGGGGAACTTCGTGACGGTCACGTCGCCCTCGACGGTCGCCTGACACGAGAGCCGCAGCCCCGACTCGGGGTCGTGGGGCGGAACGCGCAGGCGGAGCCGCTCCCGACGGGTCGGCTCCGAGACCGCGCCGTCGACGTGGACCGCGCAGGTGCCGCAGGTGCCGTGGCCGCGGCAGTTCAGGTCGTTCGCGCGCCCGTTGTGCGGCGACAGCCCCGCCGCCAGCAACACGTCACGGAGGACGTCGCCGCGCTCGCAGTCGATCCTGGCGCCCGCGAATCGAACGGTCGGCATGGGTCGCGGTACGCGTCGGAGCGACAAATAGCCGGGGCGCCGCGCGTCGCGGATCGCGGGCGAGTCGCCGGCGGGCCCCCGTGGCGAGCGTCCCGCCTGCTCGGGGTCGACGCCTTCCGCCTCCCGAACGCTTTCCCCGCGTACGCACCCACCTCCGTCGATGACCGAACTCGACCTCCCGGCGCTCGGCCTCGGCACCTCCGCGAACGACGACTTCGAGGAGTGCGCCGAGACGGTGAAAGCGGCGCTGGAACTCGGCTACCGCCACGTCGACACCGCGCAGATGTACGACAACGAGGCGGCGGTCGGCGAGGGGATCCGCCGCGCGGACGTGGCCCGCGAGGACGTGGTCGTCGCGACGAAGGTCCACCCCGACAACCTCGCGTACGACGACGCGAAGCGCACCGCCCGCGAGTCGCTGGAGCGGCTCGGCCTCGACTCCGTCGACCTGCTGTACGTCCACTGGCCCATCTCGGCGTACGACCCCGAGGGGACGCTGCGCGCGATGGACGAACTCCGCGAGGAGGGGCTGTGCGACCACGTCGGCCTCTCGAACTTCACGCCCGACCTGCTCGACGAGGCGCGGGAGATCCTCGACTCGCCGGTCGTCGCCCACCAGGTCGAGTGCCACCCGCTGTTCCCGCAGGAGGAACTCCGGGCGTACGCCGTCGAGCACGACCACTTCCTCGTCGGCTACTCGCCGCTCGGGCGCGGCGAGGCGCTGGACGACCCGCTGCTCGCGGAGATCGCGGAGAAACACGACACCGGCACCGCCGCGGTCTGTCTCGCGTGGGCGTTCGCCCAGGAGGCGCTCGTGCCCATCCCGAAGGCGACCGGCGACCACCTCCGCGCGAACTTCGAGGCACAGGAGCTGGAGCTGGACGAGGAGGACCTGGACCGCATCGCCGAGTACGAGGTTCGCGAGCGTGTCATCGACCCCGACAGTGCGGCCTGGAATCGGTAGTCGCGCCGCGGGACGGCCGGTCCCGGTCGTGAGGACGGGGCGACCCGTCGGCCACCGCCTCGCGCGTCGACCCGAACGTTTGTATCCCGGCGGGCGGGACAGGTGCGCGTGTACAAACGCGGTCACCTCGGCGTCGCGATGCTGACGCTGGCGCCGATCACCTTCTGGCTGCTGGTCGGCGGCTACCCGGCGTTCGCCGTCCTCGTCGCCGGCACCGTCCTCTATCTCGCGATGCTGCCGGACATGGACCACCGGGTCCCCGGGATCTCCCACCGCGGGCCGACCCACTCGCTGCTGTTCGCGGGCGTCGTGGGCGCGGTCTTCGCGGGCGCCGCCTCGCTCGTCGAGCCGGTGTTCTCGGTCGCGGTGCCCGGCGGCGTCTCGATGGTCGCGTTCGGCTTCCTGCTGGGGTTCGGCTCGGTCGTCGCGCACCTGCTCGGGGACGTGATCACGCCCGCCGGCGTCAACTTCCTGTGGCCGTACCCGAAGGAGTGGTCGCTATACCTGACGTCCGCCGACTCCACGCTGTGGAACTGGGGGCTGTTCGCCCTCGGCGTGTGCGCCATGGCCGGCGCTGTCGCGCTGGCGGTGCGTGGCGTCCCCGTGTGAGGCGCCTCCGCTCCCGGCGGTCGCGCCCCGCCGATCGGCGCCCCCCAGCACAAAGCATATCACCCGACCGCGAGGATCCGGGATATGCTCCTCCTCCAGAGCAGCGGCGGCGGCATCGCATTCCTCATCTGGCTGCTGTTCACAGCGGTGTTCCTCTACGCGGTGTACTGGACGTACAAGGACGCCCAGCGAAACAGCGATCAGCCGGCGTTTCTGTGGGCGCTGGTCGTGTTTCTCGCGCCGATGTTGGGGCTCGTTCTGTACTTCCTCCTGGGCCGTGACTGACGACGGCGGCGACCCGAGTCGCCGGATCGGGGGTAGCACTTTACTCCGGGTCGCCGAACCCACGCGCATGAGCGAGGAGTCACCCCGACCCGAACTGCTCGACGACGCCCAGCGACGCTTCCCGGTCCCCGACTACGACGAGGTGCCCGAGGACATCCGCGAGCGCCTCGACGAGGAGACCGCGCGCGCGGGCTTCACGCCCAACGTCATGTCGGCGCTCGCGTACAAGCCCAGTCACTTCCGGGCGTTCATGGCGTTCCACGACGCCCTCGTCGACGACACCACCCTCGACCGCGAGGAGGTCGAGATGATCGTCGTCGCCGTCTCCGGGCGGAACAACTGCCTGTACTGCAACGTCGCCCACGGCGCGCTCGTGCGCATCTACGCGGAGGACCCGCACCTCGCGGACCAGCTCGTGTCCAATCACCGCACCGCCGACGTGAGCGACGCGCGCATGGCGATGCTGGAGGTGGCGGTGAAGCTGACCGAGGAGCCGGACGCCGTGACGACCGAGGACCTGGATCTGCTGTACGAGGCGGGCTACACGCAGGAGGAGGTGTGGGACATCGGGATGGTCGCCGCCTTCTTCAACCTCTCCAACCGGATGGCGACGTTCGCCGACTGGCGGCCCAACGAGGAGTTCTACGGGATGGGTCGGTAGAGAATACTCTCGATCAGTCTACCGATTTTATATGCCGATGTCAGTATGATATATCCAGCATGGATAGGTCGGACGAACCATCTTGGGCAACTGTCCTTCGTGCCCTATACAATGGTGAGCGTTCGACGGTGAAGAGGTCACCAGCGAAAGACCGAAAAGTTCTGAGATCTGAGCAGATATTTGATCGGATTGATCTCAATCAGGAGGAAGTTGATAATGCAGTAGAGTATCTTATTGATGCAAATTTGATAGAAGAAGGTCAATCCAGAACGGACCCATATCGATTGACAAATAGAGGATTTGAAATCGCTCATCAGAGAGCAATAAATAATCGCCAGATGAATAGGGAAGATCAGAGGAGTCAACGTCAGCACGGAATAAACCGTGCAGTTGCATATCTGACAATTGGGTTGCTTTTGGTTGGGTTATTTGATTTGTTTGTATCTGGATATTCGAATATAGGTACTGCTGATTGGCAGATTTCTCTGATGATGGTATTAGCAGGAGTTGTTGTACTTCAAATAATTTGGACAGTTGGAAAAGAAGAGGTGCTATTCGAGGAGGATAGAAAGGCTGTGAATTTCACAACAATAGTGTCGAGTAGCGTACGTGGTTTGTATGAACGCTTAATCAAAAATCTGAGCAAGGCTGATAAGGATCGCAAGGAGGGCGAAGGCTCCAAAGAAGATGGGAAAGAGCGAGAGAAAGAGATCCATGGTTCCTGAGAATGGACCAGAACTTGGAGCGAGATCAGTGAGGGTATTGAAAATCGGAATCATAACTATTGCTAATAGAGCGATAGTTATCGCACCAATAATAGATCCAAACGCTTCCTCAGTATTCGACATACTCACCGATTGCAAGCGCTGATAAAATCTGTTGGGGTCCCCAATCAAGCGAACTCCCTATCTTGTGGACTCGACCTCGTACTGCTCGGGCACGGCCGCGATCAGGTCCAGCGGGTCCGCGTCGCCCTCGACGACCGCCTCGTCCGCCTCGTGGTCCGCGGTCGCCTCCTCGACGCCGTCGACGCCCGAAAGCGCCTCGACCACGTTCGCCTCGCAGCCGCCGCAGGTCATGCCGGTGATCCGCATCGTCGTCGTCATGGACGTCGGTAGCGGTCGGACCGGCATTCCTGTTTCGGTCGCGGAACGGGGGGCTCCGGTATCTGCGGGACGATCCCCGTGACGCTTTGGAATCCAAAATATCCTCCGGTGAAAACCGGCGGGTTCGAAGGCACAAACCGCATGAGTGTGGCCCCCGTAGTACCACGTAATGAGTGACCGACGGACCGTCCGGATAGACGTCGGCGGCATGACCTGCGCCAACTGCGCCGCCACCATCGAGGACGCCGTGGCGGACCTCGAGGGTGCGACGGCGACGGCGAACTACGCGACCGACGAGGCGACCGTGGAGTACGACCCCGAGCGCGTCTCGCTGGCCGAGGTGTTCGACGCGGTCGAGTCGGCCGGCTACGACCCGATCGCCGAGACCGTCACCGTCGGGATCACGGGGATGACGTGCGCGAACTGCTCGGCCACGATCGAGGACGCCGTCGGCGACCTCCCGGGCGTCGTCCGCGTCGACGCGAACTACGCGACCGACGAGGCCACCGTTCGGTACGCGCCGTCGGTGACGACCCGCGAGGACATCTACGACGCCGTGGAGGCCGCCGGCTACGGGCCGATCCGTGAGGACGGGGCCGCCGGGGCGGACGGCGCGAGCGGGGGGGACGGGCAGTCCGCGAAGGACGCCGCGCGCAGCGCCGAGCTCGCCCGTCAGCGCCGGCTGACGTTGTTCGGCGCGGCGCTGTCGGCGCCCCTGCTCGCGATGCTCGTGCTTGAGCTGTTCGCGCCCGGGACGCTCCCGGAGGAGATCCCCGGCACTGGCCTCCACATCGGATGGGCGGCGTTCGCGCTGGCGACGCCCGTGCAGGTGCTGCTCGGCCGGGAGTTCTACGAGAACTCCTACACCGCGCTCGTCGTCAACCGGCGGGCCAACATGGACGTGCTCATCGCGCTTGGGTCGACAACGGCGTACGGCTACTCCGTGATCGCCCTGCTGGGCGTGCTGCCGCAGGCGGGGCTGTACTTCGACACGGCCGCGCTCATCCTCGTGTTCATCACGCTGGGCAACTACCTCGAGGCGCGCTCGAAGTCGCAGGCGGGCGAGGCGATCCGCTCGCTGCTGGAGCTGGAGGCCGACACCGCGACGCTCGTCGAGGACGACGGCACCGAGCGGGAGGTCCCGATCGACGAGGTCGCCGTCGGCGACCGGCTGAAGGTGCGCCCCGGCGAGCGCGTCCCGACCGACGGCGTCGTCCGCGAGGGCGAGTCCGCCGTCGACGAGTCGATGGTGACCGGCGAGTCCGTCCCCGTCGGCAAGGGGCCCGGCGACGAGGTGATCGGCTCGACGGTCAACGAGAACGGCGTGCTCGTGATCGAGGCGACGAAGGTCGGCGAGGAGACGGCGATCCAGCAGATCGTCGAGCGCGTGAAGGAGGCGCAGTCGCGCCAGCCCGACATCCAGCGGGTCGCCGACCGCATCTCGGCGTACTTCGTGCCCGCGGTGATCGCCAACGCCCTCCTGTGGGGGACCGTCTGGTTCCTCGCCCCCGAGACGCTGGCGGGCGTGATATCGGCGCTGCCGCTGTGGGGACTCGCGGCCGGCGGGCCCGCCGCCGTCGGCGTCACAGAGTTCGCGGTGCTGGTGTTCGCCTCCGCCGTCCTCATCGCCTGTCCCTGCGCGCTCGGGCTGGCGACGCCGGCGGCGACGATGGTGGGCACGAGCATCGGCGCCCAGCACGGCGTCCTCTTCGAGGGCGGCGACGTGCTCGAACGCGTCCGCGACACCGACGCCGTCGTGTTCGACAAGACGGGAACGCTCACGCGCGGCGAGATGACCCTCACCGACGCCGTCCCCGTCTCGCCGGCGGCGGACGGCGCGGTGTCCGCCGACGAGGCGGAGGGGACCGAGGCGGCCGAGGAGGCCGATCTGGCCGACGAGGGGGTCGCCGGCGACGCGACCGAGCGCCTGCTCGCGGCCGCGGCGACCGCGGAGAACGGCAGCGAGCACCCGATCGCCGAGGCCGTCGTCGCCGGCGCCCGCGAGCGCGGCGTCGAGCCGGGCGACCTCGACGTGCTCCAGAACGTCTCCGGGAAGGGGATCCGGGCGCGCACCGAGCACGGCACGGTCGTCGTCGGCAAGCCCGAGCTGCTGCGCGAGGAGGACGTGGACCCCGAGCCCGCGCTGGAGACGATGCGCGAACTGGAGTCGGAGGGGAAGACGGCGATGCTCGTCGGCGCCGACGGCGAGTTGCTCGGGGTATTGGCGGTCGCCGACGAGGTGCGCGAGTCGGCCGTCGCCGCGGTGGAGGCGCTCCGCGACCGCGGGATCGTCGTCCACATGATCACCGGCGACAACGAGCGCACCGCCCGCGCGGTCGCCGAGCGCGTCGGCATCGACCCCGAGCGCGTCCGCGCGGGCGTCCTGCCGGAGGACAAGGCCGACGCCGTCGAGGCGATCCAGGCGGACGGCTCGCGGGCGATGATGGTCGGCGACGGCGTCAACGACGCCCCCGCGCTCGCCTCGGCGTTCGTCGGCGTCGCCATCGGCTCGGGCACCGACGTTGCCATCGAGGCCGCCGACGTGACGCTGATGCGCTCGGATCCGGCGGACGTGGTGAAGGCGATCAACGTCTCGGAGGGGACGCTCGCGAAGGTCAAGCAGAACCTCTTCTGGGCGCTCGGCTACAACACCGCGATGATCCCGCTGGCCTCGCTGGGGCTGCTCCAACCGGTCCTCGCGGCCGCCGCGATGGCGTTCTCCAGCGTCTCGGTGCTCGCCAACAGCATGGCGTTCCGCTCGTACGACCCCGACGAGCGCTACCGGCTGCTGGGTCGGTTCCGCTGAGGTCGGCCCGGTCGATATCGCCCGCCGCGGTCGGGCGGGGCGATCCCCCGCGCCGGCGCCCCGCGTCCCGCCGCGCTACAACACCCCGAGCAGGAAGCCGAGCCCCAGCGCGACGAGCACTATCGCCGACACCGTCGGGAAGTGCTCGGCGTACCGCTCCATGCGGTCCTCGAAGCGTTCGTACCCCGCGACCAGCGCGAGCGTCAGCGCCGTGATCACGACGACGACGGTGCCCGCGTACGCGAGCATCAGTTCGAGACAGTGGTCCGAGCCCGCGCAGATGGCGATGATCTCGAACTCCTCCTCGTGGGCGAACCCGAGCACGAACGCCGAGACGGCGATGCCGTACAGGCCGTCGTCGGCCGAGAGGTCGTGATCGTGGGCGTGGCCGTCCCCGTCGCCGTGGTCGGCGTCATGGGTCCGACCGCCGCCGGCTCCCCCGTCTCCGACGATCGGCAGGGCGGTACGGAGCCGGGCGAGAACGCCACCCCCGTTGTCGTCGCCGGCGGCGTGATCGTGACCGACGCCGCGCCCCGTCGACGCGAGGTCGACCGCCGCGTGGAGCCGACCCGGGCCGTCGTCGACGGCGGCGTGGTCGCCCGCCGCGTGGCCGTCGTCGTCGCCGTGGTGACGGTGGTCGTGGTCGGCGACGTGACCGTGATCGTCGGCGTGGGAGTGCCCGTGTTCGGTCCCGTGCGAGTGGCCGTGTCCGCCGCCGCGGTACTCGCGGATCCCGAGCAGTATCAGGAGGACGCCGGCGACGACGCCGATGGGCGAGCCGATCGCGACGCCGGCGACGGTCATCGGCTCGGAGAGCCCGTCGAGCGGGACCTGCGTTTTCAGGAGAAAGAACACGCCGACGACCGCGAGACTGGAGATCAGGTGGCCGATACCGATGATCAGGCCGGCGGCGAGGCCGGCGATCCAGGCGTTCGCGCGGTCGAACGCGTACGCGGCGGCGATAGGCCAGCCGTGACCCGGCTCGGCCCCGTGGAGCGCCCCGAGCGCGAGCGATCCCACGAGCAGGCCGGGAGCGACGTCGTGAAGCACGACCGACGGTCGGCGACGCCGACCGAAAACGCCTGTTATGACCCGATCGGGGCGGCCGTAATACCGAAACGCCGAACCGCCGGGGGCGACGAGGGACGGCCATGCGAACGAGCCTGAACGTCCCCGACGACGCCCTCGCGGAGTTCGACGCCGTCGCCGAGGCCGAGGGGTTCGACTCCCGGTCGCGGGCGCTCCGCGAGGCGATGGCCGAGTACGTCGAACGCCACACGCGGCTTGAGGACGCCGCCCGCGAGGTCGCCGCCGTCGTCGCGTTCGACTACGTCCACGACGAGGTGATCCGCGACCTCCACGGCGTCCAACACGACTACCAGGACGTGATCACGACCACCTCCCACGTCCATCAGGGCGAGTGGTGTCTGGAGACGGTGTTCTGCCGCGGCGACGCCGACCGCGTGCGCGAACTCGTCTACCGCCTCCGCGACTTCGACGCGGTCCGGCGGGTCCGGGTGCTCTCGCTGGTCGGCGGCGACGACCGCTGAATCGGCGAACCGCGGGATCGTCACCTCCCTGAATCGGCGAGTCGCCGGCCCCCCTACAGCGTCCCCTCCTTCCCCATCTCGCGGATCTCGGCGGCCCGCTCCTCGATGGCGGCCCACTCCTCGTCGTTCTTGTCGTCGACGTGGGAGTACATCAGCCCCATCCGACCGGTCCCCCGGAGGGTCCCCTCGTTTTCCTTCAGGAAGTCCCAGTAGAGGGCGTTGAACGGACACGACCCCTCGCCCGTGGTCTTCGTGTGGTGGTAGGGGCACGAGGAGCAGTAGTCGCTCATGCGGTTCACGTAGTTCGCCGAGGAGGCGTACGGCTTCGAGGAGAGCGCGTCCGTCGCGAACGACCCCATGCCGACGACGTTCGGCGTCGTCACCCAGTGGAACGCGTCGACGAAGCCGAGGTGGAACCAGCGGTTCAGCTCGCCCGGGTCGACGCCGTAGATCAGCGCGAAGTTCGAGAGGACCATCAGGCGCTCGATGTGGTGGGCGTACCCGTGCTCGCGGACGTGGCCGACGGCCTCCGAGAGGCAGGTCATGTCGGTCTCGCCGGTCCAGTACGCCTCCGGGAGCGGTTCGGTCTGGCCGAGTTGGTTCGTCTCGTCCATCCCGGGCATCGACTCGCGGTACACGTGGCGCATGAACTCACGCCAGCCGACCACCTGTCGGACGAACCCCTCGACGGAGTTGAGCGGGATCGCGGGGGAATCGCCGGCGGCACCGTCCTCGCGTCCGGCACGATAGGCGTCGACCGCGGCGTCGACGACCTCCCGCGGGTGCAACAGGCCGAGGTTGATCGCCGGCGACAGCAGGGAGTGATCCAGCGCCCACTCGCCCTCGACCATCGCGTCCTGGTACGGCCCGAACTCGGGGAGGCGAACCGCGACGAACTGTTCCAGCGCCTGCAACGCCTCCTCGCGCGTGACGGGCCAGCGGAAGTCCGCGAGGTCCGCGCTGCCCCAGCGTTGGTCGTACCTGTCGACCACGAACTCGTGGACCTCGCGCGTGATCGCGTCCGGCTCGAACTCCGGGACCGGCGGGGGCGACCAGTCCCCCGGCGGCGTCTCGCGGTTCTCGTCGTCGTAGTTCCACTCGCCGCCGACGGGGTCGCCCTCGTCGTCCAGCAAGATCCCCGTCTCGCGGCGGACGTGGCGGTACCAGTGCTCCTGTCGGTAGGTCCCACCGTCGCTGGTCCCGTCGCCCCCGGCCGCCGACTCCCCGCGGGAGGCGACCCACGCCTCCCAGTCGGCGGGCGTGGTGAGGAAGCCGTCGTTGGCGACGAGGGTGCAGTCGCCGCCGCGCTCCTCGACCATCTCGCGGAGGCGGTCGCCGGCGCCGTGGCTCGCCGGGCGCTGGAGCACGAGCGAGTCCCCGGGACGCGCCTCGAAGTAGCGATCGAGGCCGTCGCCGAACGACTCGGCCTCGAGATACGTCACGTCGTAGCCGTCCGCGCGGAGGTCGTCCCGGAGGTGTCGCATCGCCGAGAACACGAGCGTGAGCTTCTGCGGGTGGTACGGCATGCGCTCGGCGAAGCCGTGCGCCTCGATCATGAGGACGTGGTCGTGATGCTGGAGCGGTGCGGCGTTCGGGTTCAGTTGATCGCCGAGGAGCCAGACGGTCATGGGTGGGTGTGCGCGCGGCCGGCCCGGCCGCCGAGGACCGCGGCGGCGTCGGCGCGGGCGAGCCGTCGCGAGCGACGAACCGATCCACGACCGCCCGACGCAAGGGCGTTGCGGCGGCCCCGACGCGTCCGACCCGGTCCGTGAGCTACCGTTCCCGGGTGTCGCGGCGGGCGGCCCGCTGGGCCGACTCGCGGTCGGCGACCGTCTCGGCGTCGCGCTCGCGTTCGCGCCTGACCAGCAGGTACAGCACGAACGGCGCCGCGAGCGCGAGCAGCAGGAACGCCGCGAAGGCGATTCCGACGCCGGCCATCTACCCGAGGAACACGTCCACGAGGTCGCTGCCGGCGGAGCCGGTGTCGCGGTACAGCTCCGAGTAGCCGCAGTTCGTGCAGGAGACCACCCGGAAGGAGTTCGTCTGGATGTCGAACATCTTGCTCAGCCCGCCGCCGGTGGTCGATATCGTTCCGACCTCGGCGTCGCCGTGGCCGCACTTGGGACAGCCGTCGTCGCTGTCGATGGAGGGCTCGGATGCCATACGACAGCGTTCTCCGGGACGCAGAATAAGTCTTGGGCGGGGGGTTCTCGCCGGCGGGGACGGGCTGACCGGCCGTCACCCGTCCCGACGGCGTCGCCCCGTTACTCGCCGAACTTCTCCTTCTCGCGCTCGCGCAGCTCGATCCGGCGGGTCTTCCCCGAGGAGGTCTTGGGCAGCTCGTCGACGTACTCGACCCGGCGGGGGTACTTGTACGGGGCCGTCTCCTCCTTCATGTAGTCCTGTAGCTCGTCGGTCAGCTCGTCGCTGCCCTCGTAGCCGTCGGCGAGGACGACGTACGCCTTCACCACGTCGCCGCGCTCCTCGTGGGGGGAGCCGACCGCGGCCGCCTCCGCGACCGCCTCGTGGGAGACGAGCGCGTCCTCGACCTCGAACGGACCGATGCGGTAGCCCGCCGAGAGGATGATGTCGTCGGCGCGACCCTCGAAGAAGAAGTACCCGTCCTCGTCCTCGCGGGCCAGGTCGCCCGTGCGGTAGTACTCGCCCGAGAACGTCTTCTCGTCCAACTCGGGCTTCTCGTAGTACTGCTCGAAGATGCCCGGATTGCCAACGGGAACCGCGATCTCGCCGATCTCTCCCGGCTCGACTTCCTCCTCCTCCTGGGTGTCGATGATGGTGGTGCCGAGGCCGGGCGTCGGCTTGCCCATCGACCCCTCCTTCACGTCGATTCCGGGGTAGTTGGAGACGAGACACACCGTCTCGGTCTGCCCGTAGCCGTCGCGGGGGGTGATGCCGTAGGCGTCCTGCAACGCCTCGATCGGCTCGCGGTTGAGGGGCTCGCCCGCCGACAGCGCCTCTTTCAGCGGCAGGTCGTACTGGCCCAGGTCGGTCTGGGTGAACATCCGGTACTGGGTCGGGACCGCACACAGGCGGGTGACGCCCTCCTCCTCCATCACCGAGAGGAACTCGTCGGCGTCGAACTCGCCCTCGTACAGCAGCTGGCTCGCGCCCGTGGTGATCCCGACGCCGACGGGCGACCAGAACCACTTCGCCCAGCCGGTGCCGGTCGTCGCCCACAGCAGCTCCTCGTCCAGGTCGAGGTCGTCGTCGCCGGACTGCGTCCGGCTGCCCGCGGAGCTCTGCTCCGCGCTGTCGACCACGCCCGGCGCCTCCGTCCCATCGGCGGTGACGCCCCACCAGTAGGGGGCGTTCACCAGCTCGAACGCGCGCATCCAGCGGTGCTTGTGGAGCACCGGCTTCGGCTGGCCGGTGGTGCCGGAGGTGTAGTTGATGCTCATCGGGTCCTGTGCGCCCACGTCGGGCCCGTCGTGTTCCGTCCCGCGTCCGTCGAGCAGGTCGTCGAACGCGTGCCAGCCGTCGGGGCTCCCGTCCACCGCGATCAGGGTGTCGACGGGCGTCTCCTCGACGATCGGCTCGACCATGTCCACGAGCGACTCGTGGGCGACGACGGTCGTCGCCTGGCAGTCGTTCGCGCGGAACTGCAGGTCCTTCGGCTTGAGCATCTCCGAGCAGGGGACGACCAGCGCGCCGCGCTTGAGCACGCCCAGTTGGATCGCGAACACGTCCGGATGCCGCGGGAGCAGGTGCATCACGCGGTCGCCCTCGCCGACGCCCAGATCCTCGAGGGCGTTGGCGAAGCGGTTCATGTCGCCGTGGATGTCCGAGTACGTCCGCTCGGTCCTGGTTCCCTCGTCGTCGAGGAACGTGACGGCGACGCGGTCGCCGAACGCCTCCGCGTGGCCCTCGATGACCGAGGGGAGGGTGTAGTCGTCGGGGATGTCCCACTCGAAGTCGGCGACGGCGGTGTCGTAATCGACCGGCATACGCGGACCGTGGACAGTATAGGGAATAATCGTTTGGGTACCGTTTCCATGTGTCTGGGATCGGCGCGCAGTCGGCAGGATCGACGGAACGGGACCGACGCCGTCACCCGGGTTTTTGTCGCCTCCCGACGAGCCGGCGAGCATGGAGTACACCACCCTCGGCGACACGGGAATGACCGTCTCGCGGATCTGTCTCGGCTGCATGAGCTTCGGCGACCCCGAGTGGCGCGACTGGGTGCTCGACGAGGAGGCGGGGACCGAGCTCGTCGAGCGCGCGATCGAGCTGGGCGTGAACTTCTTCGACACCGCAAACATGTACTCCGACGGCGCCTCCGAGCGCGTCCTCGGCGACGCGCTCGCCGGGTACGACCGCGACGAGTTCGTCGTCGCAACGAAGGGCTACTTCCGAATGCGCGAGGACGACCCGAACTCCGGCGGCCTCTCCCGGAAGGCGATCCAGCAGGAGCTGGACAACTCTCTCGATCGACTCGGCATGGAGACGGTCGACCTGTACCAGACGCACCGGTACGACGACGACACGCCGATCGAGCAGACGGTGCGGGCGCTGGACGAGGCCGTCCGCGACCGCAAGGCCCGCTACGTCGGCGCCTCCTCCATGTGGGCCCACCAGTTCGCCGACGCCCTCCACACGGCCGACCGGCTCGGGCTGGAGCGGTACGCCACCATGCAGAACCACTACAACCTCCTGTACCGCGAGGAGGAGCGCGAGATGCTCCCGCTGTGTGAGCGCGAGGGGGTCGGCGTGATCCCGTGGTCGCCGCTGGCGCGCGGGTGGCTCGCCCGCCCCGTCGACGAGCTCGACGCGACGACTCGCGGCGAAAGCGAGGAGCACGCCCGACGACACCCGTATCTGGAGGGCGGCGGCGAGGAGATCAACGCCCGCGTCGGGGAGCTGGCCGACGAGAAGGGCGTGAAGATGGCCCAGATCGCCCTCGCCTGGCTGTTCGAACAGGACGCCGTCGACGCGCCCATCGTCGGGACAACGAGCGTAGAGCACCTGGAGGACGCCGTCGAGGCGCTCGACATCTCGCTGTCCTCGTCGGACATGGCGTACCTGGAGGAGCCGTACGAACCCGTCCGCGTCTCCGGCCACGAGTAGGACCCGGACGGAGAGACGGATTCCGAGGCGAAGACGGATCCGGGAGGGAAACCGATCACCACGAACGGTCCGACGGGCGCCGATCGATATTTATTCACTCCGGTATTCGATAAACATTCTGTCGATTCATAATAGTTCACAAACACCTATTGTGTATTAATTCTGAGTCCATGGTATGTCCCGACATGGACGACGAACCTTCCTGAAGGTGAGCGGCGGCGTACTCGGCGGCCTCCTCGCGGGCTCGACGGTCACCGCGGCCGAGCGGACGGACCGGTTCATCGTGAAGACGAGGGGGAACGAGACGCCGACCGACCTGGAGGTCGTCTTCGACCTCTCGGAGATCGGCTACGCGGTCGTCCACGGCAGCGAGTCGGACGTGAAGCGGTCGGAGGCCGTGAAGTCGTTCGCGCCCGACGTGGAACTCGACATGTCCGACCCGGCGGTGCGGACGCGGGCGTACGAGGGCGACGCCGACGACGACGACCTGTACCCGTACCAGTGGGACAAGCAGGCGCTGGACGTGCCGACGGCCCACGAGACGACGAAGGGGGAGGGGACCCGCATCGCGATCATCGACTCCGGCGTCGACGCGAGTCATCCGGACCTCGCCGTCAACGAGGAGCTGTCGCGCGATTTCACCGGCGACGGCCTCGGCGCGGGCGTCCCCGGCGGCGGCGACCACGGGACCCACGTCGCCGGCATCGCCGCCGCACAAACCGCCGGCACGACCGGCGTTGCGGGCACCGCGCCGGCGACGGACCTCGTCGACTACCGGGTGTTCTCCGACTTCGGGGGCACCAACGGGTCGTTCGCGACCATCGTCGCTGCGGTCCTCCGGGCGGTCGAGGACGGCTGTGACGTGGCGAACCTCTCGCTGGGCGCGTATCCGATCCCGAGACAGGAACTCGGGAGCTTCTACGGCGGCGTCCTCAACAAGGCGATGACGTACGCCAACAAGGAGGGAACGCTGCTGGTCGTCGCCGCCGGCAACGACTCCGCGGACCTCCAGCACGACAAGAACCTCATCAGCCTCCCGAACGAGGGCGCGCAGGCGCTGTCGGTCGCGGCGACCGGGCCGATCGGCTTCGCGGACGCCCTGTTCGACGGGGAGGGGCTCGAATCGCCCCCCGAAAGCCCCGCGTTCTACACGAACTACGGGACCAACGCGATCGATCTCGGCGCCCCCGGCGGCGACGCGGACGCCTCGCTGACCGACCCGGTCGACGGCGTCCCCGCGTACGCCTACGACCTCGTGTTCAACACGGTCACGACCGTGCTGACCGACGAGGACGGCAACTACGCCGGCTCCGTTCCCGGCTACGGCTGGAAGGCCGGCACGTCGATGGCGGCGCCGAACGTCGCGGGCGCCGCCGCGCTCGTCAAGAGCGCAAACCCCGAGTACGACGCCAACCAGGTCGAGAGCGCGCTCCGTCGGGCCGCCGCGGTCCCCGACGGCTACGACAAGACCTACTACGGGGCCGGCTTCCTGAACGTCGTCGACGCGCTCTGACCGTCGCGAGGGCGGCATCGACGGGCCGACCTGAGAACTGACCGGCGCCGATCTTTCTCCGTTGCCGGCCGCGTGCCCGGAGCGACCGCCATCGCCTGGGAGATCCGCCGCACGATCGGCGGCTCGGCGGAACCGGTACACAGGCCGGAACACGCCGGTTAGGCGCTGTACAACTAACTGGTATCCACTATGACACCATCGTCATGGCGTTCGTGGAGACGGCGACGTTCGAGTGCGGCGGCTGCGGCACCTGTGCACCGTCGACGTGGATCGACTACGACCGACTCGGGTATCCGATCTGCCCCGAGTGCGGTCGGGCCACCGGCCCGCTCGCCCGGCACGTCCGGTCCCGAGGGCGTCGGCGGCAGCGTCTCACCCACTGAACCGGGTCACGCGGTCGACGCCGACTCGGAGCCATCGCGTCGACGCGAGCGAACGCGCCGGACACGCCGCACCCCGGAGTCGGCCGCTGCGTTGACGATGCGGGGCCCCCAAGACGGACCTATGCCCTGGAGCGAGGTCGAGACGCCCGAGCGGTACGAGGAGTGGGAGCGAGCGGACGGGTACGCGACGCTGCGCGTGCGCGAACACCCGGACGGCAGCTACGTCGTCCGGCTCGACCGGCTCGAACAGGCGCCGGACGGCCGCGGCTACCGGCGCGAGCGGGTCGACGACCGCGAGCGCGCCGACGACCTCGTGTCGGAGTGGAAGGCGGCGTTCGAACTTCAGGAGGCGTGACCGGCCCGGGAGGCGGTCACTCCTCGTCGCTTTGGAACCGGCGTGTCGTCTCGACCAGCGGATGGCGCGCG
Source organism: Halobaculum roseum (assembly GCF_019880245.1). Lineage (NCBI taxonomy): Archaea > Methanobacteriati > Methanobacteriota > Halobacteria > Halobacteriales > Haloferacaceae > Halobaculum > Halobaculum roseum. The sequence continues at coordinate 1,156,253 of NZ_CP082286.1, forward strand.
TAGTCCATCACCTCGATGTCCGTGATCGACTGGAGCCCCTCCTTGCGGGCCGTCCGCTCCATGCCGAGCTCGACGTGGTCGGCGATCACGATGACGTACGCGTCCATCTCCTCGATCCCGAGGCGGTGGGCGGCCATCACGCGGTGGTGGCCGTCCGCGAGCACGAGCGTGCCGTCGTCCTCGAGTTCGCCGCTCGCGCTCGGGTTGTCGATGACGACCAGCGGCTCGGCGAGGCCGCGCTCCAGCTCGTAGCGCCGCCCCTCCAGCTCGTCGGCGTACACCCTCGCCTGCGTCGGGAGCAGGTCCGAAAGCGGGATCTCCCGCCGCTCCTCGGTGGTTGAGACGCCGTGGATCTCCTCGAGCGTGCGCATCAGCTTCCCAACCTTCTCGGGGGTCGCGCGCTCGATCTGCGAGCGGATCACGTCGGTGTTGGAGATGATGCCGACGAGGTTGCCCGCGTCGTCGACGACCGGCAGCTTCTGGATGCCCGACCGGAGGATAACCCGGGCGGCGTCGTTGATGTCCATCTCCGGGTGCGCGACGATGATGTCGTCGCTCATCACGGTGAAGACCGGCGCGTCGCGGTCGGCCGACAGCAGGTCGCGCGCGGAGATGAACCCCACCACGGTCCGTCCGTCGGTGACGGGGAAGCCGTTGTGGTTGCTGTCGAGGATGCGCTCGACGGCCTCCTCGACCGTGTCGTCGGGAGAAACCGTCGCCACGTCCCGGGTCATGTACCCCTTGACCGCCGGGGTCGACAGCTCGCTCGTGGCGTCGCTCATCGGTACGTCGTGCGGTTCGGCGGGGCGCGGGGTAAGCGTTCGCGTTCCTCACGGGGCGGACGGCCCCGGCGCGTCAGTCCTCGTCGGGGAACGAGAGGACGCGATCGGTCGCGTGCCGGGGAGCCTTCGGCGCGTCCTCGAGCGTCTCGAAGAACCGCTCGGCGACCATGTCGCGGACGATCTCGGTCAGCGATTCCGTCGAGTCGTCGCCCACGTCCGCGAGGATCCCGAGCGGGAGCTGCGCGCCCGCCATGTCGGCGTGTCCGCCGGCCGAACCCATCTGATCGAGCGCGTCGCGCAGCGTCTCGCCCAGGTCCAGGTCCGCGCCGCGGGTCCGCCCCGACGCGTAGACGACGCCGTCACGGTAGCCGTACACGAGGGTGGTGTTGACGCCCTCCATGTCCAGCAGGCGTTCGGCCGCCTGCGCGAGCGCGTCGCGGTCGGAGATCTCCCCGACGCAGGAGGCGACGACCGACCCGCGCCGCTCGCGCGCCTCGATGGCGCGCGCGAGCACGTCCAACACCTCGGGCGTGATGCTCGGCGACTCCACCCGGTCGAGGATCCCCGAGTCCGCGTGCGCCAGCAGCGACGCCGCGGCGTCGAAGTCCGCCTCGCTCACCTCGCGGGTGAAGTCCTTCGTATCGATCCGAATGCCGTACAGCAGCGCGGTCGCGACCTGCGTGTCCGGCGTCACCCCGAACCGGTCGAGGTACTCGGCCATGAGCGTGGAGGTCGCGCCCACGTCGTCGCGGAGGTCGACGAACGCGGCGTCGATCGGCTCGCGCGGCGGGTGGTGGTCGACGACGACGACGGGCTCGATCGCCGTCGGCAGCGAGTCGTTGACGCCCGGGCGCGAGTGGTCCACGAGCGCGAACCCGGCGAACTCCTCGCGGGGGTCCGCCTCGGGGTCGAGCTGCCGCATGTCGATGTCGAGGAGGTTGACGAGCGCGCGGTTCTCCTGGTGGGAGATATCGCCGTAGTAGCACGCCTCGGCGTCGACGCCGGCGAAGCGCGCGATCCGCACCAGCGCGACCGCCGAGGCGATGGCGTCGGGGTCGGGGTTGTCGTGGGCGACGACCGCGAGCGTCCCGTCGACCGAGCGGAGCGTGCGAACCAGCCCGCGGAGCCGGTCGGCGGTCGTCCCCGTCGCCACGTCGAGCACGCGGTCGGCGACGACGCCGATCGGGTCGATGACGCGGTCGGCCAGCCCCCGCAACGCCTTGAGGTCCGCCTCCGTCGCGTCGTCGCCGGCGTACGCGACGACGATCGCGTCGGGGAACCGCTCCCGTGCGTGGTCGGCGGCGGTGAGGTTCGCCGTCGCGGACGCGCCGGCGACGACCACGAGGTCGGCGTGGTCCGGGTAGTTATCCGGGTCGCACGGGTCGGCCTCCAGCGCGGCGACGTGTTCGTCGCGCAGCGCCGAGGCCCGCCCGCTGTCGTCGGTGATCACGTGGAGGTCGCCGGACCTGCCGGTCAACGAGTCGACGATGTCGTTGCCGACGGTCCCGCAGCCGAGCACCAGCCGACGCATTACAGGGGACGGTCGGCCCGGACCGGCAAAACCCTGCCGTCCTCGGGCTCCCGCGGCACGCGGCGGCCCCGTCCCCCAGCGACAGTGGACCGTGTGATCGTCCCCGTCGCCGACGACAGTGGAACCGTCTGACCGTCCCCGTCGCCGGCGGCGGCGACCGTCGAGACCGTCGACCGTGTGGCCGTCGCTCGACGGGACCCGAACTCGACACGTCGAAAAACCGACCCCGACCGCCGAGGTCGGGCCGCTACGGGACGACCGTCGTCGCGACCGACTGGGCCGTCTCGATGACCGGCGCGAAGCCGGGGAGCAGCAGCAGCGTCGCGACGGCGGCGAACACGACCGCGGCGTACAGCGCCGTCGGCGTCGACGCGAGCTCGAACTCGCCGACCGCGTCGTCGAGCCACAGCGCCTTCACGACGCGGCTGTAGTAGAACAGCGACAGCGCGCTGTTGACGGCCCCGACGGCCGCGAGCCACCAGAAGCCGGCGTCGATCGCGCCCATGAACAGGAAGTACTTCGAGAAGAACCCGCCGAACGGGGGCAGCCCCGCCAGCGAGAACATGAACACGGACATGGCGACCGACGCCATCGGCGCCCGGCTCGCCAGCCCCGCGTAGTCGTCGAAGGTCCGGCCGATCTCCCAGTGTTCCGCGAGCGCGACGAACAGGAACGCGCCGGTGTTCATGAAGCCGTACACGAGCAGGTGCGCCATCGACGCGCCGATCACGTCGCCGCCGGCGCCGCCGGTGAAGGCGGCCAGGCCGATGAGCGCGTAACCCGCGTGCCCGATCGAGGAATACGCGAGCATGCGCTTGACCTCCTCCTGGGTCGCGGCCGCGAAGTTCCCGAGCGTCATCGTGACGACCGCGAGCACCTGGAACAGGAGCACCCAGTCGATGCCGGCGTCCAGCGGGAAGCCGACGACGAACACGCGGAACGCGAGCGCGAAGCCGGCCGCCTTCGAGGCCGACGAGAGGAACGCGGAGACGGGCGCGGGCGCGCCCTCGTACGCCTCCGGCGCCCAGAAGTGGAACGGGACGGAGGCGGTCTTGAACGCGAACCCGCCGGCGACCATCAGGATACCCACGGCGGCGACGCCGGTGAGTCCCTCGACGCCGCCCGCGAGCGCGTCGTACACGTCCGGCAGCAGGAGGCTCCCGGTCGCGGCGTACACCAGCGAGATGCCGAACGCGAACACCGACGACGACAGCGCGCCGATGAGGAAGTACTTCAGGCCCGCCTCGACGCTGCCGGCGTTCCGCTTGAGGAACGCCACCAGCGCGTACGACGGCAGCGATGCCAGTTCCAGCGCGATGAACGCCACGGCCAGGGAGTTGGCCGCCGCCATCAGCGCCATCCCGGTCGCCGCGAACAGCACCAGCGAGTAGAACTCCGCCCGGTACGGGTGGTCGCTGAGGTAGTCGTAGCTCGCGACCACGACGAGCGCGGTCACGGAGGCGAACACGGCCTGGAAGAACAGCGCCATCCCGTCGACGACGAGCGCGTCGCCGAACAGCGCGATGGCGCCGCCGGTGCCCGCCTGCCCGGTGCCGGCCGAGAGGAACCAGCCGGCGAACCCGAGCGACGCGAGCGACCCGACGGTCGCGATGCCGGCCAACAGCGCCGGCCGGGAGTCGTCGGGGTCGATACTGTCGACGGCGATCAGCACGAGGCCGGTCGCCGCGAGCGCCAGCGCCGGCGCGAGCGCGGTCCAGGAGGGGAGCTGGTCGGCCTGCAGGAGCACGGGATCCATCAGGCACCACCCCCGACGACCGCGACCACCGGCTCGATCGCGTCAGTGATCATCTCGAAGAAGATATTCGGCGCGACGCCGAGCGCGATGGTGCAAAGCAGCAGCACCGCCAGCGGCGCCACGTCGTGGAAGTGCGCGCGGCGCACCTCGTAGTCCGTCTCCAGGGAGAACTCCCCGAACAGCGTGCGCTGCATCGCGAACAGGAGGTAGCCGGCCACGATGACGATGCCGAACATCGACGCCGCCGTGAACAGCGGCGCCGACGGGATCACCGTCGAGGCGAACGCCCCCTGGAAGATGAAGTACTCGGCGGCGAAGCCGGCCATGAGCGGCAGGCCCATGTAGCCGAACGCGCCGGCGACGAGGATGCCCACCGTCACGGGCATCCGGTCGGCCATCCCGGACATGTCGCCCACCATGCGCGTGTGGGTGACGTTGTAGATGACGCCGACCGCCATGAACATCAGCCCGGAGATGAGACCGTGTGCGACCATCTGGAACGTCGCGCCGCCGATCCCGAGACCCGTGTACGCGATGAGCCCGAGGATGACGTACCCCATCGAGGAGACGGAGGAGTACGCGACGATGCGCTTGAGGTCCTGCTGTGCCAGCGCGAGCATCGCGCCGTAGATGACCGAGACGACGGCGACGGCAGCGATGACCGTCGCGACGAGCGGCCGCGTCGCCACGTCCGGCAGCATGGTGAAGTTGAACCGCAGCAGGGCGTACGTCCCCATCTTCAGGAGGACGCCCGCCAGCATCACCGACACCGGCGTCGGCGCCTCGACGTGGGCGTCCGGCAGCCAGGTGTGGAACGGGACGACGGGCACCTTCACCGCGAAGCCCGCGAACATGGCCGCGAAGGCGGCCAGCTTCAGCGTCGCCGGATCGAGCCCGACGAAGCTACTCAACTCCCCGGCCTGCAACGACTGCGTGATCTCAGGCAGCCCGAACGAGCCGACGGGGAGGTTGAACACCAGCGCCATGAACGCGATGAACATCGCGAGGCTGGCGATGTTCGTGTAGACGAAGAACTTGATCGCGGCGTACTTCCGGCGCGGGCCGCCCCACACGCCGATGAGGAAGTACATCGGGACCAGCACGGCCTCCCAGAAGACGAACCACAGGAAGAAGTCGAGCGCGGTGAACACGCCCAGCAGGTTCGCCTCCATGAACAGCATCAGGCCGTAGAACTGCGACTGGCGCGTGTCGATCGGCGTCCACGCCGACACGATCGCCAGCGAGGACAGCACCGTCGAGAGGACGACCAGCGGGAGGCTGATCCCGTCGACGCCGACGAACCACTGGAGGTCGTAGCCGGCGACCGTCAGCCAGTCGAGCTGCGTTTCGTAGGCGATGCTCCCGGCCATGAGCGCGTTCCCGCCGGCGTCGAAGCCGGCCCACATGTACAGGCTCCCGACGACCGGCAGGAGGCTCAGCGCGAACGCGAGCTTACCCGCGTACCTGTCGGGCGCCAGCATGACGACCAGCGCGGCGAGGAACGTGACTCCGATGAGTGCTTCGATTATCACAGTAACCACCCCCCGAGAACCCCGAAGACGACGAGCAGCGCCGTCAGCCCCAGCGTCACCAGCGCGGCGTAGTTACTCACGACGCCGGTCTGGATGCGCCGGATGCGCGAGCCGGAGAACAGGCTCACGCTGGAGACGGCGTTCACGGCGCCGTCGACGACGCCCTGGTCGAAGGTGTCCGCGGCGCGGGCGAGGGGGAGCACGACCCGGTTCGCGAGGTACACCTGATACTCGTCCTGGTAGTAGTTGTCGTACAGCAGGTCCTTCACGGAGCCGAGCTTGTCGGTGTGCTCGACGGGCTCGGGAACCGCGTACAGGCGGTAGGCGAGCCCCAGGCCCAGCAGCGCCAGCCCGAGCGACACCGCCGCGCCCAGCAGGACCGTCGTCACCTCGCTGCCCGCGAGATACACCGAGGAGTACGGGTCGATCTCGCCGTAGTGGTGGACCGTCAGGTCCGTAAAGCCGCCGTCGAGCCACGCGTGGAGGAAGTCCACGTGCGCGCCCGTGAGGGTGCGAACCGGCGCGAGGTTGACCGCGCCCGCGACCGTCGCGAGCACGCCCAGCACCGCGAGCGGCCCCTTCACGTTCCAGCGGACCGACTCGGGCGACTCCGCCTCCTCGGTGCGGGCGTCGCCGTGGAAGGTGAGGAACACCATCCGGAAGGTGTAGAACGCGGTGACGGGTACCGCCAGCAGGCCGAAGACGTAGCCGAGCAGCAGGAGCGGCTGGCCGTCCAGCCCGTGAACGAGCGAGTAGTAGAGGACCTCGTCCTTCGACCAGAAGCCGGCGAACGGGAAGATGCCCGCAAGCGCCAGCGACCCGGCGAGGAACGAGTAGTACGTCACGGGCATCTTGTCCTTCAGCCCGCCCATGTCCCACATGTTCTCGTTGTGGTGCATCGCGAGGATGACCGAGCCGGCGCCGAGGAACAGCAGCGCCTTGAAGAACGCGTGGGTCAGCAGGTGGAACGTCGCGGCCACGTAGCCGCCCGCGCCGAGCGCGAGCATCATGTAGCCGTACTGCGAGATGGTGGAGTACGCGAGCACCTGCTTCAGCTCGCGCTTCACGATGCCCATCGTGCCGGCGAACAGCGCCGTGAAGCCGCCGACGAGGGCGATGACGCCCAGAGCCGTCGGCGAGACGGCGTAGAAGCCGTACATCCGGGCGACGAGGTAGACCCCGGCGGCGACCATCGTCGCCGCGTGGATGAGCGCCGAGACCGGGGTCGGGCCCTCCATCGCGTCGGGGAGCCACGTGTGCAGCGGGAACTGCGCGGACTTGCCGATCACGCCGCCGAGCACGAGCAGGCCGACGACGGTGAACCACGCCTCGGTGCCGAGCCCGAGGAACGTGTTCGCCGCGAACTCGCCCGCGAGCGCCTGTTCGGCCAGCACCGGGAAGGCGTTCTCCCCGGCGAACTGCGCGGTGCCGAACGTCGCGAACACGGCGACGACGCCGATCAGGAAGAAGTAGTCGCCGAAGCGGGTGACGAGGAACGCCTTCTTCGCGGCCGACGGCGGGCCGGGCTCGCGGAAGTGGAAGCCGATGAGGAGATACGAACACAGCCCCACCAGCTCGAAGAACATGAACGCCATCAGGAGGTTGTCGGCGACGACGAACCCGAGCATGGACGCCGTGAACAGGCCGAGCCCGGCGTAGTAGCGCGGGAGGCCGGTCTGGCCGTCGTCGTTCATGTAGCCGAGCGAGAACACGTGCACCAGCAGGGCGATGAGCGTCACGATGACGAGCATCATCGACGACAGCGGGTCGATGAGCAGGCCGAACGTCAGCTCGATCCCCTCCGTGCCCGGCACCGCGCCGGCGGCCCACGTGTAGATCGTTTCGTCGTACACCTCGCCCCCAGCCACGGCGGCGGCCATCGCGACCGACAGCACCAGCGACCCCGCGGTCGCCGCGATGCCGGGGATGGCGCCGCCCTTCGGGAGCAGGTCACGCCCCGAGAGGGCCGTCCCGAGCGCGATCAGGAACGAGAGGAACGGGAGCAGTACGATGGCCGGCCCGAAGTCGAAGATTCCTGCCATATGTTACCACCTCATCGTCGTCGCTTCGGTCACGTCGATCTCCTTGAAGTTGCGGTACAGCACGAGGATGATCCCGATGCCGATGGCGACCTCGGCGGCCGCCAGCGCCATCGTGAACAGGCCGAACGTCTGGCCCGTCACGTTCCCCCAGTAGTAGGAGAACGCGACGAGGTTGATGTTGGCCGCGTTGAGCATCAGCTCGACCGACATCAGGAACAACAGCGCGTTCCGGCGCGTCAACAGCCCGAACACGCCGATACAGAAGACGGCGGCCGCCAGGAGCAGGTAGTACTGCGGCGGCACCATCAGTCCTCACCTCCGCGGAGCTTGTCGCGGATCTCCCGTCCGCCGTCGGTGAGCACGCCCCCGATGCCGCCGTCCTCGTCGCGCTTCGCGAGGAACACCGCCCCGTCGATCGCCACGTCGAGCACGATCGCGATGAGGACGAACGCCACGACGAAGCCCTCGCCCGAGACGACCGTCCCGGAGATGGCCTCCGTGTCGACGTTGAACATCGCGTAGCCGATGCTCGCGGTGATCGACGCACCCTCGGGGAACCCGGCGGGCTCCCCGAAGGAGGCCTGCAGGAACACGATCGCGAGAACGGCGAACAGCGCGACGGCCGCCAGGCCGGGAAGCAGGTGCCCCCCGAGCTTCAGCCGCGGTCGCGAGCCGGCGTCGCTCACGCGTCGCTCACCCCGAGTTGCTCCGGTTCAGCCTCCCTGCGCACCAGCATCACGGCGAACGTGATGAGGATCAGGACCCCGCCCACGTAGACGAGGATCTGCATGGCGGCCAGCAGCTCCGCCTGCAACATCACGTAGTGCACCGCGACGCTGAGAAGCGCGGCCCCGAGGAGGAGTGCGGAGTGCCACACGTCCTCGACGAGCACCACGCCCAAACTGCTCCCCACGGTGACGAGGGCGAACAGCGCGAACGCGATAGTCTCTACAACCATTACGGGACACTCCCGCCGGAGTCCGTTTGAAGGTTTCGAGAACGTTTGCGCGTGTGGGTGCGCGTGTGCGGATTCCGCGCGGTCCGGGCCGGATCGCTTTTATAGGTATTTCGGAGAGGCGCCGATCCCGGAGTCCGTCCCCACGGCGCTCGCCCGACGAGGGGTCCGCGCGCCGCTATCGGCCCTCGGATCGGCGCACGCCTGACCGCCGACGGGGCGGGATCCGGCCGCGCGCGCAACGTGGGAGTCGCGGCCGAGCGGAACTAGACGAGACGAACGCCCCGGTCACACCGGCAGCTACCGAGTCAGCGAACGAACGGGTGGAGAACCCGAGAACGTCGAACCGCGTCGGTCCGACGGTTACTGGTAGTCGATCTCGCCGTCGCCCTCGCCGATCCAGGCGCCGCGGTCGGGCTCGCGCGAGGCGAGCGGGTCGATCCCCTTGTACCAGGGGACGTTCTTCAGCTGTTCCTTGTTGTAGACGAACTCGTCTTTCGTGTCGGCGGTGAACTCGAAGTTCTGCGTCAGCAGGATGGCGTCCACCGGACACACCTCCTCGCACAGCCGGCAGTAGATGCACTGGCCGATGTGGAGGTTGTACTGTTCGCCGTTGCGCTGGTCGTCCTGCACGATCTGGATCGTGTCGTTCGGACAGACGTTCTCACACTGGCGGCACCAGATGCACCGCTCCTGGGAGAACTTGTGGACCCCGCGGAACCGCGGGCTCACCTCGGGCGCGACGTCCGGGTACTCGACCGTGAACGTCTTGCCGTCCAGCGCGTGCTTCATCGTCGTCGCCATTCCTTTGAGTAGTCCGATCATGGTTACGCGAGCACCCCCACGATGACCGCGGTGAGGACGAGGTTCGCAAACGCGAGCACGAGCATTCCCTTCCAGCCGATCTCGATGAACTGGTCCACACGAAGCCGTGGGACCGCCGAGCGCAGCCACTGGGTGAACAGGAAGAACGCCCAGATCTTCGCGGTGAACCAGACGATCCCCAGCGCCGCCGGGCCGGGCCCGGCCGGCCCGCCGAGGAACAGCGTCGCCGCGATGGCGCCGCCCAGGAAGATGTGGATGAACTCGCCCAGGTAGATGAGCACGAAGTAGACGGAGGAGTACTCCGTCTGGTAGCCGGCGACGATCTCGGTGGGCGCCTCCGGGATGTCGAACGGGTTCCGGCCGACCTCCGCGACGTTCGCGACCACGAACAGCACGAACGCGAACGGGTTGACGAACGCGAACCACTGGGGGATCGCGATCCCGGCGACGCTGACGAACGTCGCCTGCTGGGCCTCGACGATCGCGCTCATCTGGAGCGACCCCGTGAACAGCACGACGGAGACGCCGGTGACGATGAGCGGGATCTCGTAGGCGATGTTCGAGGCGACGGCGCGCAGGCCCCCGAGCAGGCTGTACTTGTTGTTCGACGCGTAGCCCATCATGATCAGCCCGACCGAGGCGATCGACGAGGCGGCGAACGCGAACGCCAGCCCCGTCTCGGGGTCGGCCAGCTGCAGGCCGCTTCCCATCGGGATGACCGCGAAGCCGAGCAGCGCCGAGAACGGGATGAGGATCGGACCGAGGTCCCACGCGGGACGGTCGGCGCCCTCGGGGACGATCAGCTCCTTCGAGAGGAGCCGGACCGCGTCGGCGACGATGACGAACAGGCCGAACGGGCCGATCCGGTTGACCGCGATACGGTCGGTGAACGCCGCCGTGATCTTCCGTTTCGCCCACGGGCCCGCGAAGGCCGTGTTGATGAGCAGGAAGTTGGCGATGAGGAACGCGCCCAGCAGCGCGGCGACGATGTCGCCGGCGACGCCGAACGCGTCCAGTCCCAGCAGGTTCGCGATCGTGTCGGGGAGCATCCCCTGCTGAAGCGGGACCGCCCCGGTCATCTGTCCACCTCGCCGAGGACGATGTCCAGGCTACCGAGCGCGGCGACGAGGTCGGGCACGTACTCGCCCTCGGCCATCTCCGGCAGCGTCTGGAGGTTCGAGAAGCACGGCGACCGGATCTTGAAGCGGGCCGGCTTGTCCGTGCCGTCCGAGCGCATGTAGATGCCGAGCTCGCCCTTGGCGCCCTCGACCGCGCGGTAGATCTCGGTGTCGTCGTCCGGCTTCAGCGTCCGCGGGACGTTGGCCTGGATGGTGCGGTCCTCCTCGGGCCAGTCCTCCAGCAGGTCGATGCACTGCTCGATGATCTTCGCGGACTCCTCGACCTCGCGCAGGCGCACGAGGAGGCGGCTGTAGTTGTCACAGCCGTCCTCGGTCACCACGTCCCAGTCGAGCTCGTCGTAGTAGCCGTACGGGTCGTCGCGGCGGAGGTCGTAGTCGATGCCGGAGCCGCGGGCGACGGGGCCCGTGGCGCCGTAGCTCTTCGCGACCTCCGGCGGCAGCACGCCGGTGTCGATGGTGCGCATCTGGAGGATCTCGTTGCCCGAGATGAGGTCGTGGTACTCCTCCAGCGCCTCCGGGAGGTCCTCGAGGAAGTCGCGGGTCTTCTCGAAGAACTCCTCGCGGGGCTCGGGCAGGTCCCAGACGACCCCGCCGAGGCGGAAGTAGTTGAACATGAGCCGCTGGCCCGTCAGGTCCTCGAGGATGTTCTGGGCCTTCTCGCGGTCCCGGATCGCGTACATGAAGATGGCGGTGAAGTCGCCGTACACGTCGAGCGCGAACGTGCCGACCGCGAGCATGTGCGCGGCGATGCGGCACAGCTCCGCGCCCATCGTCCGGATGACCTGCGCGTACTCCGGCACCTCGATGTCGGCCATGTCCTCGGCCGCGCGGGCGTACGCCCACTCGTTGAGCAGGCCCGCCGAGATGTAGTCCCAGCGGTCGGGATAGGGCATGATCTGGTGGCGGTAGGTGCCGTTCTGGCAGATCTGCTCCTCGCAGCGGTGGAGGTAGCCGATGTCGCTTTCCACGTCGGCGACCTGCTCGCCGTCCAGCGTCGTCTTCAGGTGGAGGACGCCGTGGGTCGCGGGGTGGTGGGGACCGATGTTGAGGAACATCGTGTCCGTGTCGTCCTCCCCGCGGTGGTCCTCCTGCAGCGGGTTCGCGTTCTCGCGCAGCGGGACGATCTGCGGGCGGTCCTGGTCGTAGTCCTCGGCCAGGGGGTGCCCCTGCCAGGACTCCGGCAGGAGGATGCGGCGGAGGTCGGGGTGGTCGTCATAGTCGATGCCGACCAGGTCGTACGCCTCGCGCTCGTGCCAGTCTGCCGTCCGGAACACCGGCTCGGCCGACTCGCTGACCGGGTTCTCGCGGTCGGCGGGGACGACGACGCTGACCTCCTGGGTCGGGTCGTCGAACTTCTTCAGGTGATAGATCGACTCGTAGCGGTCCTCGTACTCCTGGGCGGTGACACACGACAGGTGGTCGTACCCCGCCTCCTCCTTGAGCGTGGAGAGCACGTCCTGGACCGCGTCCGGCCGGATCACGTAGCCGGGCGCGTTCAGGTGCTCCTCGCGACCGATCACGTGATCGCCCAGCAGCTCGGCGAGCTCGTCGGGGGACTGTTCCTCGACCGGTGCCGGCACGTCCGGCTCGGGTTCTTCCAGGCTCATGGTTAGGGGGAGTCCGCCCAGTTGTACCGCATGACGAGGTCCTCCTCGTCGATCTCCCGTGCGAGCTGGTCGACGATCTCGTCGCGGTCGAGGTCGCCGAACTGCTCCAGCTCGTAGGGCTTCACCGTCACCGGCGAGGACTCGCCGTTGGCGATGCGCTCCTGGAGCTTCGCGACGCCGTACACCAGCGCCTCGGGGCGCGGCGGGCAGCCGGGGACGTGGATGTCGACCGGGATGACCTCCTCGGCGCCCTTGACCACGTTGTACCCCTCCTGGAACGGGCCGCCGGAGATGGTGCACGAGCCCATGCCGATGACGAACTTCGGCTCGGGCATCTGGTCGTACACGCGCTTCATCCGCGGCGCGAACTTCGAGACGATCGTCCCGGGGACGATGATCACGTCGGCCTGTCGCGGCGACGCGCGCGGCACACCGGCGCCGAAGCGGTCGAGGTCGTGTTTGACCGCGTAGGTGTGCATCATCTCGATGCTGCAGCAGGCGATGCCGAACTGCAGCATGAACATCGAGGAGCCCCGCACCCAGTTCATGAACTTGTCGAACTTGGTGAGGATGAACGGCGAGGAGCCGAACGCCTCGCGCAGCTTCGAGTTGAAGCGGTTGTCCTCGCCCGTCATCCGGGCGTCCCGGGTGTCGGTCAGTACCTGGCTGTCGTCCGTGACGAACGGTCTGTTGTCGCTACTCATGTCAGGAACGCTCCGTCTTCTGTCTCGCCGCACGCGGGCTGGAGGCCCACTTCACGGCGCCCTGTCGCCACGCCCACACGAGTCCGACGACGAGCACCCCGATGAAGATCAGCATCGGGAGCAGCACCGTCGTCAGCCCGACGCCCGCCTCCAGCGCGGGCTGGTAGATGACGGCCCACGGGAAGATCAGAACGGTCTCGATGTCGAACACGACGAACAGCAGCGCAACCATGTAGTACTGGATGTTGAACTGGATGCCCGTCGCCGACCCCGTCGGGATCTCACCGGACTCGTAGGTGGCGCTCTTGCCCTGTTCGGGCACGCTGGGGCGGAGGATCGCGGACACCGCCATCATCCCGAGCGGGATGCCCACGCCCATCACCGCCAACGCGCCGATCGCTATCCATGCATTCATACCGGGTTCTCCGTATCGTACGTCGGTTTGGAGGCCCCACAGATAAGTGCTTCACTTACGCGTGCACGCGTGTACCGCCCGGTTCGGGGCGACAGGCGCTCCCTCGCGGCGACGGGGTGGTCCTGTCCCCGCGGAGGCGACACGCGGTACCCGGTCGAGAGTACTCGAGACTTCGAGACTACTGCTCTCGTCCGCGCGACTCCCGGAACCCCTCGACCCCGAGGTCGTGGAGGTCCGCGGAGACGTCCGCGACGCCCGCCACGAGGTCCTCGTGATACTCGACGAGGCGCTCCTCGACCTCGTCGTGCTCGCGCCCCAACACCTGCGCCGCCGACAGCGCGGCGTTGAACGACTTGCCGGCGTCGACGGCGACGATGGGGGCGCCGGTCGGCATCCCGATCACCGAGTCGACGGACTTCTCCTGTACGGGCACGCCGACGACCGGGATCGGGTAGGCGATGCTCGCGGTCATGTTCGGCAGGTCCGCGGACTTCCCGCCCGCGCCGGCGACGATCACGTCGAGCCCGCGGTCCGCGGCGGTCTCGCCGTAGGCGTACATGAGTTCGGGCGTGCGGTGAGCCGAAACGACGTACACCTCGTAGGTAAAACGCGCCGCCGGCGGGTCGTGAAAGTCGGTCTGCTCGGCGAATCCCAGCTCGTCGAGCGCGTCGAACGCGCCCTGCATGGTGTCCAGATCCGAGTCCGACCCCATGATCACGCCCACGTCGGGCGTCGAGTCCGGGTCGGCGTCGCTGTTCGCCTCCGATTCGAGTCGGTCGATGAGGTCCTGAACGGTGGTCATGGGTGGGTGTTAGTCCGTGTGTGTGGGTGTTCGGCGGTGAGTCGCGTGCGGCGGTCACTCGAAGGTGAGCCCGTCGCGCAGGTCGCGGGCGCGGGCGAGCAGGTCGTCGCGGGCGGCGGTGTCGTCGGCCGCGGCGTCGCCGTCGGCGTCGACGAGCGTGAGGTGGCCCATCTTCCGCAGCGGGCGCGCCTCGCGTTTGCCGTACCAGTGGAGGTTCGCGTTCGGCGCCGCGAGCACGTCGCCGACGCCCGACAGCGACGCCGGGCGGGGCTCGGGCACGTCGCCGAGGACGTTCGCCATCACGGTCGGCGCGCGCGCCTCCGCGGTCCCGAGCGGCCACCCGAGGGCCGCGCGGACGTGCTGTTCGAACTGCGAGGTGGTCGCGCCCTCGATGCTCCAGTGGCCGGAGTTGTGGGGACGCGGGGCGACCTCGTTCACGGAGACGGTACCGTCCGGCTCCCCAAATAACTCCATCGCGAACACGCCGCGCCCGTCGAGCGTCTCCAGCGTGTCGAGCGCGACCTCGCGGGCACGTTCGGCGACCGCGTCCGAGCACCGGGCGGGCGCGACGGTCTCCCGGAGGATCTCCTCGCGGTGGACGTTCTCGACGACGGGGAACGCGCGGCGCTCGTCGTCGCCGCGGACGGCGACCACGGAGAGTTCGCGCTCGAAATCGATCAGCTCCTCGGCCATCGCGCCGCCCTCGCCGGCACCGACGGCCGCCAGCTTCGCCTCGTAGTCGTCGCCGGGCTCGACGGGGAGGTTGCCGCGGCCGTCGTAGCCGCCGGTGCGGGCCTTCAGCATGCAGCCGCCGAAGCGGTCGACAGCGTCCGCGAGATCGGCGGCGTCGTCGACGGCGACGAACTCCGGGACGGGGATCCCGGCGTCGGCGAACGCTCGCTTCTGGACGAGCTTGTCCTGTATCGTCCGCAACGCGTCCGGCGAGGGGTTGACGGGCACGTCGTACTCCTCGCCGATGGCCTCCAGCACATCGGGGTCGGCGAGCTCGATCTCCAACGTCAGCGCGTCGGCCCGGTCGGCCAGCTCGCGGACGGCGTCGGGGTCGTCGAACGCGCCCTCGATCTGCTCGGCGACCCGAGCGGCGGGGCAGTCGGGCGTCGGGTCGAGCACGACCACGTCGACGCCGAGCGGCGAGGCGGCCTCAGCGAGCATGCGGCCGAGTTGGCCCCCGCCGACGACGCCCAACGTCGGTCCGGGACAGGTCGGTGTCACGGGCGCCGGTTCGGCAGGTCCGCGAATAAATCTTGCTTCACGACATGGTTTGTATGCACGAACGTGGATTGATCGTGTCCGCGACCGGAACCGGCGGTCGCTGCGACCGTCCGGTACCCTCACGCCGACTGCTCGTCGGCGCGGGTGTCGGCGAGCGCCTCCTCGTCGATGAACACGACGATCCGTTCGCTCCACAGCCGGAAGGCGTACTCGCGGGAGTCGTAGCCGTCGAGGCGCGACTCCAACTCCGCGGCGTCGTTCGGCTTCGCGATGACGACCGGCGGCATCTCCTCGGCTGGCGGGAGCTCGTCGTAGCGCGCCTCCGGGGGCGTCGAGGTCACGTTCGCGTCGTGGAGTTCGAGGTACCACGGCGTCGGAAGCCGGGAGTGCCAGCTCGGCCCGCCGGGGGGCATCCGGTCGACGCTCGACTCGTCGGAGACGTACAGTCTCGTTCCTCGGCTCGTGCTCGTCCCCACCCACAGCACGTCGGCCCCCTCGTCGTTGTCGCGGGCGACGGCGCCGGCGTCCTGCAGCGCCTCCTTGTAGGCGTTCTCGGGCTGGGCCCACTGGAGCACCTGTTTGTCCTCCTCGGAGGCGGAGTTCCAGTAGTCGGCGTTCGGGACGGCGACGCCGCCGACGGCCGCGAGGACGATCAGGCCCGCCAGCGCCGCGGTGACCGTATCCTCGCTCGCGAAGCCGCCCCGCAGCGAGTCGGCCAGTTCGCCGAGCCCGACGGCCGCCGGGATCGCCAGCGGGAGCACGATATGGACGGCGGCCCACGGCGCCTCGATGTCGGTCGCGACGGGGTAGCCGACCAGCGACGCGGCGCCCCAGTAGGTCGCGTACGCGACGATCGACCGGGTTCCCCGGGCCTCGCCGTAGCCGTCCGCGAGGAAGCCGACGATCGCCAGCACGACGAGCACGCCGGAGCCGTACCCGAGCGTCTCGACGATGTCCCAGAGGAACGGGACGTACGGGTGCCCGGCGTGACCGCCGGCCGCCCACGTGCCCCAGAACTTCTCGCCGGCGCCCCACGTCGCCTCGTGTAGTACCGACCCGAGCGTCGGCGCCGCGGCGTCGGCGCCCGCGGCTCCGGCCGAGGCCGACGCGACGCCGAGCGCCTGCCACAGGTCCGGCCGCGGCGCGTAGAAGAACGCGACGACCCCGAGGAACGTCGCGGCGACGCCGACGGCGCCGACCGGGATCCAGACCGCGAGATGGCCGAGGAACCCGGCCTCTGGCGCCCAGTGGGCGTCCGGGTCGCGCTCGCGGACCCGGCGCTCGATCCACAGCCTGGTTCGCGATCCGGCGGTCCAGTCGTCGAGGAAGTGGCCGAGCGCGACGACCTCGCCGATCGCGGCGTCGAGCGGCGAGCCCGTCCGCCGCGCGGTCCGCACCAGCCGGTGGTCGAGCAGGAGGAACCCGGCGCCGAGGAAGCACGCGAGGTACACCAGCGCGTTCTCCTTGGCGGTGAACCCCAGCGCGAGCAGGGCGGCCGACCCGAACAGCGGGAGCGTCCGGCGCGTGTCGATCGCGTACACGACGAGCGCGAACGCGGCGACGGCGAAGCCGCCGACGAGCACGTCGCCGCGCATGAACCGGCCGTAGTAGACGAGCAGCGGGTCGACCGACAGCAACAGCGCGAGCGCGACGACCTCGCGGTCGCGGAGGCGGTGGCGCAACAGCAGCGCGACCAGCGGGAGCAGCCCGCCGACGAGCGCGACGGGGAGCCGCGCGGCGAAGTCCGACGCGCCGATGAGGTCGAAGAGGACGTTGTTGACCACCGGGAGGAACGGGCCGTGGATGATCGGGCGGTAGAAGAACTCGCCGGTGGCGTCGAACCGGAGGATCCAGTAGCCGACGCGGCCCTCGTCCCAGTGGAAGACCCGCTGTCCGAGTTGGACCGTCCGGAGCAGCAGCGAGCCGGCGACGATCAGCAGTACCGCGACGGTCGCCGGGTCGCCGACGCGGTCGCGGAGGGCGGCGAGCGGCGACCCGGCTCCGGCCGGGAGAACGTCGTCGCCGTCGGGGACGACATCGTCGTCGGCCTCGGGGGCGTCGTCGTCGCGGTCGCCGGTCCCGTCGGGGGCTGACTCGTCCCCGCCGGCGGGGTCACTCATTGGCGAGCGGTCGCACGCCACCGGTAACAACTCTTGTGGAATGGATCGTCGGATCGCCGCTCAGGCCCCCGCCGAACGCGACCCCCGCGGACGGAACGGACACATCCGCCCGGAGCGGTACGCATTTCAGCGGGCCCGCCGTCGGCTCGCACAATGACCGAGACGACACTCGGCCTGGTGGTCGCGCGCTACTACGCGTCCATCGCCGAAGCCATGGAGGAGTCCGCCCGCGACGCGGTCGCCGAGCGCGGCGCCGCCGTCGCCGAGACCGTCGACGTACCCGGCGCCTACGACGCGCCGCTGGCGGCCGACCGGCTCGCCCGCCGCGACGATATCGACGCCGTCGCCGTCGTCGGCACCATCGTCGCCGGCGACACCGACCACGACCAGGTGATCGGCCAGGCCGTCGCGACGAAGCTCGTCGACGTGAGCCTCGACCGCGACACCCCCGTCACCTTCGGCGTGTCGGGGCCGGGCCAGTCCGGGGCTGAAGCTCGCGAGCGCGCCGACAAGGGCGCCGAGGCCGCGAGCGCCGCCTTGGATCTCGCGGAGGGGCTCCCCGCAGCGGAGGTGGCCGCATGAGCGGACGGGAGGCCGGCGACGAGTTCGCCTACGACTTCGCCGAGCGCGTCGGTCGCGTGGAGCCGTCGGCGACGCTGGCCATCTCCAACGCCGCGAACGAACTGGAGGAGGCCGGCCACGACGTGGTCGACCTGTCGGTCGGCGCGCCCGACTTCCCCACGCCCGAGAACGTCGTCGAGGCCGGCAAGGCCGCGATGGACGCCGGGCACACGGGCTACACCTCCTCGAACGGCGTCCCCGAACTGAAGGCGGCCATCGCCGAGAAGCTCCGCGCGGACGACATCGACGCCGACGCCGACGACGTGATCGTCACGCCCGGCGCCAAGCAGGCGCTGTACGAGACGGTCCAGACGCTCGTCGACGACGGGGACGAAGTGGTGCTGCTCGACCCCGCGTGGGTGTCCTACGAGGCGATGGTGAAGCTCGCGGGCGGCGACCTCGCTCGGGTCGATCTCGCGCCCCACGACTTCTCGCTGGCGGACGGGCTCGACGACCTCGCGGCGACAGTTTCGGACGACACGGAACTCCTGATCGTGAACTCCCCGTCGAACCCGACCGGCGCCGTCTACTCCGACGAGGGCCTCGAAGGCGTTCGCGACCTCGCGGTCGAGCACGACTTCGCGGTCATCTCCGACGAGATCTACGACGAGATCGTCTACGGCGTCGAGCAGACCAGCCTCGCGAGCCTCGACGGGATGGCCGACCGCACTGTCACGATCAACGGCTTCTCGAAGGCGTACTCGATGACCGGGTGGCGTCTCGGCTACCTCCACGCGCAGGGCGACCTGATCTCGCAGGCGGGGAAGCTCCACAGCCACTCCGTCTCGTGTGCGACGAACTTCGTCCAGCGCGCGGGCGTCGAGGCCCTGCGCAACACCGACGAGTCCGTCGAGGAGATGCGCGCGGCCTTCGAGTCGCGCCGCGACATGCTCGTCGAGCTGTTCGACGACCACGGCGTCGACGTGACCGTGCCCGACGGCGCCTTCTACATGATGCTGCCCGTCGCCGAGGACGACTCCGCGTGGGCCGAGGAGGCGATCCAGGAGGCGCACGTCGCGACCGTCCCCGGCTCCGCCTTCGGCGCGCCGGGCTACGCCCGGATCAGCTACGCCGCCAGCGAGGAGCGCCTGCGCGAGGGCATGGAGCGCCTCTTCGACGCCGGACTCCTCGGCGACGAGTAGCGGAACCATCGCACAACAGTTCTGACTCCCCGGCGCGGTTTCTCGCGGGAGTCCGGGTTCGACGACTGCCCGTCCGACCGCCGAGCGACGACGCCCGTCCGAGCCACGGGTGGGACTGAAAGGGGCCGCGGCTGTGCGCGAAGGCGCGGACCGACAAGCACCGCAAGGCGAGCGAAGCGAGCCGAGGAGCGCAGCGGCCGCACCGAGCGCACAGCCGCGGGGGCTTTCGCGGTCGTCACCACGGTATCGCGGGCGGCGTCCCGAACCAGATCCATGCTACCGCGTGGCGAG
This sequence comes from Halobaculum roseum, assembly GCF_019880245.1. Taxonomy (NCBI): domain Archaea; kingdom Methanobacteriati; phylum Methanobacteriota; class Halobacteria; order Halobacteriales; family Haloferacaceae; genus Halobaculum; species Halobaculum roseum. The sequence continues at coordinate 1,175,750 of NZ_CP082286.1, forward strand.
ATTTTATCAGCCGCGCCGGAATCAACCGTGTATGGACGGGATCCACGACCTCGGCGGGATGGACTCCTATCACGACCTCCCGCCGGACCAGCCCGACGACGCCAGCCCGTTCCACCACGAGTGGGAGGGCGTCGTCCAGTCGCTGTACATCACCGGCCTCGGCTCCGACACGTTCGAACTCGACCGCTTCCGGTACACGGTGGAGGGCGACGACCCCGAGCGCTACCTGACGGTTCCCTACTACGAGCGCTGGCTGGGCGCCATCGAGACGCTGTTCGTCGAGGCGGGCGTCGTCGACGCCGACGAACTCCGCGAGCGCGCGGAGGCGTTCGCCGCGGGCGAAGCCGAGGTGCCGGACGAGACCGACCCCGACCGCCTGCCCGCGCTGCTGGAGGGGACCCGCGAGAAGTACCTGAGCCGCCGCGGCGACGGCGACCCGGCGTTCGCCGTCGGCGACCGCGTCCACGTCCGCAAACGGCATCCCGCGGGACACACACGGTGTCCGCGCTACGTCCGCGGCGCCGAGGGCGAGGTCGTCGCCGACCGCGGCGCCCACGTCTATCCCGACGAGAACGCCCGCGAGGGGGGCGACGACGAGCGCGCCGAACAGCTCTACAACGTCCGGTTCGACGCCGAGGAGCTGTGGGGCGAGGGCTGCACCGACGCCGACGGGCTGCACATCGAGCTGTGGGAACCGTACCTGACCGAGGCCTGACCGGTCCGGTCCCGCCGGCCGCGGCCCGGTTCGAGGCGAACGCCTAAGCCCCTACACGCGTCACCACGTCACATGACCGACGACCGCGACGCGACCGATCCGGACCCGCCGTCCCACCCCGATCCCGAACTTCGAGACGGGATCGACCCACAGTCCAGGGCCCGCGCCCTCCAGTCGCTGCTGACGGAGCAGGGAATCTTGAGCACCGACGCCGTCGACGAGGTGATCGCGACATACGAGGGCGACGTGGGTCCGATGAACGGCGCCCGGGTCGTCGCCCGCGCGTGGACCGACCCCGAGTACCGCGAGTGGCTCTTGGAGGACGGCATCGAGGCAGTCGCCGACCTCGACATCTCCGTGAACGACGAGGTGATGGAGCTCCGAGTGATCGAGAACACCGCGGACACCCACAACGTCGTCGTCTGTACCCTCTGCTCGTGTTACCCGTGGGCCGTGCTGGGCCTGCCGCCGACGTGGTACAAGTCGCCGGCGTACCGCTCGCGCGTCGTGGACGAGCCCCGCGCGCTGTTGCGCGAGGAGTTCGACACGGACCTGGACGACTCCGTGGACGTGGAGGTGTGGGACTCCAACTCCGAGGTGCGCTACATGGTCCTCCCGCAGCGACCCGAGGGAACCGAGGACATGGACGAGGCCGAGCTCGCGGAGCTCGTCTCCCGCAACGCGATGATCGGCGTCGAGCGCCTCGGCGACGGCGGCGCCATCGCCTCCGACGGGGGCGCACGGGCGGCCGACGCCGGCGGCGCGAACGCGGGGCCGGAGGCGGCGGGCGCGGACGCGACCGCCGAGGTCGACACCGCGGGGAAACCGGTCCCGCGCGCCGACGCCGACGGGCCGACGTTCGCGGAGCCGTGGATGGCGCGGTCGTTCGCGCTCGCGGTCGCGCTCACCGACGAGGACGACCCCGGCCGCACGTGGGACGACTTCCAGTCGGAGTTGGTCGCCGAGTTGGACGCGAACCCCGGCGCCGAGGACGGGAGCGACGCCGACTACTACGGCGCGTGGCTCGCCGCCCTCGAACGGTTCCTGACCGACCGCGACGTCGTCGACGCCGACGCGTTCGCGGCCCGCGCGAGCGCCTTCGCCGGCGGCGAGCGCAACGCCCACGAGTTCGTCGAGGGCGACCCCCACGCACACGCCGACCGGCTCCCGGAGGGACACGCCGACGGGGCGCACCACCACCACGGGGACGGTGACGATCACGGCCATCATCACGGGCACGAACACGGCCACGATCACTGAGTCGGTCGCGACGGCCGAGTTGCGTCGACCGCCGCCGCCGGAGCGCCGACTGCCACCGAGTTGCGGACGGCCGAGATAGGGCGACCGTCCCGGACGGAGGTTTATATCCGAGAGGGACCCAGCACCGGCATCGAATGCGCGTCGCCGACCTCCCGCTGGCCCCCGAGTACGTCGAGCACTTCGAGCGGGAGGGGATCGCGGAGCTGTACCCGCCACAGGTCGCGGCCGTGGAGGCCGGCGTCTGTGACGGCGACAACGTCGTCGCGGCGGTGCCGACCGCCTCCGGCAAGACGTTCGTCGCCGAGCTGGCTCTGCTGACGGCCGACGGCCCGGGGCTGTACGTCTGCCCGCTTCGCGCGCTCGCCCGCGAGAAGTACGAGGAGTTCGACGCGCTCCCGGGCGTCGACGCCGGCATCTCGACGGGCGATTACGACTCGGCCGCCAGCGATCTGGCCGCCAACGACGTGATCGTCGCCACCAGCGAGAAGGTCGACTCGGCCATCCGCAACGGCGCCGGGTGGGTCGACGACCTCGCGTGCGTCGTCGTCGACGAGGTGCACCTGCTCGGCTCGCCCGGCCGCGGTCCCACGCTGGAGGTAACCCTCGCGACGCTCCGCAGGCGCGCGCCCGAGGTGCAGATCGTCGCGCTGTCGGCGACCGTCGACAACCCCGAGGACATCGCGGCGTGGCTCGACGCCGAGCTGGTGGAGTCGACGTGGCGACCGGTCGACCTCCGGGTCGGCGTCCACGCCGAGGGAACCGTCGAGTTCGACGACGGGAGTTCCCTGTCGGTGCCGGTCGACGCCGGCGACCCCGCGAGCGACGCGGATACCGAGGCGACCGCCGAACTCGTTCGCGGGGCCGTCGCCGACGGCGGGCAGGCGCTGGCGTTCGTCGCCTCCCGACGGGAGGCCGAACGCCTGGCCGAGCGGCTGAGCGAGGAGCGGCTTCCGGCGGTCGCCGACGGCGTCGACCGCGGCGGCGACGGGGACGGTGGCGATGAGGGCGACGGCGACGCTGTCGATAATCGCGAAACGGCGGCCGTCGAGGTCGCCGCGGAGCTTCGCGAGGCCGGCGGCACCGAGACGGGCGACCGGCTCGCGGAGACGGCCGAACGCGGGGTCGCGTTCCACCACGCCGGGCTCTCCTCGGACCACCGCGCGCTCGTCGAGCGGTCGTTCCGCGACCGGAAGCTGTCGGTCATCTGCGCGACGCCGACGCTCGCCGCCGGGGTGAACGTCCCCGCCCGGCGGGTGGTCGTGCGCGACCAGCGGCGCTACACCGGCGAGGGGACCGAGTGGCTCCCCGTGCTGGAGGTCCACCAGATGTGTGGACGGGCGGGCCGCCCGCACCTCGACCCGTACGGCGAGGCGGTGCTCGTGGCCGATGATAGGGAGGAACGAGAGGGGCTGTGGGACCGGTACGTCACCGCCGACCCCGAACGGGTCGAGTCGAAGCTCCGGGATCCCGCGGCGCTACGCACGCACACGCTCGCGCTCGTCGCCACGGGGATCGCCGGCTCGCAGACGGAGGTGCTCGACGCCCTCGGCGGAACCTTCTACGCGTCGCGCACGTCGAACCCGAACCTCGGCGGGGTCGTCGGCGACGCGATCGCGAGCCTCATCGACGACGGCCTGCTGGCCCCGACGGATGCCGGCGACGACGCCGGGATCGAGGCGACGCCGCTGGGCGAGCAGGTGTCGCGCCAGTACGTCACCCCCGACACAGGCGTGCGGATCGTCGAGGGACTGGAGGCAGTCGCGGGGATGGACCCCGAGACGGTGACTGAGCTGACGGCGTTCGAGATCGTCTGTGACACCCCCGACATGGTCGACACCTACCTCGGCAACGCCGAGCGCGCCGAGATCTACCAGTTCGCCCGCACGCGCTCGGCGGAGCTGACGACCGGGATGACGGAGGCCGAGGACTTCGAGGGGTGGCTGGAGTCGGTGAAGACCGCCCGCGTCCTGACCGAGTGGGTCGACGGCGCGAGCGTCGAGGAGCTGGTGGCGGCGTACCGCATCGGCCCCGGCGACCTGGAGTCGCGGATCGAGCGCGCCGAGTGGCTGCTGGGCGCGGCCGACGCCATCGCGGAGGTGGTCGGCGTCGACATGCCGGCGTTCGCGTCGGCGCGCAAGCGGCTCGTGTCGTCAACAGAGGAGGAGGACACCTAGTCGTCCTCGCGGACACGCGGGTCGAGCACCGCGTGGAGCACGTCCTGGGCCCACGACCCGGCGACGCCGACGAGCACGATGACGAACGTGGTGCCGAGCACCAGCGGGACGTCCCGCGCCCGGATGGCGCCGTAGCTCAGCGCGCCGAACCCGGGGATGCCGAACGCGTACTCGACGACGTAGACGGTGACGACGAGCGCGGCGAGGAGGTCGCCGTACAGCAGCGTGAGCAGCGGCACCGCGGCGGGGCGGAGCAGGTGCCTGGCTGTGTCGACCGGGCCCGCACCCGTGGCGGTGACGTGCGCGACGTAGTCCTCCGTCCGGCGGGCGAGCGCGTTCGCCCGCGCGTGGCGGTGGGCGGCCGCGAGCGTCCCGGTCGCCGTCACGGCGGCCGGCAGCGCCATGCGGAGCCAGTACTTCGCCGGCCACGGTCCCGGTTCCCAGCCGGTGGCGTCCCAGCCGAACGCCGAGCCGACGAGGACGAGCAGCACCGCCGCGAGATAGAAGTTCGGGACGCCCGACAGCAGGTAGGTGGCCGTCGACGTGAGCCGGCCGACCGGTCGCCGGCCCGCGAGCGCGGACCCCACCCCGCTCGCGACGCCGAGGGCGGCCCCCACGAGGAAGCCCGGGACGAGGTACACGAGCGTGTACGGCGCGGCCCGCGCGATGGCGTCGGTGACGCTCCCGGGGGCGCTGCGCGCCTCGCCCCAGCTCAGCGTCGAGATGTCGACGAGCCAGCGGATGTACCGCCGGTGGAGCGGCTCATCGAGGTTGTTCGCGGCGCGGTACGCTTCCACCTGCGATTCGATCTGGGCGGCGCGCTGGGACTCGTTCCCGGTCGCCTCCATCGCGGCCGCCTGGCGGACCGACCCGGTGTTGGGGTCGCCGGGGACCGCCACCAGCAGGAACGAGACCGAACAGACGAGATAGACCGTGAGCACGGCGAAGGCGGTCCGACGGAGGACCCGGCGACGGAGGGACACGACCGCCGACTCGACGGCCGGCCCCAAAAGCGATGCTGAAATCGCGTGTTCAGTATCGGGTACCGTTATGTGGGGCGCAGGCGACGCTCCGTCGATGCGTGACACTGAGGGCGTCCGCCGTCGCGACACCGCGCTCGCGCTTCTCGCCGGCGCCGTCCTCGCGGCCGCGGCGGCGGTCGACCTCGTCGGCGGCGGCCTCCCGGGCGAGCAGTCGCCGACCGACTGGCTGTTCCTGCTCGCGTCGGTGGGCGTCGTCCGACTCGTCGTCCTGCCGTTCGCGCGCGACCCGGCCCGACGGGAGCGGTACCGCGCGGCGTTCGCCGAGCGAACCGGCGCCGGGGTCGCCGCCGCGTACCTCGCGGTGTTCGCCGCCGTTGGCGTCCTCGGTCCGGTCGTCGTCTCGGAGCCGCTCGGCGACGCGTCGCGCGCCTACCTCCCCCCGGTCGGGTTCACCGTCGACGCGTTCGTCGCCGCGGACTGTCTCGGGCCGGTCGTGGGGAACCGATGCCACGGGACGCTCGCACACCCCCTTGGCACCGACCCGTTCGGCCGCGACGTGCTCGTGTTGCTGGTCCGCGGTGCGCGGGTCAGCCTGGAGGTCGCCGTCGTCGCGGCCGCGCTCATCGTCCCGCTCGGAACCGCCGTCGGCGTCGCCGCCGGCACCGCCCGCGGGTGGGTCGACGACGTGCTGATGCGGTACGTCGACGTGCAGGAGACCGTCCCGGCGTTCGTCGTCTACGTCCTGCTCGCGTACGTATACGGCCGGCACCTGTGGCTGCTCGTGCTCGCGTTCGGGCTGCTGGGCTGGGGGAGCATCGCGCGGCTCGTGCGCAGCGAGACCATCCGCGTCACGGAGTCGTCGTTCGTCGAGGCGGGCCGGGTCGCCGGGGCCGGCCGCCTGGGACTACTGCGGCGGTACGTGCTCCCGAACGTCGCCGACTCGGTCGTCGTCGCCGCGTTCGCCCGCGCGCCGTCGCTCATCCTCGTCGAGGCGGCGCTGGCGTACATGAAGCTCACCGACCTCGACCTGCTCTCCTGGGGGGCGATCGCCGCCCGCGGGCTCGACCAGTTCTTCCCGTTGACGTGGTGGATCTCCGCGGCACCGGCGGTCGCGCTCGTCCTCACGACCGTGGCAGCGAGCGTCGCGGGCGACGCCGCGCGGGACGCGCTCGACCGTGGCTCCTCGACGCTCCGCGGGCCCGACTGAAGGTGACCCGACCGAAGGCGAGCACGTCGCCACGGACGCCCGGCGTAACTGGTTGCTCTCGTCCTGACTCAGGCGTCCGCGTCGGTCCCGTCGCCGACACTCCCGCCGTCGACGCTCTCGCTGTCGATGGTCCCGCGGTCGATCTCCCCGCCGTCGGCACCGCCGGCAGGCTCGTACTCGCCGTCGCGCCGGCGCTCGCCGACCCGCCGCAGCACGGCCGGCGTCCGGCACACCCCCGGCTCGCCGGTCGCCTGCGGGACGACGCAGTTGTTGCAGTCCTCGCAGGCGACCGCGACGCCGTCCGCCGCCGCGTCCTCGCGGAGCAGCCGCGCCGGCAACCCGGGCTCCGCGTAGAACGGGCGGGCCATGCCGACCGCGTCGCAGGCATCGCCGAGCAGTCGGTCGATCGTCTCCCGGCGTCTGATCCCGCCCTCACAGAGGACCGGCACGTCGACGCGCTCGCGGACCCGGCGGCAGAGATCGGCGTTCCACGCCGGTTCCCGCGAATAGACCAGCGACTCGGCCCAGTTGGCGGCGGCGACGAGCGCCGCACGCGGGCGCGACCCGAACGCGTCGACGTACCCCTCGCGGAAGCGCTCGTCGCGCCACGAGCGACCGGGGAACGCGCCCCGGATCACGCTCATGTCCCAGAACACCGAGCCGTTGACGGGCACGAGCGCGTCGTAGCCGGCGTCGGCGAGCCGATCGCACAGGCGGACGCAGTCGTCGGCCGACAGCGTCGGGGCGATCCCCGGCGGCGCTCCGGTCTCGGCGGGCACCTTCGTCATGACGGGCACGTCGCCGGCGCGGTCGCGGATCTCCGCGATCACCGTCTCGAAGAAGCGCGCGGGATCGCCGAACTCGTCGTCGCGACGGTTGTAAAAGGGCGAGGCGAACTGGTGGATGATGCCCATGTTCGCGCCCGCGAGGTGGATCAGGTCGTAGCCGGCGTCGACGGCGGCCGCGGCCGAGCGACCGAAGTCCGCGGCCAGTTCGTGACATTCGTCGGTCGTGAGGACGCGCGCGTCGTAGTGGAGGAAGCCGAGGCGGTCGAGCAGGCGGAGGGGGCGTGGCGGGCGGGAGACGGCGAGCTGTTCGAGGTCCGGGTTGCGCTCGCGGAAGCCGTGGTGCCACGTCTCCATCGAGCGCAGGCCGCCGTGTTCGAGCTGGATCGCGATCCGGCCGCCGTGATCGTGGATCGCGTCGGTGAGGCGTTCGAGGTCGGCGACGAAGTCCGGGTCGTGGACGCGGGTCATCCCCGGCGCGGCACAGCCGCCTTCCTCGCGGACGATGGTGGCGCCCTGGCAGACGAGCCCGGCCCCTGCCTCTGCGGCCGGTTCCAGGTCGTCGATCAGCGCCTCGACCGCGTCCGGCCCGTTGCCCGCGTGTTCGAGCAGCGGCGCGCGGTAGAGCCGGTTCGGGAGCGTAACGCCCCCGACATCGAGCGGTTCGGTGAGCGCCGGCACGGACGAATGCTGGCGCTCCGGGAGCATGAACGCTCGGTCGAACCGCCAGGAACGGGAACGTTCACGCGATCGGTCGTCGCGGCGACACCGTCGGACGACGACGCCACAGCGACTCGACCGCGCGGGCGACGGCGTCAGCCGTCGGCGCCGACCGCCTCGCGCACCGTCTCGACTTCCTCGTCCGAGTACGCGATGAACCGCACGTCCCGCAGCGAATCGGGGTCGAACGCGCGGATCTCCTCGGCGATGAGGCGGACGCCCTCCCGGAGGTCGAACCCCGCGACGCCGCAGCCGAGCGCCGGGATCACCAGCGACTCACAGCCGCGCTCGTCGGCGGCCGCGAGGGCGTTGCGGGTGGCGTCGCGGACGCTCTCGGCGGTCGCCTTCCCGTCGCCGTAGTGGGGCATCGCGGCCGCGTGGATCACGTAGTCGGCGTCGAGCGCGAACGCGTCGGTGACGGCGACGGCGCCCAGGTCGACGGGTCCCTTCGCCATCGCGGCCCGGTTCAGCTCCTCGCCCCCCGTGCGGCGGAGCGCGCCGGCGACGCCGCTGCCCATCCGGAGGCTCGTGCCGGCGGCGTTCACCAGCGCGTCGGCGGACTGGTCGGCGATGTCGCCCTGAATCACCTCGAAGTCCATGTGCGTCCGATCCGCGTCGAACGGCAAAGAACTGTCCGACGGCGACGCCCCGACTACTCCCCGTTCTCGCGCCCGTGCGGGTCGTCCGCGTCGGGGTCGTCGACGGCGGGATCGTGGCGTGCGTACCACGCGGTCAGCTCCTCCAGCCGGTGGATCGCGCGGTCGGGCGTGCCGATGTCGTGGTGCTCGTCCTCGTAGAGGACCAAACGCGCGTCGACGCCCTGCTTCCTCGCGGCGACGTACAGCTGCTCGCTCTGGCTCGGGGGGCACCGCCAGTCCTCCTGCCCGGCGGTGACCAGGAGGGGCGTGTCGACGTTGCCGATATCGGTTATCGACGACGACGCGTCGATGCCCTCCGGGTTCTCCCACGGGAGGCCGTACTCGTTCTCCATCCAGACGTGCGAGTCGTCGGTGCCGTACGCCGAGCGCAGGTCGTAGATGCCGTGCTCGGGCGCGGCGGCGGTGAAGAGGTCCGGCTCCTGCGTGACGAGGAACCCCTGCGCGATGCCGCCGTAGGAGAAGCCGTAGCCGAACACCCGGTCCTCGTCGGCCCAGCCGCGCTCGATCACGTCGGCGACGCCGTTGGCGATGTCGGTCACCTCGTGGGTGCCCCACTGGCCGCGCAGCGCCTCGGCGAACTCCCGGCCGTAGGAGGAGCCGCCGCGGTAGTTCGGCCGGAGGACGACGTAGCCGCGACTCGTCAGGGCCGCGTGGTCGAAGCTGAACACGGGCTCGTCGTAGCTGATCGGGCCGCCGTGGATGGCGACGACGAGCGGGTGATCGCCGTCCGAGAGGTCAACGTCGGGGTCGTGATACACGATCCCCGAGATGGCCTCGCCGTCGCTGTCCCACTCGATCCGCCTCGACTCGGGCATCGCGTACTCGTCGACGAGGTCGGCGTTGACCTCGGAGAGCCGCGTCAGCGACTCGGCTTCGTCCTCCTCGTCGGCGTCGAGGTCGGCGGAATCGAGGGCGTACACGTCCTGTCCGTCGCTCGGGTGCGAGAAGACGAGGCCGGCGCGCTCGCCGTCCGCCGAGAGGTCGAAGCCGGCCATCGCGCGGCCGTCGCCCTGCGCCTCGAAGACGCGCTCGGCGGCGCGGCCGCCGTCGGCGTCGCCGGCCGCTGCGTCGCCGGCGATGGGCTCGGCGTCGACGCGCATCAGCCGCGTTCGGGCCTCGTCGCCGAACAGGCAGTACAGCGTCCCGTCGTCGGCCCAGACCGGCGCGCCGCCCCGGGCGACCGTCCGGTCCAGATCCGCCGTCAATGACGCGTACTCGCCGTCCTCGTACAGGTACACCTGCGTCGGGATGCACCAGTTCACGGGGTCGCCGCCGAGGAACGCGAGGCGGTCGCCGTCGGGCGACCAGGCGGGCGCGTTCGCCGAGAGGTCGCCGTCAGTGAGCTTCCGGAGCCCGGTGCCGTCGGGCGCGATCGTGAACACGTCGCGAACGAGCGTGTCGTCGGGGTCGTCCTCGCGACAGGAGGTGAACGCGATGCGGTCGGTCGCGCCCCAGTCGGGCTGGAGGCCCGACAGTTCCTGGTAGGCGCCGCCGCCGTGGGCGTCGTCGAGGCGCTCGGCCTCGCCCGTGTCGGCGTCGACGACGTGGAGGTAGGTTCGGACGGTGTCGGTGTAGCCGACGCCGTCGAGCTTGTGCTGGAGGCGCTCGGTTTCGATCGGCTCGCCCTCCTTGCGCCCGTCGAGATAGGCTTTCTCGGCGTCCGTCGGGTCGCGCGCGGCGACGACGAGCCGCTCCCCGTCGGGCCCCCAGTCGAACTCCTCGGCGCCCTCCTCGAAGTCGGTGATCTGGGTCGCGTCGCCGCCGAGCGCGAGGTCGAACGCCCACACTTGCTGGGTCGGCTCCTCGTCGCCGTTCCCGCCGGCGGCCGAGGCGTCGTCGTCGCTCTCGTCGCCCCCGTCCTCGTCGTTCCCGTCGTCGCGGCCGACCCGGCGCTCGGCGTCCTCGTCGCGGGCGGCGAGGAAGGCCAGCCGGTCGCCGTCGGGCGACCACCCGGGGGCGGAGGCGCCCGACACGCGGGTGAGCCGGTGCGGCTCGCGGGAGCCGTCGGCGGGCGCGACGAACAGCGAGCCGACCGGTTCGTCGGCGTCGGCGTCGTACTCGGTTGTCGTGAAGGCGACCCGGTCGCCCGTCGGCGAGACCGCGACCTCGCCGACCTGCGTCAGGTCGTAGAAGGCGGAAAGCGGGAGTTCCGTCATGCACCCTGGTGCCGTGGGGCGGCGGAAATAGCTTCGTCATCCGGTCGTCGCGGCCGCATCCGTCGTCGCGGCCGGGATCGCCCACGGGAACCGAGGCGTTGAAACGCCGAAGCGACCCATCGTCGACAATGACCGAGGAGGACGACGGCACCGGACGCGAGGACGACCGCGGCGCCGCCGACGGCCGGGACGCCGCGGACCGCCGGACGGACGCGGACGACCGGGACGCGGCGGGCGGCCGAGATGCCGCGAACGTCTGGGACGCCGCCGGCGTGCCGACGCCTGACGCGCTCGCGGAGACGGCGGAGGCGGCGGTGCGCGCGGCCGGCGACTACCTCGCCGAGCGCTTCCGCGACGGCGGCACCGTCGGCGAGTACCACACGGACGACGTGAAGGCGGAGGCGGACGAGGCCGCCGAGGAGCTGGTCTTCGAGCGGATCCGCGAGGAGTTCCCGACGCACTCGCTCCACGGCGAGGAGTCCGGTCGCTCGGGCGACGGTCGCGTCGAGTGGGTCGTCGACCCGCTCGACGGGACGAACAACTACGCGATCGACTACCCGTCGATCGCGAGCGCCGTCGCGGCGCGGGCCGACGACGAGACGCTCGTCGCCGCGATCTACGAGCCGCTGGTCGACGACTGCTACGTCGCCGTCCGCGGCGCGGGCGCGACCGTCAACGGGGAGGAGGTGACGGCGACGCCGCGTGACCGACCCCTCGATCGCTCGACCGTCTCGTTCGTCGTCGGACTGCCGGCCCTCCGCGACGGGGATCTGCGCGCGGAGGCCGAGGCCGTCCGACGCGCGCTCTCCGGGCAGTGCAAGCGGGTGCTTGAGACGTGGTCGCCCTGCGTCGACTGGGGACTGCTCGCCCGCGGGAGCATCGCCGGGATCGTCTGCGCGTATCCCGACCCGTTCGAACAGGAGGCGGGCGAGTTGCTCGCGAGCGAGGCCGGCGTCGTCTCGACATCGGTGGACGGCTACTACGTCGCCGCGGGCGACGAGGAGACCCTCACGGCGCTGGTGGAGGCGCTGCCGGAGGCAGTTCGGGAGTCGCTCGACGAGTGAGAACGATCCCGCGATCGGGCGGACCCCGGGTCGACGGCGTCAGTCGCCGAACCGGCCGCGGGCGCTCCGATACCCGAGCGCGACCCCGACCACGGGCACCGCGAGCACGAGTAGGTACGGCAGCGCGTACGCCGCGAGCACGACCCCGCCGCGCGCGAGGACGATCACGCCGTTGACGGACTCCAGGAACGCCTCGGTCAGCGGTGTCTCGTGCCACGCGGTTCGCTCCGGCGGCTCGTAGTCCGGCCGCGGCTCGTGGAGTTCGACGGTGATCGTCGAGTAGGCGACGCGCCGTTCGAGGCTCTGGAGTCGCGCCTGGGTGCGCTCGATCTCCGTTTGCACGTCCGAGAGCTCGCGCTGGACCGCGAGCACGTCCTCGGTGTCGTTCGCCCGGTCGTACAGCTCGCGGAGACGGTCGCGCTCCGCGCGGAGACTCTCCAGGCGCGCCTCCAGGTCGACGATCTGTTCGGTCACGTCCCGCGTGGACTGCTCGACCGAGCGGACCTCGCCGGTCCCGTTGATCGCCTCCATCGCGGCCGAGTAGTTGTCCGAGGGAACGCGGAGCACGAGCTGCCCGGTCGTCCACGTCTCGTTGCCCTCGCCGCGGACCTGCGTCCGCGAGCTCCCGACGTAGCCGCCCCGCTCGCGGGCCATCGCCGTCAGGTCCGCGCGGGCGGCGTCGTAGTCGTCCACCCGGAGCTGCACGGTCGCCTCGTAGATCAGTTGGCGCTCGGATACCTGCGCGTTCACGTTCGCGCCGGCGCCGTCGCCGCCGGCGGCGTCGTCACCCTCCGGTCCCGGCGTCGCCTGGGGGGCGGCGGTCGCGTCCGCCTGCATCTCCGCGCCCGTCGCCCCGTCGCCGCCGGCGTCGGCGCCCCCGCCGGCGCCCGAACAGCCCGCGAGGACGACGAGGAGGACACAACAGACCGTCGCGAGTGAGCCACGTCGCATGCGACACCCTACCGCGGCGGGGCCCATACCCGTTCGGTACGCTCAAAGGGCCGTTTGACCCTTCCGTACGCCGCGCCTACGGCCCTCATACAGCGACGCCTGCTGTCGGTGCGGTGGCTCGACGCCCTGTTCGAGGCCGACGACTTCGAGCCCCCGTCCGGGGAGCCGATCGTCCGCTACTCGTCCGGGATCGAGGTGACCGCCGACCGGATCCGGCTGCGTGCCACCGACAGAAGACACTTGACGGACACTCCGGATCGTCGACCCGATGCGTCCCCGCGGCCCTCCCCTCCGGGCGTGTGGCATCGCGCTGCTGTTGGTGACCGCCGGCTGTCTCGGCGCGCCCGGCGGCCGAACCGACGGTCACGCCGCGACCTCCCCGGGAACCGAACCGGGCGGTTCGGCGACCGCCGGCGCGGACGGCGAGCACACCGAACTCCCGGGAACGTCGATCGACTGGCCCGACGGACCGAAGGAACGTCCCGAGCGCCCGCCGACGCTGAACGAGTCCTCGGTCGGCTCGTTCGCCCGGACCTACGAGTACCGGTTCGTGTACAACAGCCTCTGGTACGACGAGACGAGCGAGGTGTCCGCCGAGTGCGAACTCGACGCCGTCGATCGCCGGGGCGACGCCTGGCGCGCGGTCGTCACCTGCACCGCCTACTCGAACACCGGCGGCGAGTCGGCCGGCGACGGCACCGCAACCGCCACCTCGACGGTCCTCCACGCCGACTGGTTCACCCAGACGTACGTCTACTGGATCGACGGGGAGTCGGTCCACCGCGAGCGCGCCGAGGGGTGACCGCGACCGGCTTCCGGCCGGATGGGAACGGTCGCGGCGAGTTAGGCCGCGGCCGCCGTAGCGCCGGCCATGCCCGAGCACGTCCTGATCCCGTACGACGGGTCGCCGCTGGCGGACCACGCGCTGCGATACGCCTGCGCCGAGTTCCCGTCGAGCACCCTCACCGTCCTCTACGTCGTCGACGAACACACCGACGAGACGGCGTCCGCCGGATGGGGCGACCACCCGGGACAGTGGGAGGACTGGCTCACCGAGCGCCGCGGGCACGCCGCCGACCTGTTCGCGGACGCCGAGGCGGTCGCCGAGGAGTACGGCGCGTCGATCGAGACGGCCGTCGCCGTCGGCCGCGTCTCCGAGATGACTATCGCGGTCGCCGAGGAGTACGGCGCGGACCTGATCGTCGTCGGCGCGCACGGTCGGTCGCCGTTCGCGGAGTTCCTCATCGGCGACGTGGCCCGCGCGCTGGTCCGCCGGTCGCCCGTCCCGGTCACGACGGTCCGGGAGCGCGTCGGCGGGTGAACGGGCTCACGAGGGGATCCCGAACGGATCCCGATCGGATCCCCCACCGGGGAAGGACACGTCGCCGTCCGTCGACTCACTCGGGCAGGTCGTGGAGGAACGTCTGGAACTCCACCGTGCGGCCGTCCGGGTCGTCGGCGAAGAACTGGTAGATGTCGTAGCGCTCGTTCACGTGCGGCTCCTCGCGGGCGGCGTCGCCGACGCGGTCGTGCATCCGGTCGACGCCGTCGCGGTCCGGATAGACGAACGTGAGGATACCCTCTGTCTCGGTCGCGGCGTCCGCGTCGCCGCCGGCGTCGCAGAACCCGAACCGGAAGCCGCCGCGTTCGAGGATCGTACAGCCCGGCTGTTCGAGCCACACGTCCGCGTCGACGACCTCGCGGTACCAGTCGACGACGCGCTCGCGGTTCGCGGTCCGAACGAAGACGATGCCGTCGGGGGCGCCCATGACCGCCCCGACGGCCGGCGGCGACGAATAGCCTTCGCCGTCTACTCGCGGGCGTCCTCGATCACCGCGCGGAACCGCTCGGCGCGCTCGGTGATGGCGTCGAAGTCGCCGGCGTCGACGAGGTCGCGGTCGACGAGCGCGGACCCGGCGCCGACGCAGACGGCGCCCGCCTCGATGTACTCGCCGGCGTTGTCGGCGGAGACGCCGCCGGTGGGCATGATCTCCAGCTGCCCGAGCGGGCCCTTCATCGCGGCGACGTGGTCGGGGCCGACGGTCTTGGCGGGGAACACCTTCACCATCTCGGCGCCGGCCTCGGACGCCTCGACGGCCTCCGTCGGCGTCATCACGCCCGGCGCGCACAACACGCCGTAGCGGTTGCACGTCTCGACGACGCCCTCGTCGAAGGAGGGGGAGACGACGAACTCCGCGCCGGCGGCGACGGCCGCGCGGGCGGTCTCGCTGTCGAGGACGGTGCCCGCGCCGACGAGCGCGTCGTCGCCCAGTTCCGCCGAGAGCGTGGCGATCATGTCGGTCGCGCCGGCGGTGTCGGCGGTGACCTCCAGGGCGGTGACGCCGCCGGCGACGAGCGCCTCGGCGGTGTCGACGACGGTTTCCGGCTCCGCGCCGCGCAGCACCGCGACGACCCCCGACTCCCGCATCGTTGTGAACGCGTCCGTGGAACTCATACGCGAGTGAACTTCGCGGCGGAGAATAAAGCCGGGGGTTGCGGGACCGAGCCCCGAACGAGGTGACCGTCCGCCGCGAGGGCGAGGTCGGCGAGCCTGCCGTCGAGGTCGAACTGGCCGAGCGCCCGGGAACCGAGAGAAGCGTGCCTGTCGGGTAGTCGGACGCGACCCATCGCCCTCGCCGAGTCGGTCGACCGGCCGTCGCCGCGTCGGATGCAGGTCCTGTCCTCACGACAATTCCTTTATCCCTCGGGGAACTCGTCGGAGCGTGAGTCGAGACGAGCACCCGTCGCGCCGCACGTTCGAGCTGTTGTCCGACGAGATCAGGTTGCGTATCATCACGGCGCTCGGCGACGCCAGCGGCGAGGACGGGTACGCGTCGCTCGCGTTCACCGACCTGCGGGAGCGGACTGGCGTCGAGGACAGCGGGAAGTTTACCTACCATCTCAAGCAGTTGCTCGGCGAGTTCGTCGAGGAGACCGAAACCGGGTACAGCCTGACGCTCGCGGGGATCCGGGCGTATCAGGCCGTCATCGCCCATCAGTCGGAGGGCGGCGTCGCCGTCGAACCGTTCGACGTCCCGGGTGAGTGCCGGACCTGCGGCGGCGACCGCAGGGCGTGGTACGAGGAGGGCCGGGGGCACGTCGGCTGTGCGGACTGCGGCGAGATCCAGTTCCGCTACCCGGTCGACGCGCGACACGTCGACCCCGCGGATCCGGAGTCGCTGCTCGACGCGATGCACGAGCGGGCCCTCCGCGACTACGGCTCCATGCTCCGTGGCATCTGCCCGTACTGCGGCGGGACCGCCGTATCCGACCTCCGGTTCGAGGCCGACCACTGGGAGGAGACCGGGATGATCGACGACGACGCGCTCGTCCACGTCGTCTGCGAGGCGTGTTCGTGGTTCGTCTACGCGAATCTCGCGGCCGCGCTGCGCATCGAGGAGCCGGTGCAGGCGTTCTTCGCGGCCCGCGGGGTCGACATCTGGTCGGAGTACCTGTGGACCGACCGGATCGACTGGGCCGTCGACTCGGTCGACTCCGACCCGATCCGAGTCCGCGGCCACTTCGCGTACGACGGCGACCACCTCTCTATCGTGGTCGACGGCGACGCGCGGATCGTCGAGGCGCGGACGATCGAGTCGGTCGGATCGTGACCGAGAGCCTGGATCGACTACTCCCCGCGCGGCACCGCGACCGCGCCGACGGCGAACGCGACGAGGGCCAGCGCGGCGAGGATCGCGAGGTTCGCCGTCGCCCCCAGTCTCGACAGTCCGGCGCCGTCGGGCACCGCGAACGTCACCGCGCGGACACCCCGGGAGAAGTACGTGAGCGGCGAGAGGTTCACGACCGGGAGGAACCACTCCGGAAGCAACTCGGGGGAGACGAACGTGTCCGAGAGGAACAGCAGCGGCAACGCCACCGAGTTCGAGGCGGCGATGACGCCGTCCTGCGTGTCCGATACCCGCCCGAGCATCGCCCCGACGCCGCAGAACAGCACGACCCCGACGACGACGAACGGGACGAGCAGGAGCAGGTCCACCGAAAGCGGGATCTCCGCGCCGGTCACGAGGACGACCAGTCCGAACACGAGCAGCGAGGCGGCGCCGATGACGCCGACGTTGACGAGCGTGTGCGCCAGCAGCCACTCGGCGCGCGTCAACGGCGTCGTCGCCAGCTTCTCGAAGCGGTGACCGTCGCGGTGGCGGGCGATCTCCGAGCCGACCCGCGACAGCGGCGTGAACAGGACGACGGTCGCGAGATACCCCGGCAGGTAGTAGGCGTCCGGCCGGGAGAACAGCCCGCCCCCGCCCGGCTGGGTGCGCACGAGGACGCCGAAGATGAGCACGAGCAACAGCGGGAAGAAGAACGTGAAGAACACCGCCGTCCGGCGGCGGAGGAACGACCGCGTCGCCGCCAGCGTCTCCGCGCGGACGCGCCCGACGAGGCTCATCGGTCGGCCTCCGCGGTCGCTGCCGGGTCGGCGTCGCCGGCGGCGCCGCCCGCTGCCTCCTCTCCCGCGGCGGCCGCGTCGTCGGCGCCCGTCCCCTCGACCGCGCTGGCTCCGGGCGTGGCCGCCCCCTCGAACTCCTCGCCGGTCAGCCGGAGGTACACGTCCTCCAGCGTCGGCTCGGTCCACGTGAGCGACTCGTAGCCGACCCCGGCCTCGGCGAGCGCGGCCACCGCGTCAGCCAGGTCGGCGGGCGACACGTCGCCGAGGACGAGCTCGTCGGCGCCGACCTCGACCGTGAAGCCGACCTCCCGAAGCGGCTCCGCGCCCGCCTCGACCACGGGTCCGGCGACGACGAGGCGCGCGGGCCCGCCGTGGTCGGCCACCAGCTCCGCGGGCGTGCCGACGGCGACGAGTTCCCCGTCGCGAAGCAGGCCGACGCGGTCGGCGAGCCGCTCGACCTCCTCCATGGAGTGGCTCGTCAGGAACACGGTGACGCCGCCGTCGGCGAGCGACTCGATGAGCCCCCACAGCGCGCGCCGGCCGGCCGGGTCGATGCCGGTCGTCGGCTCGTCGAGGAACAGCACGTCCGGGTCGTTCACCAGCGCCGTGGCGACGCACGCGCGGCGTTTCTGTCCACCGGAGAGGTTCTCGTACCAGGTGTCGGCGTCGGCGTCGTCCGCGAGTCCCACGTCGTCGAGCACGTCGCCGACGGGTCGGGACTCGTCGTACAGGCCGGCGTAGTAGGCGACGAGCTCGCGGGCGGTGAGCCGCTCGGGCGGGCCGAACTCCTGCGGGAGCAGGCCGACGCGCGAGCGGTCGGAGTCGCCGGCGGGGTCGCCGAACAGTTCGAGCGTTCCCTCGGCGCTCGCGGTGCCCGTGAGCGCGCGCACGAGCGTCGTCTTCCCCGCGCCGTTCGGGCCGATGAGCCCGAACACCTCGCCCTCGTGTACGTCGAGCGAGACGCCGTCGAGCGCGACCGTCCCGTCGTAGGACTTGCGCGCGTCGACGGCGCGGACGACCGTCGCGTCGTTCATGACGTCGGGTCCGAGCCTCGCGGAAGTAAGGGTGCCGAAGGCGTCCCCGTGAGATCGGGTTCGCGGTTCGGGGGCTACCACTCGACCGTGCGTGTCGCGAACAGCGAAACGCCGACGGCCCAGCGCGCGAGCGCGACGATGACGACGACCGCGGCCGCGCTCGCCGGGTCGACCCCGAGCGCGACGAGCCACTCGTGGCACGCCCGGAGCACCCCGACCGGCGAGAGGGTCGCCCCGAGCGCGAGGAACCCGCCGAGTTCGCCCGCGAGCGCGTCGTGGACGGCGTCCCTCGGCGTCGACGCCGACGCCCACGGCTCGATCGGTCCCCCCGTCATACCCGCTCGGTTGTCGGTGCTCCGGATATAATTCCGTCGCCGAACGTATCGACTTCAATACCGGGGCCGATCGCCGCCGAGCCGACGACCGGCCGCCGGAGGCCCCGATCGTCGTCCCGTCGGCGGCGTGGCATCGAGTAGCACTGTCGGAACACGTTCTTGGGCGTGCCCGCCGAGCGGGTCGGTATGACCGACGAGCCCTCACCGCCGCCGGACCCGCACGCCCAGCGGACGACGGTACGCGACGGCTACGACGCGATGGCGGCGGCGTATCGCGACGAGCGCGGCGACGACGGCGACGGCACCGAGGCCCCGGAGCGTCCGCTCGTCGAGTCGTTCCTCGCCGACCTCTCGGCGGGCGACCGGCTCCTCGACGCCGGGTGCGGGCAGGGGACGCCGGTGTTGAACCGTCTTCCCGCCGGCGTGGAGGGCGTCGGCGTCGACCTCTCTGCGTCGATGCTCGATCTCGCCCGCGAGCGGACCGACGCCGCCCTCGTCCGTGGGGATCTCACCAGGCTCCCGGTCGCGTCGAACGTCGCGGACGCGGCGACGGCGCTTCACTCCGTGATCCACGTGCCGGTGTCCGAGCACCCGGCCGTGTTCGGGGAGTTCGCCCGGGTGCTCCGGCCCGGCGGCCGGCTCTACCTCACGGCCGCGACCGACGAGGACGGGTGGGCGGGCGCGAACCCCGACTGGCTCGGCTCGGGGGCGACGATGACGTGGTCGTTCCCGGGGCTCGACACGACCCGCGCGCAGCTCCGGGAGGCCGGGTTCCGCGTGACCGACGAGCGAGTCCTCGGCGACACCGTCGCCGACGACGACGGCGGGTCGTGGACGCACCTGTTCGCGCGGCTCCGAGCCGACTGACCCCGAGATCGGTCCCTCGCGGCCGACTCAGGCTGTCGCGCCGACGCGACTCCCGACGGCGTCGACGATGGCGTCGACATCGAACTCGTCGGACTCCTTGTCGAACACCACCTCGCCGTCGGCGCGCACCTCGAAGATCCCGCCGTCGCCGGTGACCAGCGACACCGCCTCGACGTCCAGCCCGAACTCCTCGAGGATCGCCGCCTGTACGTCCTGTGCGCGCTCCAGCATCCCGCACGGTACGCAGTATTCGATCTCGACTTGCGTCATACCTCTCCCCGTAGGGACGCCCGCGAGGTAAGTCCGACGCAGTCGGCCGTCCGCGGCCCCACCCAGTGACCGTTCCCGGGCCGGACGCCGATCCGAACCCATTCGCCCGGCGGCGATGGCGCGGGCGCCGGTCACGCAGCCTCGACGACGCCCCAGGAGATCCGGTCCCACAGCCGTTCGTAGACGTAGTACGTCGCCGTCTTCACGACGTTCGCGACGACGCCGATGTTCACCGCGTCGCTCACGTCGCCGACGACCGCCCACGCGACGACGACCGTGATCGTGACCATCACCGCCCGGTAGCACAGCGTCTTGACGATCGCTCGCCGCCTGTGCTGGAGCGGCGACCGCGGGAGCGAGAGACGCGCCATGTGCGGACCACGCACCGCCGGAATATAACCACTAGCGCTTGCATCCCACCGGAAAGTAACCGGAGTAAGTTATTTTACGGACGAGCGATCTCTACCGGAGCAGGTCGAACTCGGGGCGCCACCACAGCAGGCCGACCGTGACGACGAACACGAGCGTCGAGGGGCCGTAGCCGATGCCCCCGACGGCCGCGACGACGAACCCCCCGCCGCCGACGACGGCGGTGGCCGCGCCGACGAGGATCGGCAGCGAGCAGGAGACACACGAGAACAGCCCGAGCACGCCCGCCACCCCCGCGCTCGCGGCGTCGACGACGGTGCCGTACAGGAGGTACGCCAGCGCGGCGTAGCCGAGCACCTTCGCGGGGATCACCACCGCGGCGGCGACGCCGGCGTTGACGACGAGCGCCGGCCCCCACCCCGGCGGGAGCAACGCCAGTTCCACGCCCGGCGTCGTCCGCGGCGGCGCTACGCCGAGGACGCCGCCGAAGACCGCCAGCAGCAGTGCGTAGCCGCCGGCGACCGCGAGCGCGCGGCGGCGGCTCCGGGCGTCGCCACGGGGCGGGCGGTAGCGCGCGAACACGACGAGCGCGACGTTCACCCAGATCAGCCCGTACAGCGTGAACAGCGGCGAGGAGAGGGTCGCGTTCGTGAGCGCGAAGTACCCGACGACGGCCGCGAGCTCGACGTTGGCGACGAGCGCCGCGATCAACAGGTCGCGACGGGTGACCGACGGGACGATACCCGAGGACGTGGACGTGTTCGTGCTCATGGATGTGGGGTCAGCGTGAAGTCAGCGCGGTCACAGCGCGAGCGCGTCGACGACGACGGCGAGCAGGACGACGCCGAGGTAGGCGTTCGACGCGTGGAACGCGCGGAACGCCGCTGACTCGTCGCGCTCGTAGTGGAGGCGGACGATCGCCCACAGGAACACGGCGCCGACGACGGCGCCGGCGAGCGCGTACAGCCAGTCCAGCCGGCCGAGGCCGACCATCCCGGCCGCGACCGCCGACGTCGCGCCGAAGTACCAGACGATGTGGCGCCGCGTCGCCGTCTCCCCGCGCACGACGGGCATCATCGGGAAGCCGCCGCGCTCGTAGTCGTCCTTGTACGCGAGCGCGAGGTTGTAGAAGTGCGCCGGCGTCCACAGGAAGATGAGCGTCGCGAGCGCGAGCCCGCCGACGCCGATCTCGCCGGTCACGGCCGCCCACCCGATGAGCGCGGGGAGCGCGCCGGCGGCGCCGCCGATGACGGTGTTCTGGACGGTGTTGGGTTTCAGCACGAGCGTGTACACGACCGAGTAGAACACGATCGCGACGAACCCGAGGACGGCCGCGAGGACGTTCACCCACGCGAACAGGCCGACCGAGACGACCGTGAGCAGCAGCCCGAAGGCGACCGCGTTGCGCACCGACACCAGATCGACCGCCAGCGGGCGGTCGCTCGTGCGCTGCATCCGGCGGTCGATGTCGCGTTCGAACACGTGGTTGAACGTGCCCGAGGCGCCGATCGAGAGCGCCCCGCCGACGAGCGTCGCCGCGACGACCGGCACCGAAAGGCCCGGTCCGCCCGCCAGCGCCATCGCCGCGCTGGCGACCAGACACAGCAGCCACATCAGCCGCGGCTTCATGAGCCGGAAGTACGCCGCCGCCGTGAGACGGGCGCGCCGGACCGGGTCCTCCCGCCACGACGGGATCTCGGGGCGCGGCCCGGGGTCGAGGGGCTCGTCCGCGAGGGCCGGGCCGTCGGCACCGATCGCGGGCTCGTCGTCCGGGTCGCCCGTGCGGTTCTCCAACTCCCACGCGAGCGCCGCGAGCAGCCCGAAGAACACGGCCAGGCCCCCGGCGAGGTGGACGACCGACAGCGTCACCGGAACCCCCGCGACGACCGCGAGCGTCTCGCGGCCGCCGGTCGCGACGTACGCCCCCAACAACGACTGGACGGGATACAGGAGGAACGATGCCGCGAGCGCTCCGGCGACGCGACGGCTCGGGCGGGCCCGCCAGGCGGCGACGCCGGTGGCGAGCACGAGCACGCCGACGACGGCCGCGAGCGCGCGGTGGCCGAGCGCGACCCAGCCGGCCTCCGCCGTCGGAAGCGCGAACCCGTCACCGCACGCCGGCCACGCCGTACAGGCCGTGGCCGCGTCGGTGACGGCGGTGGTCGCACCCACCACGAGCAGCAGGTACACCCCCATCGCGCCGGCCGCGAGCAGCGGCGGGAACCGCTTCGATATCACTATCCGACCTTGCGACCCGCCGCATATCAACCCCGCGCTTTTCGGGCTCGACCCGCCGGAATCGCCGCGGCGAGCGCGCGCTCATCGGCGGGAAGATGTTCGGGTCGAGTCGCGGAACACGGTCCCGCCATCCGGTGTTTCGAGCGACAACAGTAGGTATTTACGTGGCCTGCGCCAACCGCGGTTGTAATGACGCGTACGCGACTGGGGAGCCTGCTGGTCGGGCTTGCCGGGTTGATGCTGTTCGCGACGCCGGTCGCGGCACAGGCATCGACGACGGCGGAGCTGATCAACGGGCTGAACGAGGACCTGTTGTACGTCGCGCTCCCGATCACGTTGCTCGTCGAGGTCATTCTCATCTACACCGTCCTGAAGTTCAAGGACAACGACGAGCCGGCGCCGACCCGAGAGAACCGGCGCCTCGAGATCACGTGGACGGTCGCGACGGCGATCATCCTCCTGTTCGTCGGCGTCGCCTCCTACGGCGTGCTGGCGAACCCCGACGTGACCTACACGGGCGGCCCCGAGGAGATCGACGCCGCCGACGGCGACGTCCACGTCGAGGCCGTCGCCTACCAGTGGAACTGGCGGATGAACTACCAGACGTCGAACATCAGCGAACTGACCGCGAGCGACATCGACACGTCGGTGGTGCCACAAGCCGAGGGGGTCGAGGGGCCGGTGATAGTGGTCCCCGAGGGGCAGGACCTGTTCTTCACCACGGCCTCTGACGACGTGATCCACGGCTTCAGCGTGCCCGCGCTCGGACTCAAGCAGGACGCCGTGCCCGGACAGGAGATCACGATCAAGACCGTCGCTCAGGAGACCGGAACCTACCAGGGGTACTGCACCGAGTACTGCGGCGTCGCCCACTCCAACATGTACTTCACCGTCATCGTCGTCGACCAGGGCACCTACGACGAGTTCGTCGACAACCAGACCGGGTCGGACGACTCCGAGAGCGAGTCGCTGAGCGCACCGGCACCGGCCGCCCTCGGCGCGTAACCGACGCGTTCCCGGATCGACGGTTCTTCCGGTTCCTTCGCTCCGCCGGTTCCGTCTGCGACCTCCGCCGTCGACGCCCCGGGCGGTTTCGTCGCCGCCGGCGCCGACTCCCGCACGTGCTCCCCCGGAGGATCAGCCGCGACGGTTCCGCGGTCGGTGCCCGTGTCGCCCCCGCGTTCAAGTCGCCGGTGACCGTACGGTCGGGCATGCGCGACGAGGCGGAGATCAGAGAGCAGTACGAGTATCTCGCCGAGCAGTTGGACTCCGAGGAGATGCGCCACGAGGGCGTCAGGGAGCTGTTCACCCACTACAAACGCGCGCTCGGGTGGGTACTCGAGGAGGAGCACATGTGAGAGATCGATCCGCCCGGTAGTTTTATCGCCGTACCGCCGGTATCGATCGGTGACGCTTCGTCTGGAGGGCCGAAGCGTCAGCGGGGACCGATCCGGGCGGCGCGCCGCGGGTGTTTCCGCGGCGCGCCCCCGTTCGTTCTCGGAGCCCGCGAGACAACGCCGCGAGCCGTCGCCGTATCCGTCGGCCGATGACCGGGACCGGCCTCACTCGACGGAGAACCCCGAGTCGGCGGCATCCACGTCGGCGCCCTCGTCCCACTCGATCTCGAACTCGACGCTCAGCTCGTCCGGCCCCGAGCCGGTCTCCCGTTCGGCCTTCACCTCGAACGTCGCGGTCGCGGGCACCGCCATCGTGAGCGACTCGCCGCCGCCGGCCAGCGTGAGCTCCCCGTCGGCGTCGAGCTTCGCGGCGACCTCGCGGAGGTGGGCGGCGATCTCGCTGCGGTCCTGGCGGGTCTCGGATTTGAACAGCACTTCTTCGGGCATATCACGGTACTCGTCGGGAGCGGTGAAAAACCAGTCGGCCGTAAGGGTTCGCGTGGAACGGACGCGACGGCGGTCGTGCGGGCGGCGAGGCGGTACGGGTTCGCCCGGATCGCCGGCCGGCATCCGGGGTTCATCCCGTCTTCGATCGCTGATAGGAGCAACGACGTATCCGTTCATCTACACTACCGAAGTCTCGACGGGAGACGGAAGCGTCCCGCCTCACGAGCGGACACGACGGTTCCGGTCGTCGGCACGTTTATTTCGGTCCGACAATAACAGTTTCCCGGACATTACCGATGTACGACCTGACCGGGTTCCAGCGTGACCTGTTGTACGTGATCGCTGGGCAAGAGGAGCCGCACGGGCTGGCGATCAAAGCGGAGCTCGAGGACTACTACGAGAAGGAGATCCACCACGGGAGACTGTACCCGAACCTCGACACGCTCGTCGAGAAGGGACTCGTCGAGAAGGGGCAACGCGACCAACGAACCAACTTCTACACGCTCACGCGACGCGGGCGCCGGGAGATCGAGGCCCGCCGCGAGTGGGAGGGGCGCTACGTCGACCTCGAGTGAGCGCCGGCCCGGTCGCTCCCCGTCGAGCTCCCCGGTCGGGGTCCGTTCGTCGATGTTCTCCTCGCCGGGTTCTCTCCTCGCCGGATTCTCTCTTCCCCCGCGCTCCTCTCCCCGTCCATAGCCGAGTCACTCCTCGTCGGTCCCCTCCGCCGGCGGCTGTCGGTCCTGAGAGGGGGACTCCTCGGTCCCGCCGCCGTCCTCGACGGCGGCCGGGTCCGACTTCGTGGGAACGACTGACGGCCCCTCTGCGGTGAGGTGTGTGGGGTCGACCGCGTACGGCCGGAGCGGCTCCCCGGCGAGCAGTTCCGGGAGGACGATCCGGACGAAGTGCACGAGCAACACGAGCAGGATCGGCATGAGGAAGATCCCGTACCAGCCGAACAGCAGCGGGCCGAGGGTGTACGCGAGCATCACCGCCCCGACGTGGAGCGAGCGCCCGGAGACGTACGGCCGCAACACGAGGTCGGGGATCGTGTCGACGACGACCAGCGACGCGAGCGCGAACACGCCAACGAACGCCAGCCCTCCGGTGACATCGTTCGCCACCGCTCGAACCGCCATGAACGCCGTGACCGGGACGTACACGAGCTTCATCCCGACGATCGGGATCAGGCTCGCGACGCCCGCGATCAGTCCGACCAGCGCGGCCGCGGGGATGGCGCCGCCCTCGGGCGCGAACACGTTGAGCACCGAGTAGACGATCACGCCGATCGTGCCGGTGACGATCGCGTTGAGGATGTTTCCGAAGAAGATCGACTTCAGGTCGCGGTCGACCGCGAGCCCGTAGGCGTCGACGATCCCCGCCTGGTCGGTGAATCGGACGAGATACCGGCCGAGCCGTCCGCCGTCGCGAAGCAGATAGAACGCGAGCGCGAGCATGACGAACAGGTGGACCGCGCCGGTCCCGACGAACGCGACGGTGTCGGCCGCCTGCGCCAACGAGTTCAACGCCCCGCCGATCGTGTCGAGCGTGACGTACTGCTGCCAGTCGATCGCCGCGACCTGCGACGGGTCGGTCAGCATGTCGAGGGTGTCCTGGGTGAACGGGAGCTGTTCGAGGTAGCCGTTCCCCGCGATGTCGAGCTCCCGGATCTGGTTGGCGACGATCAGCAGGGCATAGCCCGCGAGCAGCAGTGCCGGCAGCACCATGGCGAAGATGGCGACCGCGGCGGCGACGCTCGGCTGCGGGATCCGCTTGCGGATCCGGTTGTAGACGGGGCGCGTCGCGTAGTAGATGAACACCCCGAACACGAACGTCCCGACGAACGAATACACCACGAACGTGAGCGCCGCTCCCAGCACCGCGCCGATGCCCCACCACGCCGTTCGCGACCAGTCGACATCGGAGAGCGCCATACCCTGTCCCCTCCGTCCGCCGACAAAAGCGTGTCGCGGGAGCGCACGTCCCGGGAGCGGCGGGCGCTCGCGGCCGGCCCGCCCGAAGAAGTATATACCGCTATAGAGTAATATTGAGGCCATGATCGCGACGGGTGCGGAGGGCGTCGTCGGGGATCCGCTGTCGCTGCCGGTCGTCCGGCTGGCGCTGGCGGCGGCGCTGGGGCTGTTCCTCGGACTGGAGCGCGAGTGGTCCGAGAAGTCCGCCGGGATCCGGACGTTCTCGCTGACGAGCCTCGTCGCCGCGGTGTTCACGCACCTGGCGATCGAGACAGACGTCGGCGGCGCGCTGCTGGCGGTCGGCGGGATCCTCGTCATCGTGCAGGGGGTGTTGCTGGCGGTCAGCGGCCTTCGGACCGGCGCCGACGGGTCGCTGTCGCTCACGACGTCGGTCTCGTTGCTGGCGGCGTACGGCGTCGGGGCGCTCGTCGCCGTCGGCGCCGTCGTGGAGGGCGTGACGGTCGCGGTGGTGTCGGCCGCGCTGCTGGTGTTGAAGCGGGAGCTACACTCGTTCGCGGGCGACCTCTCGCGCACGGAGTTGCGCTCGATGACCGAGTTCGCCGTCCTCGCGTTCGTCGTCTATCCGGTGTTGCCGGCGGGCGAACGGGTCGTGCTCGGCGTCCCGCTGGAGCCGCGGGTCGCGTGGCTCATGGTCGTCACCGTCGCGGGCATCGGGATGGTGAACTACGCGCTGGTGCGCACCTACGGCGGCCGCGGCATCGCCGTCACCGGGTTCCTGGGCGGGCTCGCCTCCTCGACGGCGGTCGTCGGGACGATGCTCGATCACGCGACCGACCGGGCGGAGTCGGTGTCGTACGCCGTCGCCGGCGTGCTGTTGGCGGACGCGGCGATGGCGCTGCGCAACCTCGCGATCGCCGTCGCGTTCACCGTCGGCGGCGACGCGCCCGTCCTGCTGGGCGTCGCCGCACCGCTGGGCGCGCTCGCGCTCGGGGCCGTCGCGGTGGCGGCGGCGACGGCCGACTGGCGTACCCGGGTCGACCTCGCCATCGAGTCGCCGTTCTCGCTCCGCAACGCGCTGGCGTTCGGCGCGGCGTTCCTCGTCATCCTCGCCGCCAGCAGCCTCGCGCAGGCCCGCTTCGGCACCGCCGGGCTGTACGCGTCGGCGGCCGTCTCGGGGCTGGTCTCCTCGGCCGGCGCGACCACCTCGGCGGTGCTGTTGTACCGCGGGGGCACCGTCGGCGCCGAGGCCGCGAGCGTCGCCGTCCTGCTCGCGACCGTCTCCAGCGTCGCGGTGAAGGCCGCCCTGGCGTTCGCCGGCCCGCGGGCGTTCGTGCGCCGCGTGGCCGCCTACAGCCTCGCGATCGTCGCAGGCGCCGCGGTCGTCGCCCTCGCGGCGACGATGGCGTGAACAGTCCGCGGCCGCGCGTGCGACCGGCGACAGCGCGTGCCGCCCGCGACCGCCCGGCATTGGATTTGCCACAAGATCTCCGTCCAGATCCGGACCAGTATCAAGTGAACCACTGTTTTATCATCTACCGTCCGCATCCACCGGCATGGACCGAGACACGGCCGAGGTGAGCGTCACCGAGATGCCTGGCGCTCGCGCCCGCGAGTGGGCCGCCTACCACCGGGACGTCGCCGCGACGTCGACGTACGTGTACGACTTCGTGTGGGACATCACCGCCGAGGCCGAGGGGCCGTTCTGCACCGACGTGGACGGGAACGTCCTGCTGGATTTCACCTCCCACGTCGCCGCCGCGCCGCTCGGCTACAACAACCCGAAGATCACGGACCGAATGGCCGAGTTCGACATGGTCGACCCGACGAAGATCGCCGGGCAGGACTTCTACGTCTCCGACGGCGCCGATCCCGGGGAGTCGGCGCTTCCCGGCCCCGCCGACCTGATGCACGAACTCGTCGACCGCACGGACCGCTACGGGCTCGACACCGTCTTCCTCTCGAACTCCGGCGCCGAGGCCGTCGAGAACGCGATCAAGGTCTGCTACGACGCCTCCGGCGGCGGCAAGTACGGCGTCACCTTCGACGGCGCGTTCCACGGGCGGACGCTCGGTGCGCTCTCGCTCAACCGCTCGAAGTCGGTGTACCGCCGGGACTTCCCCGAGGTTCCCGGGATCCACGACGTGCCCTTCTGTGACGACCGCGCGTGTTCGCCCGAGACGTGTTCGTGCGGCTTCTTCGTCGACGACGGCGACACGTCGCTGCTGCGGGAGAAGCTCGACCCGAAGACGGGGCACGTCGACCCCGAGGAGACTTCCTACATCATCATGGAGCCGATCCAGGGCGAGGGCGGCTACCGCTTCCCCTCCGAGCCGTTCATGGCGGAGGTCGCCGACCTCGCCGCCGAACACGACATCCCCCTCGTCGCCGACGAGATCCAGTCGGGGATGGGTCGCACCGGCGAGTTCTGGGGGTCGGACCACTACCCGATCGAGCCGGACGTGATCACCGGCGCGAAGGGGATGCGCGTCGGCGCCACGATCGCGAACGAGGACACCTTCCCCGACGAGCGCGCACGGCTCTCGTCGACGTGGGGCGCCGGCGACATCGTCGCCTCGGCCCAGGGCGTGTTCACGCTGCGCGCCATCGACGAGTACGACCTGCTCGACAACGCGGTCGTCCGCGGCGAGCAGTTCAAGGAGATCGTTCGCGACGCGGCCCTCGACGGCGTGACCGACGTGCGCGGGAAGGGCCTGATGCTCGCCGTCGAGTTCGAGTCCGCGGACCTCCGCGACGACGTGCAGGAGGCGGCGCTGCGCCGGGGCCTGCTCACGCTCGCGTGCGGCTCGACGGTGATCCGGATCCTGCCGCCGCTGGACGTGACCGAACGGGAGATCGAGATGGGTGCGGACCTCCTGATCGATGCCGCCGGCGACGTGAACTGAGACGGTCGAACCGCTCCGGCGCCCGCGCCGTTGCGTCTTTCTCGTCCGCCGCCGTTCCGTCCGTCCCCTTCCTCCGTCGCTACTGCTGGTAGCGCCGCTCGTCGCTTCGTTCGGGGTAGTCGCCCGCCCCGCCGCCGGCGCCGCCGGCCATCTCGTCGTACGTCATCCCCGAGAGGTACTCGTCGTAGGTCACGTCGAACGCCTGCCGGAGGTGGAAGTCGAGGTCGCCGGTGTCGAGCGTCCGCCGGAACAGCGCGTGGATCCCCCGCCGGACGAGTTCGTCGCGGTCGGTCCCGAGCGCCGCCGCGAGCAGCGACAGCTCGTGTTTCGTCTCGCGGTCCAGTTCGACCCCGATCTCGTCGTCGAGGTCGCCGTACTCCGCGGTGATCGCGTCGTCGAGGTCGTCGAGGCTCATGGTGGGTGGGTGTCGCGGCCGGCGGAAACCCGTTACGCTCCGGTTCGGTTCGCCCGGGTCGACCCGTCCGATTCGATCCGTCCGATCCGGGCCGACCGTCGGTTCACTCCGCGAACGCGGCGCCGCAGTACTCGCATCTCGACCCGTCCGCGACGCCGCGGGCGCCGCACTCCGGACAGTTCACCCTCGGGGGAGCCGAGCCGTCCGCGTCGCCGTCGGCACCGTCGGTGTCGCCGTTGGCTCCGTCGGCGCCGTCCTCGCGTTCGTCGGCGGTGTAGGCGACCGCCAGCCCGAGCGCCGCGACGGCGGCGCCGGTCGCCAGCCACACCGACGGCCCGGCGGCGAGGTAGAACGCGAGGACGCCGGGGAGGACGGCGACGCCGATTCCGGCCAGCAGCGAGGCGAGGACCAGGTCATGTCGCATCGGCGGATGCACGCACGGATCGCCACAAAGGCGTTTCGGGGGCCGACCGCGACCCCCTCCGCCGACCGCGACCCCCTCCGCAGACCGACGCCCGGGACCGTCAGCGCTTTTCGCCCGGCGGTCCCCCGTTCCGGTAATGAGTGCACACCTCCCCGACGACCCCGACGCGGCGCGGGAGGCGCTGATCGAGTGGTACGAAGACGATCACCGCGACTTCCCGTGGCGACGCACCGACGACCCCTACCGGATCCTCGTCTCGGAGGTGATGAGCCAGCAGACGCAGCTCTCGCGGGTCGAGGAGGCGTACGCCGACTTCCTCGACCGGTGGCCCGCGGCCGAGGACCTCGCGGCCGCCGAGCGCGGCGAGGTGGTCTCCTTCTGGTCGAACCACTCGCTGGGCTACAACAACCGCGCGAAGTACCTCCACGAGGCGGCCACGCAGGTCCGCGACGAGTACGGCGGGGAGTTCCCGACCGAGCCCGACGAGCTCCAGGAGCTGATGGGCGTCGGGCCCTACACCGCCAACGCGGTCGCGTCGTTCGCCTTCGACAACGGCGACGCGGTGGTCGACACGAACGTGAAGCGGGTGCTCCACCGCGCGTTCGGCGTCCCCGACGAGGACGCGGAGTTCGAGGGGGCCGCGTCCGCGCTGATGCCCGAGGGGGAATCGCGCGTCTGGAACAACGCGATCATGGAGCTGGGCGGCGTCGCCTGCGGACAGTCCCCGCGTTGTGACGAGGCGGGCTGCCCGTGGCGACGGTGGTGTCGCGCCTACGAGACGGGCGATTTCACCGCGCCGGACGTGCCCGAGCAGCCGAGCTTCGAGGGGAGCCGTCGGCAGTTCCGCGGGAAGGTCGTACGCGCGCTCGGGAACCACGACGAGTTGACGCTCGGCGAACTCGGCCCGCGCATCCGGGTCGACTACAGCCCCGAGGGCGACGGCGAGGGGAGCGAGGACTGGCTCCGCGGGCTCGTCGGCGACCTGGCGGACGACGGCCTCGTCGAGGTGACGGACGGCGAGGACGGAACGACGGTCCGACTGCGGCGATAGCGTGCGTTCGGAGTCGGCGGACCGCGGGCGACCGGAACGTGCCACCGCATGACCCGGGGTCCGTCGACCGTAATTCGTTTATTCGAGGTGCCCCGCCGGGGTTGTATGCCCACCTGCCAGAACTGCCAATCGTTCGTCACCGAACGGTACGTGAAAGTGTTCGAACCCGAGGGCGTCACCCAGCCCCGCGCGTGCCCCCACTGCGAGGACATGGTGCGCCGCGGGAAGACCGTCCGCGCGAAGAAGAACTGACCGTTCGGGGAGGGAACTCACGTCGCCGGCCGTCCGTCTCGTCGCCGTTCTCCGCCACCCGGTCGTTCCGTGTCCTTACGCGAGGAGCTCCCGTTCGTTCGGGTCGTACTCCACCACGCCGTGATCGTCCAGCAGCGGCAGGTGAACGTGGTGCAGCGAGATCACGGCGTGTTCGCGCGTCTCGTCGTCGGCCGGGTCGGCGTCCTCGCGGGCGACGACCGCGGCCGCGAGCGCCTCGAGGGGGATCGGCGCGGGTCGCGCGGCCGCGATCCCCAGCACGTGTCGCCGCCGCTCGGACGCCAGCACCCGGTGCCGCTCGTCCTCCGGAAGCGCCGCCGTCGACGGGTACCGTCCGATCGGCTCGTCGAGACTCTCCGACTGGTCACTCGGGCCGCGGAGCACGTCGTCTGCGGGCATAGTCCGAGGGAGGGTCCCCCGGAGCGTAAGCGCCCGGGCAACACACGTCGGTCGTGAGCGGGCGGCAACCGGCCCGATAGTGTCCGTTTCGTACTCACGAGACGACGAGTACCCACGATTGGTTACCAGTTCACCGACCAGCGTGTTCCGCCGGCGGAACCTTGAGAGCCCTTCGGATCGAGGGATGTGCGATATGGGACCGCAGCCGCTCTCGGAGGTCCAGCGCGAGACGTTGGCGTCGTTCCCGGGACGGGGGCACCCGTTGACGGCGAGCGAGGTCGCGAACCGAACCGGCGTCGGGCGACGGGCGGCGTACGACCGGCTCCGCCGCCTCGCCGAGGCCGGTCACCTCGAGACCAAGAAGGTCGGATCCGGCGGCCGGGTCTGGTGGCGTCCGCCGGCGCCCGAGGGGCCACGCTCGGACGCCGACAGGGCGGCCGAGCGGTCGGGGACGATCGAGAGTATCGAGTCGGACCGCGGGGCGACGCGCCACCAGTACCGGACGCTCGTCGAGCAGTTCCCGAACGGCGTGCTCGCGCTCGTCGACCGCGACATGCGCTACACGACCTTCGGCGGGACGCTCGAGGGCGAGACGGACGTGACGCCCGACGCGCTCGTCGGCGAGCCGCTCCGGGAGGCGCTGCCGGACGAGGTCGCCGACGCGGTGGTCCCGGGGTACGAGCGGGCGCTCGACGGCGAGGCGTCCGAATACGAGGCCGCGATCGACGACCACGTGTACCGCTTTCACTTCTACCCCGTCCGCGACGACGACGGCGAGGTGTTCGAGGCGCTGGGGATGTCCCAGGCGGTGACCGAGCGCGTCGAGTACCAGCGGGAGCTCGAGGAGCGGGTCCGCCAGCAGGAGGCCGTCGCCGCCCTCGGCCGGCACGCGCTCGAGGCCGACGACCTCGACGACCTGTTCGCGACGGCCGCGCGCGTCGTCGCGGAGACCCTCGACAACGACTACTGCACGGTGCTGGATCTGGACGACGAGTCCGGGGAACTGCGCGTGCGACAGGGAGTCGGCTGGGACGACGGCGTCGTGGGGTCGGCGACGGTGTCGGCCCTCGAGGACGGCTCCCAGGCGGCGTACACGCTGTGCACCTCGGAGCCGGTCGTCGTGGAGGACTTCCGCGAGGAGAGCCGCTTCGACGCCCCCGAACTGCTCACGTCCCACGGCGTTCGCAGCGGGATCTCCACGGTGATCGGACCGCCGGAGTCGCCGTGGGGGATCCTCGGAACCCACGACACCGAGCCGGCGACCCGATCGGACCACGACGCCGCGTTCGTTCGGGCTGTCGCGAACGTGCTCGCGTCGTCGATCGACCGGGCGCGCCACGAGCGGGAACTCGACCGGCAACGCGATCAGCTCGTCGCGCTCGACAGCGTCAGCCGGGTCGTCCGCGACATCACCGAGGCGGTGATCGACCGATCGACGCGCGCGGAGATCGAGACCGCCGTCTGCGAACGCCTCGCCGCCTCCGAGTCGTATCTGTTCGCGTGGATCGGCGACGCCGACGCCGCGAGCCGGGAGATACTCCCACGAGCGGAGGCCGGCGTCGAGGGGTATCTCGACGGGACCTGGGTCTCGATCGACCCCGACGACGAGCACGGGCAGGGGCCGACCGGTCGGGCGTATCGTACGCGGACGATCCAGACGACCGACCACGCCGCCGCCGACCCGCGCCAGGAGCCGTGGGCGGACCAGGTCGAGACCTACGGCTACCGCTCGTCGGCGGCGATCCCGATCGTTCACGGCGGAACCGTCTACGGGGTGTTGAACGTGTACACCGAGCGTCGCGAGGCGTTCGTCGGGCGCGAACGGGAGGTGATCGGGAAACTGGGCCAGGTGGTCGGCCACGCGATCGCGGCCGTCGAGCGCAAACGGGCGCTGTTGGGCGACGAGGTCGTCGAGCTGTCGTTCCTCGTCGAGGACGTGTTCGCCCCGACCGGGATCGACGCCGCTCCCGACCCGTTCCGGTTCGACGACGCGGTCCCGCTGGGGGACGACGAGTTCGTCGTCTTCGGCCGGACGACGGCCGCGGGCGTCGAGACGCTGGAGACGCTCGTCGACTCGCATTCGCTGTATCAGGACCTCCGTGTCCGCTCCGCCGACGACGGTCTGCGGTTCGAACTCTCCGTCGCCGACCTGCCGGTGCTGTCTGCGATCGCGTCCCACGGCGGGTCGATCGAGGACGCCGTCATCGAGGACGGGGACTACCGGCTGACGGTCCGGCTCTCCCCGAGCACGGACGCGCGCAGGGTGATCGACGCCATGCGCGAGACGTACCCCGATGTCAGGTTGGTGAAGCGACGGCAGATGACCCGGGCGGGGACAGACGGATCGGCCACCGCGGTTGCGCCGATCGACTCCCTCAGCGACCGTCAGCGGGCGGCGCTGTCGGCGGCATACCACGCCGGCTACTTCGAGTGGCCCCGCGACGCGACCGCAGAGGAGGTGGCTTCCTCGCTCGACATCGCGCGGTCGACGCTTCACCGACATCTCCGGACGTGCCAGCGCACGGTGTTCGCGGCGGCGTTCGAGGGCGGGTGAGCGGCACGCCGCCGCGCGGACAGTCGAGCACCGGCGAGCAGCGGGCCCGCCGAGAACTCCGAGAGCGCGGCGGCCTCCGTTACGGCTCGATCACCAGCTTCCCGAGGAAGCTGTCCTCCAGCACGGCGCGCTGGGCCTCCGCGGCGCCCTCCAGGTCGTAGCTGTGGGCGACCCGAATCGCGATGTCATCGCCCCACAGCGACGCCACGTCCGCGAGCGCGTCCGCGAGGCTCGGCGTGTTGAACATCGACATGAGCTGGAGGTTCAGGTCCTTGCCGCGGGCGGCCGACGACTGGGGGAACCCGATCGCGGGGTCGTTCTCGCCGATGCCGACGACCCGGCACCCCTGGGCGGCGACCTCGGCGTCGAAGCCGAGATACTGGTCGAGCCGGTGGTCTAAGATCACGTCGACGCCGTCGCCGTCGGCGGCGTCGACGACCGCCTCCGCGAGGTCGTCGCGGTTGTAGTCGAGCACCGCGTCGGCGCCGAGCGCCGCCACGTCGTCGTGGTACCCCTCCGCGGCGGTGGCGGTCACGTGCGCGCCGGTCGCGGCGGCGACCTGCACGGCGGCGTGGCCGACGCCGCCGGAGCCGCCGTGGATCAGGACCGTCTCGGCCGGACGCAG
Source organism: Halobaculum roseum (assembly GCF_019880245.1). NCBI lineage: Archaea > Methanobacteriati > Methanobacteriota > Halobacteria > Halobacteriales > Haloferacaceae > Halobaculum > Halobaculum roseum. The sequence goes on from NZ_CP082286.1 coordinate 1,210,361, forward strand.
GTTCGCGTGCTGGACGAGCGCCCGCCACGCCGTGACGGCGGCGACGCCCGCGCCGCCGGCGGCGACGAGGTCGGCGCCGTCGGGCAACACCGCGATCCGGTCGTCCGGGACGGCGACGAACTCGGCGTAGCCGCCGGGCATCGCCCCCGACAGGCCGGTCGCGAACACGTTGTCGCCCTCCTCGATCCCCTCGACCGCCTCGCCGACCTCGACGGCCGTTCCGGCGGCGTCGACGCCGGGGATCGCGGGCAGGCCGTACGGCTCGTAGGAGCCCTCGCGGAAGTAGGTGTCGACCGGATTGACCCCCGCCGCTGCGACCTCGACGAGCACCTCGTCGGGGGCCGGATCCGGCCGGTCGACCTCGTCCACCTGGAGCACCGATTCGTCGCCGTGTTCGTGGTATCGGACCGCGCGCATGGTCGGTACTCCCCCCGAGGTGACTTAACTCCGGGCGGCGGCGGAACCGCGCTCACCGCGGCGACGGAGGCGACGCGGCCGCCGGCGACCGGTGGAGTGAAACCGTCCGCCGCGGTAGCCGTCGGATATGTCCCTCCGGCGCCTCGGCGCGACGACGTTCGCGGTCGGGCTGTTCGCGTGTCTCGTCTCGGCGGTGGCGTTCGGGGTCGCGTGGGGCGGCACCGAGGTGTTCTGTCCGGGGCCGCGGCGCCTGGCGGAGTACGCGCTCGTCGCGGTCGAGGGGATGCCGCCGACGGTGCGGTACACCGACGGCTGTAACGAGTTCGCGCTCAGTCCGCTCGTGCAGTGGTCCGGCCTCGCGGCGGCCGTCGGACTCGTGCTCGCCGCGGTCGGCCAGGCGACCGCCGGGTGAGCCGACGGTCGCTGAACCGGGCGGGCCGGCCCCGGACACCGCCGCGAGGACGGACACGGGCGTCGCCGCGAGTGCGACCGGAATCGGCGGGATTTAACCCCCCGAGTGGCTGCTATCCACACGCATGAGACTTCACGAGTATCAGGCGAAGCAGGTCTTCGCCGACGCCGGGATCCCGACCCCGGACTCGCGGCTCGCGTCCACCGTCGAGGAGGTCATGGACGCGGTCGACGAGATCGGCTACCCGGCGGCCATCAAGGCGCAGGTCCACGTCGGCGGACGTGGGAAGGCTGGGGGCATCGAGATCGCCACGAGCGCCGAGGAGGCGCGCGAGGCCGCCGAGTCCATCCTGGGGATGGACCTCAAGGGCTACACCGTCGACACGGTCCTCGTCGAGGCCGGCGTCGACTTCGAGAACGAGCTGTACGTGGGCATCACGATGGACCGCGGCGAGGGCGAGCCCGTCGCGATGGTCTCCACCGAGGGCGGCGTCGACATCGAGTCGGTCGCCGAGGAGACGCCAGAGAAGATCGCCCGCGAGCACATCGACCCCGCCTTCGGCCTGCACTCCTATCAGGCCCGGAAGGTCGTCTTCGAGGCCGGCATCCCGCGCGACGTGGCGATGGACGTGGCCTCGATCCTCTCGACGCTGTACGACCTGTACGAGTCGAAGGACGCCTCCGAGATCGAGATCAACCCCGTCATGATCACCTCGGACCGGGAGGTCGTCGCCGCGGACGCGGTGATGAACATCGACGAGGACGCGCTGTTCCGCCAGCCCGACCTCGCCGAGATGGAGGACGAGGCCGCCGGCGACGAGCTGGAGGCGAAGGCCAACGAGTACGGCTTCGACTACGTCCGCCTGTCGGGCAACGTCGGCATCATCGGCAACGGCGCCGGGCTCGTGATGACGACGCTCGACCTCGTGGACTACTACGGCGGCGCGCCCGCCAACTTCCTCGACATCGGCGGCGGCGCCAAGGCCGAGCGCGTCACGCAGGCGCTGGACATGGTGTTCTCCGACGAGAACGTCGACTCGGTCGTCTTCAACATCTTCGGCGGGATCACCCGCGGCGACGAGGTCGCCAAGGGGATCAACGAGGCGCTCGAAGGGTTCGACGAGATCCCCAAGCCGGTGGTCGTCCGCCTGGCGGGGACGAACGCCGAAGAGGGGATGGAGATCCTCAACGAGGACCTCGTGCAGGTCGAGGGAACGCTCGAGGACGCGGTTCAGCGTGCGGTCAAGAACGCGGAGGAGGTGACCCAATGAGTATCTTCGTCGACGACGACACTCGCGTCGTGGTGCAGGGCATCACGGGCGGGGAAGGGAAGTTCCACACCGAACAGATGCTGGAGTACGGCACGAACGTCGTCGCGGGCGCGGTGCCCGGCAAGGGCGGCCAGGAGGTCGCCGGCGTCCCCGTCTACGACACCGTCGACGAGGCCGTCGACGCCGAGGACGCCGACGCCTCCGTCGTGTTCGTCCCGCCGGCGTTCGCCGGCGACGCCGTCTTCGAGGCGCTCGACACCGACCTCGACCTCGTCGTCGCCATCACGGAGGGCATCCCGACCCAGGACATGGCGAAGGTGAACAAGCGCCTCTCGGAGGTCGACACGCGCCTGCTCGGCCCCAACTGCCCCGGGATCATCACCCCCGGCGAGGCGAAGCTGGGCATCCTCCCGGGCAACATCTTCGAGTCCGGCGACGTGGGGCTCGTCTCCCGCTCGGGCACCCTCACCTACCAGGTCGTCTCGAACCTGACCGAGCGCGGCATCGGCCAGACCACCGCCATCGGCATCGGCGGCGACCCGATCATCGGCACCTCCTTCGTCGACGCCCTCGAAGCCTTCGAGGCCGACCCCGACACGAAGGCGGTCGTGATGTGCGGCGAGATCGGCGGCGAGGACGAGGAGCAGGCCGCCCGCTACATCGCCGAGAACATGGACACGCCCGTCGCCGGCTTCATCGCCGGCCGCACCGCCCCGCCGGGCAAGCGCATGGGCCACGCCGGCGCCATCGTCTCCGGCTCGGGCACCGGCACCGCCGAGTCGAAGATCGGCGCGCTCAACGACGCGGGCGTCCCCGTCGGCGACACGCCCAACGAGGTCGCCGACCACATCGAGGACTTCCTCTAGACGCTTCGTTCCCCCGTTTTTCACCCGTCGTCGACCCCGAGAGCGCCCGCCAGGTCGCCGCGGGCGACCGTCTCGGCGGCCGGCGCCTCCGTCCCGCGGTCGTCCCCGCCGTATCCGGCGCCGGTGGCGACGAGGACGACGTGTTCGCCCGCGTCGACCGCGCCGCGCTCGCGGAGCCGCCGGAGTCCCGCCAGCGGCGTCGCCGACGCGGGCTCGACGCGGATCCCGGCGGCGACCAGGTCGCGTCGGGCCGCGTGGATCGCGCCGTCGTCGACGGCGAGCACCGCGCCGTCGGTGGCGCGGGCGGCCGCCAGCGCGCGCGTCCCGCTCGGCGGGTCGGGGTTGGCGATGGAGTAGGCGACCGTCTCGCCGACCTCCCCGCGCTCGAGCCTGGTCACCGCGTCGTCGCCGCGCTCGAACGCCGCCGCGACCGGCGCGCACGCGGCCGCCTGGACGAAGTACAGCCGCGGCGGGTCGTCGATCAGTCCCGCCGCGGTCGCCTCGCGGACCGCCTTCCAGGCGGCGCTGGCGTGGCCGCCGCTGCTGATCGGCATGACGACGGCGTCGGGCGCGTCGAGGGCGGCCTCGGGGGTCCCGCGCTCGCCCCCGCCGCCACCGCCGGCTTCGCCGCCACCGCCGCCAGCGCCGGCCTCGCCGCCACCGCCGCCAGCGCCGGCCTCGCCGGTCGCGAACGCCCGCAGGACCTCCAGAACGGTCGTCTTCTGGCCGGCGACGCGCAGCGGCGAGTCGGAGTTGACGAACGCGATCCCCGCCTCGGGGCCGAGCGCGAGCGCGTCGTGATACAGGCGGCCGTAGTCGCCGTCGACGCGGACGATCCGCGGGTCGTACGCGGCGATCCGTCGGAGCCGCGCCGCGGAGATGTCCGCGGGGACGAGCACGACGCACTCGAGGCCCGCGCCCGCGGCGTGGGCCGCCATCGAGACGGCCATGTTCCCGTGGGAGACCGTCCCGACGGCGTCGGGGGCGTCGTCCCCGGCGACCGCGGCGACGCCGACGGCGCTGCCGCGGTCCTTGAACGAGCCGGTCGGGTTCGTTCCCTCGATCTTCACGTGGACGCGGGCGCCGTCCGCGTCGAGCCCCGGCGCGCGAACCAGCGGCGTCGCGCCGGCGGCCGCCGCGAGCCCGCCCGGGGGCGGCTCGACCGGGAGGAGGTCGCCGAACGCCCACACGCCGTCGCGGTCGGGCCACGCGACCCCGTCGGGGTCGGTGTCGAACCACAGCGGCTCGCCGCAGTCGTCACACCGTTGGCCCGACTCGGCGGTCCGGCCGCAGGCGTCGCAGGTGAGCACGTCCGAACGCGGGTGGGCGGTCGGGAAAAGCCCGACGCCCCTCGACGGGACGGCGGCCGACCCACGCACGGCCCCGTGATCGACCGACGACGGGACTCACGTCCGCCACGGAATATCGTCACCGATCCCCACGCCGTATGCCAACTTTTCGCGTTCGGGAGCGACGGACTCTTTCGTGTGAGCCGTGAATCGCGAGTCAGCTCCGGCGTCACCGACGCCGAGGGCCCTCCCTACACATGAACGCACGATCCACGATCCCCGCGCTCGTATTGCTCTCCGTGCTGGTCGGCGCCGTCGCCCTCGCGGGCGGCCTCGCCGCCGGCACCGCGACCGCACAGACGGCCAACGCCACCGCCGACGTGAGCGTCGACGACCAGACCGGCGCCGAGTCGGTGACCGTCGCCGAGGCGACGCTGCCCGAGGGCGGCTTCGTCGTCGTCTACAACGCCTCCGGCGGCATCGTCGGCGTCTCCGAGTACCTGGACAACGGCACCCACGAGGACGTGACCCTCGAGGTCTCGCCCGAGTTCTCGCGCAGCCAGGTCGCCGTGGCCGAGGTCCGCGCCGACGACGGCGACGAGTCGTTCAACGCCTCCGCCGACGCGCCGTACACGAACGACAACGGCCAGCCCATCGGCGACACCGCGTACGTGACCGTCGAGGAAACCGAGACGGCCACCCCGACGGCGACGGCGACCGCCACCGCGACGGCGACCGAGTCGGACGAGCCCGCGACGACCGCCGCGACCGACGAGCCCACCGAGACGAGCGGTCCCGGCTTCGGGATCGCCGCGGCCCTGATCGCGCTGGTCGGCGCCGCGCTGCTCGCGCGCCGGTAACGTCCGCGACCCCGTCGCCGGACCGACGCATCGACACCGAACGCGAGCTCCCTTTGTGCACCCAGATCCCAGCAGATCGCGAGCCGTCCGACCGCGGAACGCGGGATTGAACCCTCGTCGCCGGCTACCGACGGGTATGACCGACGAGACTCCCGACGGGTCGGGGACGGCGACGGATGCAGAGCCCGCGGCTGACGCCGGAGACGGCGGCGACGGCGGCGACGGCGGCGACGGCGGCGGCGACGCGGACGACGAGTGGCTCGCTCGCCTCCGCGGGATGCGCGACGAGAAGGACGAGTTCCTCGCGAGCGACCCCCAGTCCCCCCTCGATCCGTCGCTGCGCGACGACTTCGACGGCCTCGACTACTTCGAGCCCGACCCCGCCTACCGCGTGACGGCGTCCCTGGAGGTGCACGACGACCCCGACGCGGTCGAGCTGACGGTTCGCAACGGTACCGCCGAGCGGTTCCACCGCGTCGCGACGCTGTCGTTCACGCTCCCGAGCGCCGGCGGCGGCGAGGTCGAGGAGACGCTCACGGCGCTGCGTGCGGACGGCTCGGCGGCGCTGTTCCTCCCGTTCAGGGACAAGACGACCGGCCAGCAGACGTACGACGGCGGCCGGTACATGGACCTCCACCCCGACGGCGACCTCGACGGGATCGACGAGGTGACGCTGGATTTCAACCTCGCGTACACGCCCTTCTGCGCGTTCGCGGACGCGTTCGCCTGCCCGCTGCCGCCGACCGACAACTGGCTCGAGGTCGCGGTGCCCGCCGGCGAGCGCGACCCGGCGCTGGAGTGAGGCGGCTGGCGCAGTCGGTACCCGACGCTGGAGTGAGGCGGGCGCAGTCGCGACCGGCCGAAAAGTAACCCTTAGTACGGGCGAGATCCCATTGGCGCCCATGCAACGAACGGTCGTCCTCGGCGCGGTTCTCATGCTCGTCGGCACCGTGCTGTTCTTCCCGAGCCTGGGCCCCCAGTCCGGGTCGCTCGCGAGTTGGGCGCTGGTCCCGGCGGCGGCACTGCTCACCTACGGAACCTACCTGGTCGGGACGAGCGAACCCGGTCGCGCGGTCTGATCCGGCCCCCGACTCACTCCTCCTCGTCCGCGGCGTACCGCTCCAGCGCAGCCGCCGCGCCGGCGCCGACGTACCCCGCGTCGACGCCGACGATCTGGTAGTCGTACCCCACCTCCGACCAGCGGTCGATCTCCGCGGGCGAGGTCGCGAGCGTGCCGACCGGCACCGAACTCTCCGCGAGCACCCGCTCGACGGCCGCGAGGAACCGCTCGGAGTCGTACTCGCCGAAGACGCTCAGGTCCGCCGAGAGGTCGGCCGGGCCGACGAGTAGCGCGTCGAGCCCGTCGACGGCGGCGATGTCGCCGGCGTTCGCGACCGCCGTTTCGGTCTCGATCTGGGCGATAGTCGCGACGCGGTCGTTCGCCCGCCCGTAGTAGTCGTCGAGGTCGCGACCGTACGCCGACGCGCGCGTGCCCGCGACGCCGCGGCGTCCCTCCGGCGGGTAGCGCGCGGCCGCGACGAACTCCTCGGCCTCCTCGCGGGTGTTCACCTGCGGCGCCATCACGCCCGCCGCGCCGGTGTCGAGGACGCGCTTGATCCGGACGTGGTCGTTCCACGCGACCCGGACCACGGCCGCCGTGTCGCCGGCGGCGTTCGCGTCCCTCGTGTCGCCGGCGGCGTTCGGCTCGGCGTCGGCGTCGTCGTTGCCGCGGGCGTCGGTGCCGCCCGGACCGTCGCGGGCGTTCGCTGCGTCGACCGCGCGGACGGCCGCCTCCACGGACTCGGTGTCCGTCGGCGCGTGTTCGGTGTCGATCACGACGAAGTCGGCGTCGGTGAGCGCGAGCTGTTCGGCGATCTGCGGCGACGGCGTCGACAGCCAGTGGCCGGCGGGGCGCTCGCGGAGGGTCGCGCGCAGGCCCGCGAGGCCGGAGTCGTCGGTCATGCGAACCGCTCCTCGCCGACGGGACATCAATCCGGCAGAACCCGCACTCCGCTGCCGCTATGCCGACGCCGACCGAACGATGCCGGCCAGGAGTGCGCCGCCGGCGACGGCGACGACGACGACGGCGACCGCGATAACCTCGGCGGGCGACTGGTCGATCCACCGCTGGAGCCACCACGCCGCGTAGTGGATCTGCGTGTACACGAAGAAGCGGTACGGGAAGTGGACCCACGCGATCAGCGTCACGGCGGAGATTCCCAGGTAGTCGACGGCGTCGCGCTCCCGTACCCACATGGGGGCGACTCGCCGTCGGGGTCACAAAAGCGTTCGTCCCCGGCTCTCGGGGGTGAGAACGCCGTGCGCGTCGACCGTTCGTCGCGCGGCCGTCGGGGCGGCTACTCGTCGTCCTGGGCCGCCTCGACGCGGCCCGCGTACGTCTCGAGTTCGTCGGCGAGCTCGCGCGCCTCGGCCGCCGAGAGGGTTACCCCCTCGGCGTGGGCCGGGAGTTCGGTCAGTCCGGTGTTGTCGAGTTCGAGTTCGAGCGTGACGTGGTCGGGGTTCTCCCGCGGCGCCGTGACGTTCAACACGGCGACGGCCTCCTCCTCGAAGCCGTGGCCGCGGGCGTGGCCGTCGAGCAGGTCGAAGGTGGTGTAGGCGTTGACGCGGATGAGCCGGTCGGGCATGGGCGGCCCTCAGTCGTCCGACGGGATAGGGCTGCCGTCGGCGCGCGCCGGCGCCGGCGACGCGTCCATGTCGTCCTCGTCGGCGTACGGGTACCACGTCATCTTCGTGTTGTGCATGTACGGGTCCTCGTAGGCGGTCTCCTCGGGCTCGACGAGCTCGGCGAGCGTCTCCTCGTCGGTCCGCTCGACGAAGTCGCGGAAGGACTCGTCCCCCTCGCGGCGCTCCTCGAAGTTGGCGAGGAGGTTCGCGATCGCGCCGGGAACCTCGTCGGCGGGCACGCGCTGTTCGACCCACTCGGCGAAGCGCGGCTCGGCGCCGAGGCCGCCGCCGAGGCCGATGTCGAGCGCCTCGACCGGCTCGCCGTCCTTGCGGGTCTTCATGCCGCGGAGGCTGATGTCGGCGATCTGCGGCTGCGCGCAGGAGGCGGTGCAGCCCGACAGGTGGATGTGGAAGTCCTCGACGCCGTCGGGCACCTCGACGTTCTCCTTGAGCCAGCGGGCGTACCGCACCTGCCGGTTCTTCGTCTCGACGATGGACAGCGAGCAGAACTCCGTCCCCGTGCAGGCGATGGAGCCGCGCATGAACGTGTGCGGGTCCGGCTCGTAGGTGTCGAGCAGGTCCTCGGCGAGCAGCGCGTCGAGGTCCTCCTCGGGCACGTCGGTGACGATGACGTTCTGGCGCTGGGTGACGCGGACCTCGCCGGAGCCGTATTCGTCGGCGATGCGGGCGAGCTCTCGGGTGTCGTCGGCGCCCATCCGGCCGACCAGGACGTTCAGGCCGACGTAGTAGTCGCCGTCGTTCTGCTCGTTGACGCCGACGTGGTCGTGGTGGCCCGCGTCGTTGCGGCCGGAGTTGTACGTGTACTCGTCGCGCAGGTCCTCGCCGGCGTGCTGGAGCTCGAAGTCGACGAACTCCTCCTGGAGCGTCTCGCGGATCTTCTCGGTCCCCCACTCGTCGGTGAGGAACTTCATCCGGGCGTTGTAGCGGTCCTCGCGGTCGCCGTACTCGCGAAACAGCGCCGAGATGCCGCCCGCGACCGCGTCGGCGTCCTCCGGCGGGACGAACACGTCGATGTCACGGGCGAGCCGCGGCTCGTTGCGCGAGAGGCCGCCGCCGACGCGGACGTTGAACCCCTTGACGCCGTCCTTCTCGGCCGGCTCGAACGCGAGGTCGTTGATGTCGCCCTGGCCGCAGCCCTCCTCGCAACCGGTGACGCTCACCTTCCACTTGCGGGGGAGGTTCGAGTGCTCGTCGTTGCCCTTGAACGTCTCGTTGAGGTCCATCGCGACCGGCAGCGCGTCGACGAACTCGTTGGAGTCCTTGCCGGCGACGGGGCAGCCGACGATGTTGCGCCAGGAGTCGCCACACGCCTGTTGGGTGGACAGCCCGTTCGCCTCCAGCTTCTCGAAGATCTCGGGCACGTCCTCCAGGCGGATCCAGTGGAGCTGGATCGACTGGCGGGTCGTCCAGTCGACGTACGCGTCGCCGAACTCGGGGTTCTCGGCGGGGCCGCGGGCGTACTCGTCGGCGATATCGGCGACGACCTCGACCTGCCCCGGCTTCAGCACGCCGTTGGGCGTCCCGATCCGCATCATGAAGTAGCTCTCCTGGCCGTTCCGCTGGTGGTACAGCCCCCACCACTTGAAGCGCTCGAACCAGGCGTCGTGTTCGTCCTCCGGGATCGACTCCCACCCCTCCTCGGCGAACTCCATCAGGTGCTCCCTGATCTCGTTGCCGTACACCTCCGATTTCCAGTTTTCGACGTCCGTGGGCATTCGTGGACGAACACAGTCGCCCGACGACCCTAAAGCGCGCCTCCGCGTCAATCCTCCCCGACGCTGTCGGGAACCGGCAACGCTTGCGAGGCCGCCGGCGCGCCGAGGGCGCCGTCCGGGAACCGGACCGCCTCGCCCGCGACGGAACGGAACTCGCCGTCGACGATCCGCCCGACGGGGAGCCCCCGGACGGTCGCCGCCTGTCCACACCGGATGCACTGCCCGTACACGTCGGCCGTCACGGTGCGGCCGTCGACGCCCACGTCGGTGAAGCCCTCGACGACGTAGTCGGCGCAGTCGCAGGCGCACACCGGATCGTCGCCGCCGGCGACGCGCCACAGTTCGCTGACGCTGACCCGGCGTTCGTCGTTCACGGACACCCACGCGCCGTCGTCGAGCACGCGGAGGGCGACGCTCATACGGTATCGAGGCGGTGGACGGACATACCCCCGTCGCCGGACGCAACGGCCGACGGTTCCGGTGACGCCGACGGCGGCGGGGATCGCCCGCCTCCGTTCGGATCGCCGCGATCCAGCCGTCCCGAATAGCGGCAACAACATCCTCGACCGGGGAGCGTCGGTCACGCTTGACCGTGCGACGTGGCTTATGGTAGTGGGGTATCTGTAGTGTAGTGATGGCAGAACAGACGACCGACGACCGATACGGCGACGAAGAAGTCGACACCTCTCATCTCGACGATCTCGAGGACGGCTGCGGCTGCGCGGAGGTGTGGGAGCACCTCTCCGAGGACGAGGACGCCGACGAGGCGGAGTAAGGCTGCTGGTGTAGTTGGCAGGACGCTGTTCCGTCTGTTCCCTTCATAGGTGGGATCGTCTCGTATTCCTCGAGTACATAGCATCGGCTACTTTCAACAGTCCGGGCATTCTCAGTGGATTCACGACAGAATTCTTGTCGAATTGAGAGTAGAGACCCGACCTGGACAGATTAGCACTGGTCCAATCTACCGTCCAATCTAACTTTTCCCAAGATAAATTGAAGTGTTGACGTGTGTCATACTGAATAGTAAATGAAATTGTCCGATCTCATCGACAAGAACTGGAACAGTTACGAGCGAAAACGGTTCCTGAAGGACGATACGAAACACAAGACGGATCGATTCGATCCGGAATCGTTCAAGCACGACGGGTTCGACGATCGCGAAAAGTATCTTAACCGGTATGTGCCGGCACTTGCAGATGAAACCAGGGTTCAATCGGAACTCACTGACTTCACACCACCGCGACTGAACGCCATCAACGATTCTCCCTATCAGGCGCTCGTCATCCGCTACGGAATCCTTCGTCAACTGATTCAACAACCCGACTACAGTATGACAAAGGGACGGTTGCTGGACGCTGTACAAGGCTGGCAACGAGACATGATCGAGGAGTCGGATGAGCGTTCCTTCCCCGACACTGACGACCTGCTCCATCTCGCACAGGCTGCCGTCGACTACGAGAACAGAATAGACGACTCGGAACTACACATGGTGTACAGCTATTTTGAGTTGCATAATCGAGCACAAGAAAGTAAACATCAGTACTACACATGGTTAGACTTCTTCCAGCGGCTCTCGGCCATCGGCCGGTTCCCCAAGGTATCGAGATCCGAGACGCCGGAACATGCCCGTGATACCATCGAGAAGGGACTGTGGTCGCTTCAGGAACAGGCGCTGGTCTATGAGGTAAACGGCGAGGATTCCGAGGAACTCACCGGCATTCCCGACGAGTACGTTCCGATCGTACAGGAGTGGCTCTACTATGAGATGTCCGACCGGAACTTCCTCCAGATGCTGGAGACGTTGGAGCCGTTCGACCGTCAATCCGTCCTGGTCGAAGCGAACGAGAAGTTCGACATTGAAGCGAAGAACTACGGACGGAATCAAAAGCGGAGAGAGAACATCGTCGATGCGGGCGTATACCCAAGCGAACTGCTGAAAACGGTCGTCGACAAGGACGATCTGAAAGCGATCGTCGAGCGGTACGGACTCGATGCGCACAAGCGGAAGACCGATGAAATGGTGTCAGCGATCATCGAATACTTCGAACAATCCCAGAAGACCGTCGATGACAACGAGCCGGCAGTAGATCTGTATTTGGACGCGTTCGAGGAGATAGCGAATGGAGCGATAACGGAAGTCCCACCCCAGCTTCAGGATCTCGTTGATGCGGACAATCCCGATGAGAAACTCGACATCCTGTTCGAGGATGCGACCGCCGAGATCTTCGAGGAAGCGTTCAACCTGACCGGCACGAACAAACTAGGGCAGCAGGCGTCCGGTGTCGTGGCGGACGGAGAGATCAAGCAGGACGGCCGATGGTTACTCTGGGACAACAAGCGCAGACGAGGAACGTTCAAACTCGACAGCGATACCAGGAGCAAGATCAAGAACTACATCGACACGAAAGGCGAGCAACACGATGTCGAGTGGTTTCTGATAATCGCACCCGAGTTCACCGAACAGGCAGCGGAGAACGCGCTACAGTTGGAAATGCGGACCGAAACGGATATTCGATTGGTTCGGGCGGCAGACCTGAAGTCGCTGGCGGAGCTCTGGCGGGAACGGTATGCGGACGAGGGTCGTGAACTTCCCCTTTCGATCTTCCTCGGGTCCGAGATGTTCGACGTGGATGCGGCCGCTACGTTGCTCGAAACGCAGTTCTCCTGAACACCCGATCTCTTGTTGGTTCACTCAGGATTGGTCCGTACTTACCGGAAGGCCAGCAAATCGAGAATAATTCGTTCGGTTATACGGACTCCATTCTGGTGGAGTATCGTATTTCGGCATCAAACGGTCCGAATGTATGCCGGGGGTGGGCTCCGAACCACGCCGGGACGGCCGTCCTCGCGACGCTCGGACGGCGCGCCCCGTCTACTCGACGCTCGCTTCGCTCGCGTCGACCCATCCTGGGTTCGTCACGATCACTCCGGCATGCTTCAGCCTCCGCTCGTCACTTCGTTCCTCGCTCCGCGAGAAGCATGCCGGGGGTGGGCTCCGAACCCACGATCTCCGCATGGCCCAGGTACGAGGCTCGGCGGGCCCCGTTGGGGCGGAGGCTTCCAAGGCGTTCCGCACCGAATCTCGAAACCCTATGAGTGCGGCGCTATGTCCAGCTAAGCCACCCCGGCTCACGTGGTCGTCGGGCGGTCGCACTCTTGAAGCTTCCCATCGCGAACCGGTGCGCCACGCCGAACCACACGGCGGCGGCGCCCCGCGCGTGCGACGCCTCGGGCCGACGGCGTTCCGCCGCGCGACCGGCGTACCCGCCGGGTTTAAGCCACGGGGCGGGCGAAACGCTGGTATGAGTCTGCCGGAACTGGTCCGGGGAGAGCTGGGCGATGAGGACCCCGTCGCCCGCGTCCACCTCGGCGGGGACGACGAACTGTTCGTCACCCCGACCCGCACGCTGATCTACCGCGCGGAAGGGCTGCTCTCCGACGAGTCCACCGATGAGCTCCCCCACGACGCCGAGCGCGTGGCCGTCTCCGAGTCGCGTCGGAAGGCGAAGTTCACCCTCGAGTACGGCCTCGACGGCGAGCGCACGTTCTCCGTGCCGCGCGGCTCCCTCGACGAAGTCCTCCACCCCGTGCTCGCGGGCGTCCTCTCGGCGTCCGGGATCACCGACCCGGGCGAGACCGTCGAGCGCACCTTCCGCTTCTCGGAGCTCACGCTCGTCGTCACCTCCGCACGGCTGGTCAAGCACATCGGCGCGGCCGTCTGGGACGACGACTACGAGGAGTTCCACTACGACGACGTGACCGACCTCACCTTCGAGGAGGGGAGCGTCGCCACCACGCTGGTGCTCACCGTCAACGGGCGCCAGGAGCGGTTCAAGGCGCCCAGCGACAGCGCCCGAGCGATCAAAGAGCGCCTCACGAACGCGCTGTTGGCCCACTACGACGTGGACTCGCTGGAGGAGTTCCGCGCGCTCGCGGCGGCCGCCGACGGCGAGGACGACGCCGACGAGTCGGTCGACCGGACCGACTTCGGCGGCGGCCCCGACCCGCTGTCGGCCGAGCCCGCGGAGGTCGACACCGACGCCGGCACCCGCGAGGAGCCGCTCGCCGACGAGGAGGCCGCCGAGCCGAGCGCGGACGCCGCGGCCGGGGCGAGCGAACAGTCGGGGACGGCCGGCGCCGCGGGGACCGCGGCCGCGACGGGGATGCACAGGGACGCCGACGCGGTCGACGCGGCCGATCCGGGGGCCGTCGACGCCGACGCCGCCGGAGCCGAGGCGGCCGAGCGCGACGGCTTCGGCGACTCGGGGTTCGAGCCCGCCGAACCCACCGACGACGTGGCCGAGGAAGTGGCGGCCCTCAGGGAGCTCGTCGAGCGCCAGGGCGAGCAGATCGAACGCCAGACGGAGCTCGTCGAGCAGCTGATCGAGGAACTGCGCCGCGGCCGTTGACTGCCGTCGTCCCGGTCGTTCACTCCTCGCGCCCGGTCACCTTCCGGATACACGAGGATCCGAACGGCCCGAGTTCCCCCGCGTCGAGTCTGACGAAGTGGCCGGTCGTGATCCCCGCGCCGCAGCGACGACACGAGAAGTCTCCCTCCCGACGGATCACCTGCGAGTCGAACCGGACGAACCCGGAGCCGTGGACGCGAACGACCGCGTCCTCGCGGTCGATGACCCCGCGGCGTTCGGCCTCGTCGAGCACCTCGCGGGTGACCGCGGGGCTCGTCGTCACCGTCTCCAGCCGGTCGATCAGCTCGGGGAGCGGGAGCTCGTCGTCCTCGAGGTGCTCCAGCAGCTCCACGCCGAGCGCGACCGTCTCCTCGCGAGTTCGGGCGGGCGTGTCGTCGTCCGGGGGCACGTCGGCCGCGGTTCGCCGCGGTCGCTGTTAAGCGTCTCGGGTGTCCCGGGGCCGACGCGTCGCCCGGGGGTGCCGTCGTGAACTCGTCGCCGCCGCGAGCCTCGACCGCGGCGCTTATTCGCCTGACGGCCCCAGTACGGCCGTGAATCGTCGCGCGCTCGTCGGGGGCCTCGTCGCCGCCGCGGTGGTGATCGCGGCCGTCCTCTCCTCCCCGAGCGCCGTGCTCGACCGGATCGCGTGGGTCACCGCCGAGCCGTGGCGGCTCGTCGCGATCCTGGCCGCGCTCGCGGTCGTTCGTCCGTTGCTCGCGTGGCCGGTGACGCTGTTGGCGGTCGTCGCCGGCTACGGCCTGGGCCTGTCGGCGATCCCGCTGTCGCTCGCCGCGATGGTGGCGACCTCGGTCCCGCCGTATCTGTTCGCCAGACGCGGGCGCGACGCGGGCGACGCGCTCGCCGGCGGCGACCGGATCTCGACGGCCGTCAACGGCCTCCTCGATCGCGCCGTCGGCGCCGGCGAGCGGGCCGTCTCCGTCGCCGGGGGTACCCGCTCGGTCGCCGCCTCCCGGCTCCTCCCGTTCCCCTCCGACGCCGTCTCCGTCGCCGCCGGGCTCGCGGGCGTCCGCGCCGGGCCGTTCGTCCTCGGGAGCGCGGTGGGGGAGCTCCCGTGGGCCGTCGCCGGCACCGTCGCCGGCGCGTCCGCCGGGCGCGTCGCCGAGGTCGGGCTCGACGGGGTGATCGACCCGTGGTTGATCGGGACGGCGGCGCTGGGCGGGCTCCTCCTCCTCGCGGGGCCGGCCTACCGCCACTACCGCTCGACGTCGGTCTGATCTGCGGGTGCGCTATTCCGCCGGCTCGCGAGCCAGCAGTATCGCGTCCGTGCCGTCGTCGTAGAAATCAGGTCGCCGCGCGGTCGGGCGGAAGCCGAGCGACTCGTACAGGCGCCTCGCGCCGTCGTTGTCGGCGGCGACGAGGAGCGTGACGCGACCGTCGGCGCGGGCGAGGAGCTCCCGGAGGAGGCGGGTCGCCCGTCCCGCCCGCCTGTGGGCGGGATGGACGGCGAGCTCCGCCACGTGAACGCCGTCGCCGGCGACCGGGAGCAGGTAGCCGACGACGGCGCCGTCGGCCGTCTCGTCGACGAGCGCGTCGCCGGTTCGGAGGGCGTGCGAACGCAGCGTCGGGCTCGGCTCGCGGAGCAGTCGCTGCAGCGTTCGGATCGCCGGCTCGTCGGCCGGCCGGCCGGATCGGACCGTCACGGCGGCGGGAGCGGCACGGACGCCGGGAACGGCGGCGCCTGGAGGACGATCGTCGCGACCGACGCGAGGGCGTCGACGAGCGCCCCGAGCACCGCCGGCGACGGCGCCGCGGCGGCGCCGGTGGCGACCGAGAGGACAACGGCCGCGAGCGCGCCCGACAGCGTCGCGAGCGTGTTCACCCCCTGGTTCCCGATCCGGTCGCCCTCGACGGTCGCGCCGAGCAGGCTGTCGACCGTCATGCCGACGAACCCGGCGCCGGTGACGGCGGCGGCCACGGGGACCGCGACCGTCGCGCTCGCGGCCGCCGGGACCGCGAGGCCGCCCGGCGTCGCGGACCCGCCCAGCGGCATCGCCAGCGCCGCGAGCGCGGCGACCAGCCCGGCCCCGGCGATCCCCGCGACCTCGCCCTGCCAGGTGATCGCCCCGTCGGTGCCGGGGTCGACCGGCCGCAGCGTCGTCACCAGCCGCGGCGCGTCGAACAGCCCGCCGAACTCCGAGGAGAGCGTGTCGGCCATCGCCGCCGCGACCGAGCCGGCGAACGCGAACGCGATCAGCGTCGGCACGGCGGTGTCCGGGAGGACCGCCCTGGCGGCCGCGAACACGAGCACCGCACACAGCGCGACCCCGGCGTTGCCGAGGACGTTGCCGGCGCCGCGGGCGCCGTCGTTGCCCTCGGCGACGCCGCGGCTGTCCTTCTCCTCGAAGCGGAACTTCGCGGCGAGCCCGCCGATGGCGAAAAACGAGATGAGCACGAGGAACCAGCCGAGCCCGCCGAGCACGACCGTCGCGAAGCTCAGCAATACGCCCGTCAACATCCCCGAGACGGACGCGGTCTCGAGCACGTACGAGACGACGCCGAGCCCGACGGTCAGCGCGAGCCCGACGGCCACGAGCGTCGGCGTGACGACGACCCCGCCGGCGGCGACGAGCGCCGACAGCAGCCACAGGAGGAACCCGACCGACACGACCACGATCGGATCGTCCCGAGGGAACAGCACCGAGCGGAGAAGCGCGGCCACCAGCGCGGCCGTCGCCGCGAGGAACACGTACGTCGGGAGCGCCCCCACGGCGAACGAGCCGGCGGCGACCGCGACGGCGGCCTGTCCGACCGTCGCGGCCGCGAACGCCGTGACGGTGAACGCGGTCGTCGTGGCGAACTCGTCGCTCGTGGACTCGCGGACGAACTCGCGACCGAGGACGCCGTACGCCAGCGAGAGGACGCTGGCGGCGTAGACGGTGGCCGGCATCGCCGCCTGCGGGAGCGCCGTCAGCACGCCGAGGGCGGTCGCCGCGAGCGCGAACCCGGCGAGGCCGTTGAGGCGGCGGTCCTCGTAGTCGCCCGGCCGGGCGAACAGCTCGAAGAACCGACCCTCCTCGACGACGAACGCCGCGAGGACGGCGACGGCGGCGAAGGGCGCGGCGGCGGCCGGCCCCAGCGCCGGCGCGGCCAACACGGCCGAGGCGACGACCGCGAACGCCCCCGCACGCCGGAGTCGGTGTCTCACGCCGGGAGCTATCCCCGACGCACACTTAACGGTCCCGGGACGGCGGCTCTCCCGGGATCGGAGAGCGAACGGTAACGCTTTCGGGCGCCCCGCCACACCCACTATCAGCAGTGGGACTCTACGACGCGTACCTCGGCGTGCGCCACCGGCGCAACCCGGGCGACCCGCCCGCCCACGTCGCGCTCGTCATCACCGAGCGCGACCTGCTCGAACAGGGCGCCTACGACACGCTGGAGTCGTTCCTCGGCTGGGCGTTCGAGTACGGCGCGGAACGCGTCACCGTCTCCGTCTCCGTGCTCGACGAGGCGGTCGTCGACACGCTCGCTCGCGAGCTGGCGGACGTCGACGCTCCCCGTTCGATCGCGGTTCGCACGCCCGACGACACCGCCCGCGCGGACGCGCCGATCCGGGTGAACATCGGCCTCGGCGGTAAGCGGGAGTTCGCCGCCGCCGTCCGCGACATCGCCGAGGCCGTCGAGGCCGGCGACCTCGCGCCCGACGAGATCGCCGAGGCCGACATCGAGGACCGACTGATCTTCCCCGAGGAGCCGGATCTCGTGATCAAGACGGGCGCCGAACGGCTCTCCGACTTCCTCATCTGGCAGTCCGTCTACTCGGAGCTGTACTTCACCGACGTGAACTGGCGGGACTTCCGGAAACGGGACTACCTGCGGGCGGTGCTGGACTACCAGAACCGCCAGCGCCGGTTCGGAAAATAACGGACCAGTCCCCGGTCAATCCGCCGTCTCGCGGGTCCCCGCGCCGTCGACCTCCAGCGCCTCGGTCAACTCCTCGTCGGTCGCCTCGCCGGGCAGCCGCTCGCGCAGCCGCCCCGCGACCGTCCGCGCCTCGTCCAGCTCGACGGCCGCGAGCGACCGCACGAGCGCGGCCGCCCGCTTCGCGCGGGTCCGGCGCCATGACTCCTCGCGGGCCTCGTACGTTCGAATGGAGCGCAGGAAGTCGACCTTCGAGAACTCAGGCCAGTACGGCGAGCAGAAGTACGCCGCCGCCTCGTTGCCGTTGGCGTGCCACGGGAGGAAGTTCGAGGTGCGCTCGTCGCCGCCCGTCCGGATGATGAGGTCCACGTCGCGGACGGGACGGCGGTACAGCCGCGACTCCACCTCCGCGACGCCCACGTCCTCGGCCGCCAAGTCGCCGTCGGCCACGTCGCGGGCGACCGCCCGGACCGCCCCGAGCAGTTCGTTGCGGCCGCCGTACGCCAGCGCGATGTTGAGCGTGAACTCGTCGTAGCCGGCGGTCCGGTCCTCGGCGTACTCGACCGCGTCGCGAACGCGGGGCGGGAGCCGCTCCACGTCGCCGAGCGCGCGGATACACACGCCCTGCTCGTGGACGCGGTCGGCGTCGGCGAACTCGCGGAGCTTGTCCTCCAGCAGGTCGAACAGCGGGTCCAGCTCGTCGTCCGGGCGGTCGAAGTTCTCCGTCGAGAAGGCGTACAGCGTGAGCTCCTCGACGCCGAGATCCGCACACCAGTCGAGCACCCGCTCGGTCGTGTCGGCGCCCGCGCGGTGGCCGTCGGGCGCGTCGTCGCCGCGGCTGCGGGCGTACCGGCGGTTCCCGTCCTGGATGATCGCCACGTGGTCGGGCCCCTCGCCGATCTCCCGGCGCAGCACGCGCTCGTAGGTACTGTCGAACAGGGTCGCGAGACGCGAGCGCAGGGTCACTACCGATAGTGTGTCGGCCAGGGAATATGTGTCTTGTGAGAGCCCGGACGACACGCGAATGACGCGCGGACGGTACGCGACCGACGCACAGCGTCAGTCGGCGTCGCCCCCGCGGTCGATCACCGCGTCGAATCCGTGGATCCGGCCGCGTCGCCGGCGACCGACTCCAGCACCTCCACCTCGCCGGTGAGCTGGCGGTGGACGTACGGCATGTCGATGCCCTCCTCGTCGAAGCGCTCCTTCACCGCCTGCACGTACTCCGAGCGGACGCGCACGAAGTCGCCGCGGTCGGGCTCGTCGATCCAGAAGCGGCTCTGCAGCCCGACGGCCGAGTCTCCGAGTTCGGTGACCCGCACCGACGGCGCCGGGTCGTCGAGGATGCCGTCGACCGCCTCGGCCTCCTCGAGGATGCAGTCGGTCGCGTGGTCGATGTCGTCGTCGTAGCCGATGCCGAAGACGAACTTCTGGCGGAGCGTGTCGTAGGCGACGGGGTTGGTGATCGCGTTGTTCGCGAGCTCGCCGTTCGGAACGGTGACGCGCTCGTTGTCGAAGGTGCGGACGCGCGAGACGCGTAGGTCGATGTCCTCGACGCGCCCGGCGTTGTCGTTCCACTCGATCCAGTCGCCCACCTCGAACGGCTTGTCCTTGATGATGAACACGCCGGCGACGAAGTTGCCGACGAGGTCCTGCGCGGCGAAGCCGACCGCCAGCGCGAGCGCGCCCCCGAGCGTCGCCGCCGCGGTCAGGAACCGGGGGAAGCCGGCGCTCATGAAGCCGATCGACAGCGCGAGGACGACGACGATCACACCCGTGAGGCTGTCGATGAGGCTCAACACGGTCCGGTCGAAGCCGCGGCGGTCCAACACCCGTCGGACGAGCGGGACCAGCACGAGCCGACCGACGAGGTACGTCGCGACGAAGCCGACGAGGAACCCGATCACGTTCGTCAGGTAGCCGGCGAACGTGTCGATCAGGCCATCGAGGGTCGTCTGCAACACGACGGAATGCATCAGTCGGGCCAGCGTTGGGCGGTATCGGGTAAGAACCTGCCGGCCACCCGAATACAACGCTCGACGCCTGCGGGCGGTCGGTCGCGCACCGACACCGGCGTCCGGTCCATCGCGCCCGACGCCGGCGGCCAATTCGTCGCTCGCCTACGCCGACAGCGGCCCCTCGCGACGGGCGACCGCGCGGAAGCGCTCGCCGTGGACGCCCCCGTCGGCGAGGGCGTCGGGGATCCGACCGTGGAGCCACGACCCCGGCGCGGGCTCGCCGTCGAAGCCGTCGCGGCGGTGTTCGGCGGGGAGGTAGCGCTCGTGGGTCGGGAGCCGCTCGTGCAGCGGGACGCCGCCCGCCTCCGCGACCGCGCGGAGTTCCTCCAGCGCGGGCCACGCGTAGTCCGGGTTGATGTAGTCGTCCGTGACCGGCGAGACGCCGCCCAGGTCGTCGACGCCGCAGTCGAGCAGCTCCCGCACCGGCGCGAGGTTCGGCGGCGACTGCACCGACACCCCCGCGGGCAACGCGGCGCGGGCCATCGCCGTCACCCGTCGCATCGTGTCTGTCGAGGGCGCGTCGTAGTCGGACCGCTCGTTGGGCACGACGGGCTGAATTATCACCTCCTGCACGTGGCCGTACCGCTCGTGCAGGTTCCGGATCGCGAGCAGCGATTCCGCCCGGTCGCGCCAGTCCTCGCCGATCCCGACGAGGATCCCCGTGGTGAACGGCACCCGGGCCTCCCCCGCCGCGCGGATCGTGTTGAGCCGCTGGCCCGGCGTCTTGCGCCGGCCGCCGGCGTGGGCGGCCACGTCCGCGGTCGTCTCCAGCATCACGCCCATGGAGGCGTTCACGTCGCGCAGGCGGCGGAACTCCGATTCCGTGAGGTCGCCGGGGTTCGAGTGCGGGAGCAGCCCCTCCTCCAGGGCGATCTCGCAGGCGCGCTCGTGGTAGTCGACGATGGAGTCGTAGCCCCACTCGGCCAACTGGTCGTGGATCGCGGTGTAGCGCGCGTCGGGCTTGTCGCCGAAGGTGAACAGCGCCTCCGTGCAGCCGGCGTCGGCGCCGACGCGGCACCGCTCGCGCACCTCCTCGGCCGACAGGAGGCTCGCCTCGCCGGGCACGTCGTAGTAGGTGCAGTACGTGCAGGTGTAGCGGCAGGCGGTCGTCAGCGGGACGAACACGTTCCGGGCGAACGTCAACTCGGCGGCGGCGGAGACGTCCGCGGGGCCGACGGACAGCAGGTGCTCGACGTCCTCGTCGGCGACCGTCACGTCGAGGTCGTACTCCGCGGCGCCCGGGAACACGCCGTGAGGTCGCCGACCGAGGGGCAAAAGCGAGTCGGTCGCGGGGAACGAATCGGGGGGCGGGCGGGTGGAGCGAACCTGCGGAGAGCCGCCGCGTCGACGAGCCGGACCGGGCGCCGCGGTGGCGACCCGTCCGAGCCACGGCGGTGGCGCGCGGCGGTCGCGCTCCGTCGCGACCGCGAGCGCGCGAGGGACGAGTACCGCAGCGACCGCAGGGAGCGAGGAACGCAGTCGGCTGGGGAGGAAGTGGCTGTCACGTGACGGTGCCTGTGTCCGATCGGCTGACTCGAACCGAACCCCCGACCGAACCTGAACCGAACCTCCGCGCCGACTCGTACCAGAACTCCACGCGGTCGCCGACAGTCACGACTCGACTCGAACCACGACACGGATCCGCCACCACAACCGATACCCCGCGCGCGGCCGAGTGAGCGAGCGATGACCGACATCGACACCACCGACGTCGAGGGGCCCCACGGCGGACAGCCCGTCCGCCGCGCCGGCGCCGACCTCGCCGACGCGAACGCGGCGGTCGTGATGGTCCACGGCCGCGGCGCGACCGCCCGCAGCATCCTCGGGATGGCCGGGGAGTTCGGCACCGACTCGGTCGCCTACCTCGCGCCCGCGGCCGCCCGCAACACCTGGTACCCCCACTCGTTCATGGAGGAGACGACGAAGAACCAGCCGCACCTCGACTCCGCGCTCGCGTTCGTGGGGAGCGTCGTCGACGCCGCCGCCGACGCCGTCGGCCGCGAGAAGGTGCTCCTGCTTGGCTTCTCGCAGGGCGCCTGTCTCTCCTCGGAGTGGCTCGCGCGCAACGCCGACCGCTTCGGCGGCCTCGTCGCGTTCTCCGGCGGGCTCATCGGCCCGGAGGGCACACCCCGCGAGTACGACGGCGACCTCGACGGCACGCCCGCGTTCCTCGGCTGCTCGGACGTGGACCCGCACATCCCGCTGGAGCGCGTGAAGGAGACCACCGAGGTGCTGGAGGAGCTGGGCGCGGACGTGGACGAGCGCATCTACGAGGGGATGGGCCACGGCGTCAACGAGGACGAGTTGAACGCCGCGAAGGGGATGGTGACGAGTCTCGAACTCGCCGGCGAGTAGGCGACCGATCCCTCTCCGTCCGCTTCTCCCCCGAGGCGCCGCTGTTCCCGAGTTCCCTCGATTCCGCGCGGGCACTCGACGACGGGGGCGCACGAACCGCTCGCGATAGTGATAGTTCCCGAAAACGATTACTCTCAGCCCGTGCAGGCGCTCGCGTATGCCCTCCGCCGGTTCACTCGCCGTCGAGTGGCTCGCGAGCGGTGCGGTCGTCACGCTCCTGGGTGCGCTCATCAGGTTCGCGGGATGGACGTGGTTGCTGGCCGGGTACGACGAGTCGACCTCGTCGCTTCCCGACGATGTCGTCGGGGAGATGGCCGGGAACACGGTCCTCCGCGTCGGCGTCGCCGTCCTCGCGGTGGGGGCGCTCGCGAGCGTGACGGATCCGCCGTCGTCCCTCACCGTCCTGGTCGGGGCGGCGATACTGTTGGACGTGGGACGCCTCCTCTACCGGTTGAACGCCGGGTCGGCCGCGCGGACCACCTAACGGTGTCGTGGGCGGACGGGTCGGGGCCGCCGCCGGCTCGCCTACCCGTCCCCGTTCCGTTCGACCGTCACCCGGCCGTCTCCCGTCTCCAGCCGGAACCCCGCCTCGACCAGCCAGTCGCGGGCGGCGCCGTCGCCCGAGATCAGCACCTCCGCCAGGTCCTCGCGCTCGTCGATATCCGTCGCGAGCCGCCGCGAGTCGAGCTCGTGAACGGTCGCGCCGAGATCACGAGCCGCCCGGAGGTGATCGAGGGACGAGGCGCCGTGGTAGTCGACCCGGAACTCCGGATGCCGGACGAGCAGCGCGTTCGTTCCGCCGCCGCGACCCGGCGCGATGGCAACGTCGGCGGGGTCGGAGGAGTCGCCGGCGGGGTCGGAGGAGTCGCCGGCGGGGTCGGAGGAGTCGGCGGCGGCGGTCGAGCCGTCGCCGCCGTGCGGGCCGCGGAGTCTCGCGAGCGCCCGCGGCGTCGCCAGCGCGAGATCCGCCATCACCACCGCCAGCGGCGACTCCGGACCGGGGTCGTGCGCGTCGAGGGCGGCGTTGACCGCCTCGGTGAGCGGGCGGTCGTCGACCGTCTCGGGCACGTCGCGGCCGGTCGGCTCGGTCGTGAGCACGCGCGGCGCGAAGCCCGCCCCCTCCAGCGCCGCGAGCACGTCGGTCAACATCGCGTCGGCGAAGTCGCGTCGCTCCGCGGGAGAGAGCGTGTCCGACAGCCGCGTCTTCGGGCGGTCGGGCGAGAACGGAACGAGCGCGTCGACGCGGTCGGTCACGAAAAGCGGTCGCCGGCCGGGTCAGCCGAGCTTGTCGTAGCCGTCCCCGCGATTGCGCAGGAACAGCACGACGCCGCCGGCGACGACGCCGAGCACGACCAGTCCGGCGACGCCGTACATGATCAGCTGGGTGCGCTGTCGGCTGCTCTCGGCCTGGTTGGCCTCGCTCTCGGCGCGCTCGGCCAGCGAGGCGGCGTTGTCGAAGTTCCCCGCCTCGTAGGCGTCGACCGCGCTGGCGAACGACTCCTCGGCCGTTTCGGGGTTCCCCGCGGCGTCGATCGCCTCGCGTGCGGAGTCCATCGCCTCACGGGCCTCCCGACTGTCGGCGGTGTAGTGGGTCGCCGACCGGTTCGTCAGCTCGTTCGAGGTGCCGCCCTCCCGGGTCTGGTCCAGCGCGAGCAGCGTGAACGACTGCTGCGGGTCGTAGCTGTACGCCTCGACGGCCGGCACGGTACCCGTCACGCGGACGCGGACCTCGGAGGTCCCCTCGTCGATGTCGACGGTCGCGCCCGAGAAGTTCTGCCCGTCGTACGACTCCTGGCGCACCTGGTTGCCCGCCTGGTTCAGGAACGTCACCGTCCAGGTCACGTTCCGGAGCTCGGTCCGACCGGCGAGCTGCCACGTCTCGTAGGTGTCGTACAGCTCCGTCATCGTCACCGTCGCCGTCACCTGCGAGTCCACCTCGCCGCTGTCGGGCACGTCGGTCTCCTGGACGGACACCGCCGCCGCCGGAGCGACCGCCGCGATCAGGAGGGCGAGAACCGCGAGGACCGCAGTGAGCTCAGAACAGCGATTCAAGCTCGTCCTCGTCATCGCTGATGAGGCTGTCGAGGTTGTCCTGACTCTCCTGTTGGATGTCGTCGATGTTGTCCTGGGCCTCGATCGCGACCTGCTGGAGCTCCTTGATCCGCGGGACGTTCGTCACGCCCGACAGCAGGATCACGCTCGCGACGAAGCCGGAGCCGGTGACGGGGTAGTCGCCGCCGCGGACCTCCATCGAGCCGGTCTGCTCCTCGAGCCACTTGCGGCCGCGCTCGATCCCCTTGCGGTTGAGGTGCTGGGGCGGACCGGCCATGACCAGCAGCGCGCGCTCGGTGCCCTCGATCTCACACGGGAGCGTGAGGCGACCCAGCGCCGCCTTGCGAACGAGCGAGGTGATCCGGTTGGTCGTGTGGGCCGTGTCGAGGTCGTCGTCGCCCGCGTCGCCGGTGAGCCGCGAGAGCAGCCCGCCGCCGCCGGCGGTCTCCTCGACCTCCTCGCTGGCGTAGCCGACCGTCGAGACGCCGCCCCCGGACAGCGTGTTGATGATCTCCGAGGAGTCGACGACGGACTCGGCGACCTCCTGGCCCTGGTCGATCTCGCCGGCGCCGAACAGGATGCCGAACCGCTTGACGATCTCCTCGTTGATCTCGTCGTAGCCGCCGGAGACCGACTCCCCGGTCTTGCGCCACGCGTCGTTGTCGAACACCATGAGGTTGTCCACCTCACGGACGAACGTCTGGAACGAGCGCGCGGCGTTGAGCGTGTAGATACCGCCTTCGTCCGAGCCCGGCAGGACGCCGAGTCCGTAGACGGGTTCGGTGTAGATGCGCTTCAGGTGCTTCGCGAGCACCGGCGCGCCGCCGGAGCCGGTCCCCCCGCCGAGCCCGGCGATGACGAGGAACGCGTCGACCTCGTGAACCGGGATCGAGTCGATGGCCCCCTGCACCTCGTCGATGTCCTCCTCGGCGACCTCCGCGCCGAGCTCGTTGTCCGCGCCGACGCCGTGTCCCTTGACACGGGACTGCCCGATGAGCACCCGCTGATCCTGCGGGATCTCCTCGAGCCCCATGAGGTCCGCCTTGGCCGTGTTGACCGCGACCGCCGCTCGCACGATGTCGCTGCCCGTGCGCTGGTCGTATTGGACGAACTTGTCGACGATCTTCCCCCCCGCCTGACCGAATCCGATGAGTGCCAGTTTCATACGTCTCCCCTCCTCATTACGCCAGATTCAGAGAGAGAACGGTGATAAACCTTCTGATGGGGCTATCAGTGACGAGACCCCGAGCGCGTCGCGAACTGCGGAAAATCGCAAGCAGGCGCCGGGATTGAATTCATGTAAGCCCGTTTATATTGTAGCGAACCGGACGAGTGTATGACACATTTATCCCTTGCGGTCGGCCGGTTCGACGTGGAGACCCTTTCGGCCGAACGGCCTTCCCTGGGCTGTTCGGGCGCGCCACGCGGCCGTTCACGCGGTGACGGTCGAGTCGGCCGCGTCCGTCGTCTCCGTCGCCAGCCCGAGGTACTCCTCGAACGACTTCAGGTCCGCCTCCGCGACGCCGAAGGCGCCCACGTCGTTGTCCGAGACGACGTTGTCGATCCGCAACGACCGGTACTGATCTCGGCCCATCGGGAAGCCGACCGACCCGAGCACGGTGAGCCCGACCTTCGCCAGGCCCATCGGGAGCGGGACGACCGTGATCGACCGTCCCTCCGATTCGAACACCAGCTCGGAGATCTCCCGGAGCGTGAGCACGTCGGGACCGCCGAACTCGTACGTTCGGTCGGCGTGCTCGGCGTCGACGACGGCGTCGGCGAGCATCGGCACCAGATCGCCGACCCAGATCGGCTGGAAGCGGTTCCGGCCGCCGCCCGGGAGCGGGTACAGCGGAACGCCCGGCGCGAAGATCTCCTTCAGCCGCTTCGTGAAGAAGACGAACTCGTCCCCGTCGCCGAAGACGACCGACGGACGGACGATCACGTGTTCGAGTTCCGACTCGCGAACCGTCTCGTCGGCGCGCCCCTTCGCGCGGAGGAAATGCGTCGGGGCGTCCGGGTCCGCGCCCAGTCCGGACATCTGGACGAAGCGGTCGACGTCCGCCTCCGCCGCCGCGTCGAGGAGGTGCTCGGTCCCTCGTCGGTGAACGCGGTCGTGCATCTCGTCGCCGCCGTCGGGCTTGAACAGCGGCGACAGCGACACGAGGTTCACCACCGCGTCGGCACCCGCGATCGGACCGTCGAGGGAGTCGCGATCTGTCACGTCGGCCGCCTTCGTGATGACGCCGTCGGGCAGGCCCGCGCCGGTCGGGTCGCGGGCGAGCGCGACCACGTCGTGGCCGCGCTGGTCGAGTTCCGTACACAGGTTCGTCCCGATGAAGCCGGTGCCGCCGGCGACGACTACGCGCATGCACCGATCCACGGGCGGAACCACCCTAAAGGTGCGGACGCCGGCGGGGCGGTCCGGCGTCGACCGTGTCGGCGGCGGCGGCCCGGAGCGTGTCCGCTGGGCGTCCGGAAACGCCTCCGCGACGAGGGCAGGGAGCGGCGCCTCCGAAACGGTTTTCCACGGGCCTGCCGCACCCTCAGTATGCCGACTGAACAAACGGGATACGACCCGTCGCTGGGTCGCAAGTTCATTTTCGTTACGGGCGGGGTGATGTCCGGCCTGGGGAAGGGGATCACCGCCGCCTCGACGGGGCGGCTTCTGGCCAACGCGGGCTTCGACGTGACCGCGGTCAAGATCGACCCGTACCTGAACGTCGACGCGGGGACGATGAACCCGTACCAGCACGGCGAGGTGTACGTGCTGAAGGACGGCGGCGAGGTCGATCTCGACCTGGGGAACTACGAGCGCTTCCTCGGCGTCGACATGACCTCCGACCACAACGTCACGACGGGGAAGACGTACCAGCACGTCATCGAGAAGGAACGCGCCGGCGACTACCTCGGCAAGACGGTGCAGGTCATCCCGCACGTCACCGACGACATCAAGCGCCGCATCCGCGAGGCCGCCGAGGGGACCGACGTGTGTCTCGTCGAGATCGGCGGCACCGTCGGCGACATCGAGGGGATGCCCTACCTCGAAGCCCTCCGGCAGTTCGCCCACGAGGAGGACGACGAGGACATCCTCTTCACCCACGTCACGCTCGTCCCGTACTCGAAGAACGGCGAGCAGAAGACCAAGCCCACCCAGCACTCGGTGAAGGAACTGCGCTCGATCGGTCTCCAGCCGGACATCCTCGTCGGGCGCTGTGACGACGAACTGGACCCGGAGACCAAGGAGAAGATCGCCCTGTTCTGTGACGTGCCCACCGAGGCCGTCTTCTCGAACCCGGACGTGGAGGACGTGTACCACGTCCCGCTCACCGTCGAGGAGGAGGGCCTCGACGAGTACGTGATGGACCGCCTCGGCCTCGCCGATGAGGCGCTCGCGCCCGCCGAGCGCGAGAACACCTGGCGGGAACTCGTCACGCGCAAGCGCACCGGCGAGGTCGACATCGCGCTCGTCGGCAAGTACGACCTGGAGGACGCGTACATGAGCGTCCACGAGGCGCTCAAACACGCCGGCTTGGAGCACGGCGTCGACGTGAACGTCGTCTGGGTCGACGCCGACGAGGCCGACGGTGCCCACCGAGAGCGCTTGAAGTCGGCCGACGGCGTCGTCGTCCCGGGCGGCTTCGGCTCCCGCGGCACCGAGGGGAAGGTGGAGGCCGTCCGCTACGCCCGCGAGCACGGCGTCCCCTTCCTGGGGCTGTGTCTCGGCTTCCAGATGGCCGTCGTCGAGCACGCGCGCAACGTCCTCGGCTGGGACGACGCCGACTCCGCGGAGTTCGAGCCCGAGACCCCCTACCCCGTCATCGACCTCCTGCCCGACCAGCACGACGAGGAGGACATGGGCGGCACGATGCGGCTGGGCGCCCACGAGACGGACATCGAGCCGGGCACGCTCGCCGAGCGCGTCTACGGCGACACCGCCTGCACGGAGCGCCACCGCCACCGCTACGAGGTGAACCCCAACTACATCGACGAACTGGAGACGGAGGGGCTCGTCTTCTCCGGGAGCGCCGGCCCCCGGATGGAGATCCTCGAACGCGACGACCACCCGTACTTCGTCGGCACGCAGTTCCACCCCGAGTTCCGCTCGCGCCCCGACCGCGCGTCGCCGCCGTTCGTCGGCCTGCTGGATGCGGTGCTCGACGGGACCGACCCGCGCGGGTCGGACGGCGGCGAGGACGAGTCGACGGACGACCGCGACGCCGTCGCCGACGAGGAGGTGACCGCCTGATGGTGAACGTCGAGGAGTTCATCGACGAGGCGACGACCGAGATCAGCGAGGCCGTCGGCGACGCGAACGCGATCATCGCCCTCTCGGGCGGCGTCGACTCGTCGGTCGCGGCCGCGCTCGCCTACCGCGCCATCGGCGAGCAGCTCACGCCGGTGTACGTCGACACCGGCCTGATGCGCAAG
The DNA here is from genome assembly GCF_019880245.1 of Halobaculum roseum. Taxonomy (NCBI): domain Archaea; kingdom Methanobacteriati; phylum Methanobacteriota; class Halobacteria; order Halobacteriales; family Haloferacaceae; genus Halobaculum; species Halobaculum roseum. The sequence continues at coordinate 1,239,043 of NZ_CP082286.1, forward strand.
GGGGAGACGGACCAGATCCGCGAGACGTTCTCCTTCATGGAGTCGCTGGAGGTCGTGGAGGCGCAGGAACGCTTCCTCGACGCCCTCGCCGGCGTCACGGATCCCGAGAAGAAGCGCCACGTCATCGGCGAACAGTTCATCCGCGAGTTCGAGCGCGAGGCGACGGAGACGGACGCCGAGTACCTCGTCCAGGGGACCATCTACCCCGACCGCATCGAGAGCGAGGGCAACATCAAGTCCCACCACAACGTCGGGGGCCTGCCCGACGTGGTCGACTTCGAGGGCATCGTCGAGCCCGTGCGCGACCTCTACAAGGACGAGGTTCGCGAGGTCGCCCGCGCGCTCGATCTGGAGGCCGTCATCTCCGAGCGCATGCCGTTCCCCGGTCCGGGGCTCGCCGTCCGGATCATCGGCGAGATCACCGAGGAGAAGCTGGAGGTGGCCCGCGACGCGTGCCACATCGTCGAGGAGGAGGTCGCGGAGCACGACCCGTGGCAGGCGTTCGCCGCCGTCATCGGGAAGGCCACGGGCGTGAAGGGCGACAACCGCGTCCACGGCTGGGTCGTGTCGGTGCGCTCGGTCGAGAGCCGGGACGGCATGACCGCGCGGGCGCAGAACCTCCCGTGGGAGACGCTCCAGCGCATCCAGTCGCGGATCACCGGCGAGAACGACGACGTCGCGCGCGTCGTGTACGACGTGACCCACAAGCCGCCGGCGACGATCGAGTACGAATAGCTCGGTTCGGCCGTCCACCGTTTCTGGTCTTGCCGGCGGCGACTACCACGGATCGGAGACACGAAGCTTATCCCCGCCAGCCGACTCACACCCGGTAATGACCGACATTTCCGCCGTCGTCGCCGGCCCCGACGCCGAGAACCTGGCCGAGGAACTCGAATCCCACGACGTTGCCGTCTCGCGCATCGACGGCGCCGTCACCGGCGGCACCCTCGAGGACGCCGGCATCGACGACGCGGCGCTGTTCGTCCTCACCGACCTCTCGGAGGCGACGGGCATCGCCGTCGCGAAGGAGCGCAACCCCGACGTGCGCGCGGTCGTCTACGCGACCGAGTCGCTGCCGGAGTTCGCGAGGGGACAGACCGATCTGGCGGTCGACCCGGAGCTGCTCTCGGCGTCGGTGGTCGCCGACGAACTCGTCGCCGGCGCGTGAGCCGCGCCCCCGGTCGCGCGTCCCGGCCGGCCGTTCTCGATCGGCGATCGATCCGCGCCTGAGCCATCGCATCACCGAGCCTCCGGCTCGCCCCGCGCCGCCCCGGCCGGCCGTCGGTGGTCCGACGGTTAATCGGACTTAATTCGGGTTCACAGCGCTTCAAAACCCGGAACTCGAGTTCGTCGTTTACCCCCTTCTTTAGGTCGGGACGACAGGCGACAGTCGTGATGAACGCGACGAAGCTGCTCGCGGTCGCCCTGGCGACGCTCCTCGTGAGCGCCGGCGTGGGCGCGGCCGCGACGAGTACCGGAACAGGGGCGACGATCGCCGCGACCGACGCGTCCGTCGACGAGTACGAGGCCGACGCCTCCTACGAGAACGGGACGGCCACGCTCACCGTGACCGCCAACGGAAGCGGCGTCGAGGGACTGTCCGTCGTTCGTGACAACGAGTCGCTCGGCACGACCGACGACGACGGCTCGGTCGCGTTCGACGTGAACGACTCCGAGACCGAATCCGTCGAGCTCGACGTGACCGGCGAGAACGTCTCCGGCACCGTCGTGCTCGCGTTCGAGAACGGCTCGGTGACCGTCGAGGAGGCCGAGTTCGAGTCCGAGATCGACGACGAGGAGGCGAACGAAACCGACGAGAACGAGACCGACCGCCGCGGTCCCGCGATCGGCCTGCCCGAGGACGCCTCGGACAACGCGAAGAACGTGCTCTCGGCCATCAACGCGTACCTGAGCGGCGAGTCGAACGCCAGCACGCTCGGCGAGGCCGTCAGCTCGGTCGCCGGGAACGGCCCCGACGGCGAGCGCGGCCCGCCCGCCGATGTGGGTCCCGACAGCGACGACGAGAACGAGACCGACGACGACGACCGCCGCGGTCCCCCCGAGGACGTCGGTCCCAACGGCGATGACGAGAACGAGACCGACGACGACGACCGCCGCGGTCCCCCCGAGGACGTCGGTCCCAACGGCGATGACGACGAGGATGACGAGGACGACGACGAGGATGACGACGACGAGGACGAGGATGACGACGACGAGGACGACGCCCGCGGTAACAACGGCAACGGGAACGGAAACGGTCGATAACCGGTAACGACCGGTCACGCCGGACGCACGCACCGACCGCGCGGACACGTTCCTTCGGGGACCAACCGCCGCGCGGTCGCGACCGAACGCCGGCCCACGCGCCGGCACACCACACTGACACACGCGACTGGGGGTCCCCGTACCCCCGGACCTGGGGTGAGAGAGGCACGACGGGACGGCCGACGACCGGGGGCGATTCCACCGGGTCGACCGCGGTCGGATCGCCGATGGACGGCGGCGCCGCGCCGCCACCGAACGGGACGGTTCTCTCGAGCGCGGCGTCGCCCGCGGAAGCGATCTCCCGGCAGCACGCGCCGGGTCGCTTTTACTGCTCGACGGCGACCCGTTCCCATGGCACTCGAACTCCTCGCGGACGCGCTGGAGGACCTCGATCCCGACGAGGGCGAGGTCGACACCGCCGAACTCGTCGTCACCGACGACGTGCTCGTGAAGCTGTTCGCGCTCGGCCCCGACGCCGAACTCGACGCCCACGAACACGCCGACAGCACGAACGTCTTCCACGTGCTCGACGGCGAGGTGACCGTCGTCCGCGACGACGAGACGGAGGCGGTGGCGGCGCCGGGCGTGGTTCTCCACGAGCGCGGCGACGTGCACGGCGCGCGAAACGAGACGGATGATGTGGTCGCCTTCACCGCGAGCCTCTGTCCGCTGCCGGGAAGCGGCTGAGGCGACCGCGCCGAAAGGACTGCGCCGGACGGACGGCGCCGTCGCTACGCTGACGGAGCGAACGGCGAGAACGGAGAAGTCGGAAGCGACGTTACTCGATGAGGACGGCGTTGACCTGGCCCGTCTGGCCGGGTCGGGAGGTGACGCGTGCCTCGCCCTCGCTGGTGGCGATGACGGCGCCCTTCGTGATGATGTTCCGGCGGACGTAGTTCACGTTCGAGGGGTTCTCCTCGACGCCCTCGATCTCGGCCTCGACGGTCTCCTCGCCGGTGGCGACCTGCGCGACGTTCGTCGAGAGCGCGCGGGTCTTCTCCTCGGTGCCGCGCGAGTCGATGACGCGGAACCGGGGCTCGCCGACGGTCGTCTCGGCGGGCTCGCGGCCGAGCTCGTGTCGCTTCTTGTTGCTGGAGGGTCGTCGAAGGCCGCCGGTCCGCTTGCGCTTCCTGCGTCCGCTCTGGTCTTTCATAGCGGGTAAAACCCCGTGCGGCTACTTGAATCGCTCGAATCGGATCTCGCCCTCTTACCGCTCGTCGGCGTCCTCGACGCCGGCGTCGGTGATCCGGAACCGGGCGGACTCGCCGGCGGCCTGCGAACGGTGTTTCTCCAGCGTCGCCCGTCGGTTGCCGCCGCGGAACCGCTCCAATCGGAGGATCACGCCCGTCCAGTGCTCCAGGGTGTTGCCGCCGAGCGGGCGGTCGCGGTCGGCGTCGGGGTCGGTGAACACCTGGTTGGTGATCACGACCGCCAGATCGTGTTTGCGCGACAGCGACAGCAGGTGGGTGACGTGGCGCGCGACCTCGCGCACGGACTCGCCGCCGCGGGAGTCCTCGGTGCGCTCCAGCCGGTAGAAGCCGGTCGCCGAGTCGAGGACGATCAGGTCGACGCCGTCCGCCAGCTCGGAGGCGTCCTTCACCGCCTCCCCCTGCTCGGCGAAGCTCATCGCCTCGCTCACGACGAGCCGGCCGGCGACCTGCTCGACCGGCTCGTCGGAGCGCGCCTCCGCGATGTCGCGAAAGCGGGTCATCGAGAGGTCCTCGGTGTCGATGTAGAGGACCGAGCCGCCGTCGGCGGCGACCTCGACGGCCGCCGTCAGCGCGAGGTTCGTCTTCCCCGACGCCGGCGGGCCGTACAGCTGGGTGACGACGCCGCGCTCGATGCCGCCCCCGAGGAGGTCGTCGACGGCGTCACTGCCGGTCGTGAGGAACTCGGACACGGGCGGTGGTGGGTCGGCACCACGCAAAAACCTCCCGAGTGCGGGGCGAGCGACGGCGGGCCCCGCCCGGGCGAAGTGGCCGCGCTCGATCGTCGCCGCTTGCGGGACCGCCGCGCTCAGTCGTCGCCGCTCGCGGGACCGCCGCGCTCGTCGACGTACTCGAAGCCGTCGCCGTCGGTCATCGCCACGCCGGAGCCGTCGGCGCCGCTCTCGTCACCGGGCCTGATATCGTCACCGACCGGGGCGTCGTCGCCGACGACAGCTCCGCCGTCGGCGTCCTCGGACACGTCGAACCGGGCGACGAGTTCGCGCAGTTCCTCGACCCGCGCCGAGAGCGTCTCGGCGGACTCGCTCACCTCGGTGACTGCGGCGGTCTGCTCCTGGGCGGACGCGGCGGCGCTGTCGACGTCGGCGCTGGTGCGCTCGCCGATCTCGGCCACCTCCTCGGCCATCGTCACGACCTCCTCGGTGGTCGCCGCCTGGTCGTCCGTGGCGGCGTCGATCGACGCGACGCCGTCGTTGGCGTCGTCGATCCGCTCGCCGACCGTCTCCACGGCGTCGAGCGCCTCCTCGACGACCTCGACGCCGTCGTCGACGACCTCCTCGGTCGCGGCCATGTCGTCTGCCGCCGTCGTCGACGCCTCCCGCAGCGTCTCGATCCGGGCGGCGATCTCGTCGGTCGCGTCGCTCGTCTCCTCGGCGAGGTTCTTCACCTCGTCGGCGACGACGGCGAAGCCGTCGCCCTCCTCGCCGGCACGGGCGGCCTCGATCGAGGCGTTGAGCGCCAGCAGGTTCGTCTGCTCGGCGATCCCGTCGATGAGATCGACGACCTCGGTGATCTCGGCCATCTCGTCGGCGACCCGGTCCACCTCGTCGGCGGTCCGGTCCGTTCGGTCCGCGACGGCGGTGAACGCCTCCAACGCGTCCTCGGCGGCGTCGCCGGCGTCGTCGGCGCTGTCGGCGGCCTCCGCCGAGAGGGTGGACACGTCCGCGGCGGTCGCTGCTATCTCCTCGACGGTGGCCGAGAGGCCGCTCATCTCGCCGCTGACCTCGCTCAGTCGCTCGGCCTGCTCGTCGCTCGCGCCGGCGACGTCGGTCATCGCACGGCTGACCGAGGCGCTGGCGTCCTCGATCTGGTCGGCGCCGGCGGCGACGGCCGCGGCGCGCTCGTCGGCCTCGTCGGCGAACGTGCGGACGGTGCCGACGGTGTCCTCGAGGTCGTCGACCATCCGGTTGAACGAGGCGGCGATCTCCTCGAGCGCCTCGATGTCGGCGTTCTCGTCGAGCCTGACGGTGAGGTCGCCGTCGGCGGCCCGCTCCATCGCGTCGCCGTACTCGTTCGCGCGGCGCTCCAGCGAGTCGGCCAGCGCCTCGGCCTCCGCTTTCGCGTCCGCGGCACGCTCGCGTTCCGTCTGCGCCTGCTCGATCCGGTCGGACAGGTCGTCGCGCATGTTCCCGAAGGAGCCGTACAGCGTACCGATCTCGTCGATCCGGTCCGTCGAGACGGACACGCCGAGGTCGCCCGAGCCGAGCGCCCTGGCGCGGTCGCTGAGGTCGTCGAGCGCGTCGCCGGTCGGCTTGGCGATGACCACACCCGCGAACAGGAACCCTGCCAGGGCGGTTGCGACGAGCAGGAGGATGTTCTGTCGGACGCCGGCGGCGACCGCGTACGCGCCCTCCGCCGGGACGTGCACCGACATCACCCACGTGGTCCCCGGAACGCGTGCGTACGAGACGACGAGCTCGCGGTTCAGCGAGTCCTCGATCGCGGCGTCCTCGGTGACAACCTCGTTTCCGTCGAGCGCACGCTGGAAATCGCCGCCGGTGGCGCCGAGGTACGATTGGCTGATCGCGTCGGGATCGTCGGCCATCACCACGATGCCGTTGTCGTCGACGACGCGAACGAAGCCGCCGTCGACGGGCGTGGAGAACCCCTCGCCGACCGCTCGCGTGTCGGCGACCAGCACCACCGCCCGGTCGGGCGCGGAGGGGACCGCGCTGACGAAGCCGATCAACGGCCCGTCGTTCGTCCGGTACACCGACGAGGTGGCGGTTCGGTCGGCGGAGGCGGGGGTCACCGCCGGGGCCCACGCCAGCGACGCCTCCGCGAGCGACGCGTCCTCGAGGTCCGGGTCGCTGGACGCGAGCACGGTCCCTTCCTCGGTGTCGACGTAGTGGATCGCGTGTACGTCGTTCGGAAGGGCCCGAAGCTCCGTGGTGAACACCGGCCGGAGCTTCGCGGTGTTCCCCTCCCGAACGTCCTGGTACTCGGAGATCATCCGCACGGCCGTGCTCCGCTGGCTCATCCACTCGGAGAGCCCGTCGGCCTCGGACGTCGTCACCGTCGTCAGGTCGTTCCTGACGTTCTCCTGAAGGTCCGCGGTCGTCGAAGAGACGGCGTACGCGCCGACGCCTCCCGTCGCGAGGATCAACACGAACAACACCGTCGCGAACTTGCGAACGATCCCGCGACGTATCACGTCCGGAACCAGCCGGGCACCTACCGAACGCTCGGAACGATCCGTCATCTTATTTCGACCTTCTCCATCCCACGCTTAACAGTAGCCCCGCAGGTATCACAGCGGAGAATCAGTGACGGCGGCCGGCGTCACCGTCAAGCCGACGAGCGCCGTACGTGTGGGCGAGTGATCGTAGTCGTCACCGACGATTTCGCCCTGTATCACGCCGCGGTCGCCGAGCTGCGCGAGCGCGGCGCGACGTTCACCACCCGCGAGCCCGGCGTCGAACTCCCCGAGCGCGCGGCGGTCGTCATCTCCGCACCCGACGACGACCTCGACCTCCCCGACGAGTCCGTCGAGCACGTCACCACAACCGCCGACCGGGTCCGCGACGGTGTCGAGGAGGCGCTCGGCGGGCTCCGCGGGACCGAGGGCCGGACGGTGGTCGGCGTCGACCCGGGCGAGCAGCCGGGGATCGCCGTGATCTCGGGCGACACGGTGGTCGCCGCCTACCACGTCCCGTTGGGCGAGGCCGTCGACACCGTGCTCGCGGCGGTGGACGACGAGCCGGACGCGCTGGTGCGCGTGGGCGACGGGGACCGCCTTCGGAGCGCACGGGTCGTGAACGGACTGGAGGAGGTCTCCGTCGAGCTCGTCGACGAGTCGGGGACGACGCCGACGCTCGGCCGCGGCGCCGGCGGGAAGGGGATGGCCGACGTGCTCGCGGCCGTCAACATCGCCCGCATGGAGGGGGAGCCGGTGGAGACCCGCGCGGTCGAGCCGACCGCCGGCGAGATCCAACGGATCAAAAACGAGTCGCGCGACCGGTCGAGCGGCGATCTCACCGTGAGCGAGGAACTCGCCCGCGAGGTCGCCCTCGGCGAGCTGACGATCGCGGAGGCCATAGACGAACAACGCGACGGCTGACCGTCGCCGGACGGCGTGTCGGCCAACCCTCGCCGACGGACGGCGACGGAACGCGGCTTAGTCCCGACCCACGAACACGGTCTTCACCCGCGCGCCACACTTCGGACAGCACAGCGTCTGCCACGCGTCGGCGTCGAGGCCGCCCATCGTCTCGGTTCGGGTCGCCTCGGCCGACGTGAACTCGGCACCGCAGTTGTCGCAGGTGTAGTCCGCTCCGTCGGTCATCGGTCGTCGGCAGTCGGCTCCGCAAGGCGCTCGCGAACGATCGCCTCCGCGCGGCGGAGCACCTCCCGAACCGGGACGCCCGCCTCGCGCGCGGCCGCCGCGGCGTCGTCGTACTCGGCGCTCACGTCGTACACGTCGCCGTCGGCGTCGCTGGCGACCTTCACCGGGATCTCGTGGGGGTCGCCGTCCTCCGCAAGCGCGAGTTCGACGGTCTCGAAGCGACGCTCGGCGATCCAGCGGTGGCTCGCGCCGCCCTCGCGAACGCCGAGCGTGCCGGTCTCCTCGGCGAGCCGGCGGGCGACGCGGTCGGCGTCCTCGGGCCGGCAGATCACCTTCACGAGGTGGCCCGGACGCGACTTCTTCATCGTCGCCGGGAGGATCGACACGTCGCGGGCGCCCGCGTCGGCGAGGGTGTCCTGGAGGCCGCCGAGCACCTCCGGGGCCGCGTCGTCGAGGTTCGTCTCCAGCACGGCCACGTCGTCGCGGACGAGTTCGCCGCGCTCGGCCTCGCCGACGACCGCCCGGAGCACGTTCGGGCGGTCCGGGAACGTCCAGCCGCCGGCGCCGTAGCCCGACTCCTCGACCCGAAGCGAGGGGAGTCGCTCGACGCCCTCCGCGTGGTGGGCGAGGATCGCCGCGCCCGTCGGCGTGAGCAACTCGGCGTCGACGGGGCCGCCGCGCAGCGACCAGTCGGCGCGCTCGGCGATCTCGACGACCGCGGGCACCGGAACCGGGTAGACGCCGTGGCTGAAGTCGACCTCGCCGTCGCCCGTCGCGAGCGGCGTCGTCACCACGCGGTCCGGGTCGAGGTCGTCGAACAGCAGGCACGCGCCGACCACGTCCGCGATCGCGTCGTCGGCGCCGACCTCGTGGAAGTGCGTTCCCTCCAGGTCCGTGCCGTGGACCGAGGACTCCGCCTCGCCGAGGATCTCGAACGTCGCGAGCGCGTCCGCCCGGACCGACTCCGGGAGGTCCATCCCCTCGACGACCTCGACGACCTCGGCGTACGTGCGCTGGGGCCCCTGGCCCTCCGCGTTGTGGTCGTGATCATGGTCGTGGCTGTAGTCGTGGTTGTGATCGTGGTCGTGGCTGTAGTCGTGGTTGTGATCGTGGTCGTGGCTGTGCTCGTGGTCGTGGCTGTGCTCGTGGTCGTGGTTGTGCTCGTGACCGTGATCGCCGTCGTGACTGTGACCGTGGCTGTGGTCGGAATCGTCGCCGTGGGCGGGATCGTGATCCGGATCGTCGCCGTGGGCGGGCTCGTCGTCGCTACCGAGGTGTCGCACCCGAGCGCGGGTGCTCGCGATGCCGTTCCGCTCGGTCGGTTCGAACTCGTAGCGCACCGGGAGGGCGTCCTCCACGGGGGCGAGCACGTCGGGGTCGGCGCCGGCGGCGACGAGCGCGCCGAGGACCATGTCGCCGGCGGCGCCCATCCGGCCGTCGAAGGCGATCGTTCGCATGGTCGTCCGATCGCCCCGGGTCGTGAAGTCGCTACCGCCACGGCGCCGCAGGCGCCGCAGGGGCCGCGGTCGTCGGGCCGACCGGATCCCGACTCGGTCGCCGTCGGCGGTGGTGTTTTCAGTCCGGGCCCCGTATCGTGCGAGTGATTAGCACGTCTTGCGTCCCCGCCGCCGACCCGGGATTTCCACGTTCCGGCGCCACGGCGCGCAACGGAGGGCTTAACAGCCGTCCGGACGGACGTATTTCGAACGAACACCAGTCAACCCCATCATGAATGAAGTCCAACTCGAAGTCGCGAAGGCGTACCCGAACGACTCCGGCCGGGGGATCGCCCGCCTCGACCCGGACACCCTGCTGCACCTGAAGCTCTCTCCGGGCGACATCATCGAGATCGAGGGGGCGGAAACCACCGCCGCGAAGGTGTGGCGCGCCGACCGGCAGGACTGGAACACGGACACCGTCCGCATCGACGGGTTCACGCGCCAGAACGCCGACGTCGGTATCGGCGAACGCGTCACGATCCGCAAGGCCGAGGCCAAGAAGGCGGAGAAACTGACGCTCGCGCCGCCCGAGGAGGCGTCGGTGCAGTTCGGTTCCGACGCCGCCGGCATGGTGAAACGCCAGATCCTCAAGCGCCCGGTCGTCGAGCGCGACATCGTCCCCGTGATGTCGAGCACGAACCACCCGTTCATGCGCTCGCCGGGGCAGGCGATCCCGCTCATCGCCGTCGACACCGAGCCCGAAGGCGTCTGTCTCATCACCGAGGACACCGAGGTCGAACTCCGCGAGGAGCCCATCTCCGGGTTCGAGAAGACCGGCGGCGGGATCACCTACGAGGACATCGGCGGGCTCCAACAGGAGATCCAGCGCGTCCGCGAGATGGTCGAGCTGCCGATGAAGCATCCCCAGATCTTCAAGAAGCTGGGGATCGAGCCCCCGCAGGGCGTCCTGCTTCACGGCCCGCCCGGCACCGGGAAGACCCTGCTCGCGAAGGCCGTCGCCAACGAGACGAGCGCGTCGTTCTTCTCGATCGCCGGTCCCGAGATCATCTCGAAGTACTACGGCGAGTCCGAGCAACAGCTCCGCGAGATCTTCGAGGACGCGAAAGACGAGTCGCCCTCGATCATCTTCATCGACGAGCTGGACTCGATCGCGCCGAAGCGCGAGGACGTGACCGGCGAGGTCGAGCGCCGCGTCGTCGCCCAGCTCCTCACGATGATGGACGGGCTGGAGACGCGCGGACAGGTGATCGTCATCGCGGCGACCAACCGCGTCGACTCCGTCGACCCCGCGCTCCGGCGGCCGGGTCGCTTCGACCGCGAGATCGAGATCGGCGTCCCGGACGAGGTCGGCCGCAAGGAGATCCTCCAGATCCACACCCGCGGCATGCCGCTGTCGGACGACGTCGGCCTCGACCGGCTGGCCGACGAGACCCACGGGTTCGTCGGCGCCGACATCGAGAGCCTCACGAAGGAGGCGGCGATGAAGGCGCTGCGGCGCTACCTCCCGGAGATCGACCTCGACGAGGAGGACATCCCGCCGAGCCTCATCGACCGGATGATCGTCAAGCGCGACGACTTCCAGGGCGCGCTCGCCGAGGTGGAGCCCTCGGCGATGCGGGAGGTGCTCGTCGAACTCCCGAAGGTCACCTGGGAGGATGTCGGCGGCCTCGACGACGCCCAACAGCAGGTGAAGGAGGCCGTCGAGTGGCCGCTCCGGACGCCCGAGAAGTTCGAGCGAATGGGCATCGAGGCGCCCAAGGGCGTGCTGCTGTACGGCCCGCCCGGCACCGGCAAGACGCTGATGGCGAAGGCCGTCGCCAACGAGACGAACGCGAACTTCATCTCGGTGCGCGGCCCGCAGCTGCTGAGCAAATGGGTCGGCGAGTCCGAGAAGGCGATCCGCCAGACGTTCCGGAAGGCGCGGCAGGTGGCCCCGACGGTCATCTTCTTCGACGAGCTCGACAGCCTCGCGCCCAGCCGCGGACAGGAGATGGGGAACAACGTCTCCGAGCGCGTCGTCAACCAGCTCCTGACCGAGCTCGACGGGCTGGAGGAGATGGAGAACGTCATGGTCATCGGCGCGACGAACCGCCCGGACATGATCGATCCGGCGCTCATCCGCTCGGGGCGGTTCGACCGGCTCGTGATGATCGGCCAGCCCGACGAGGAGGGGCGCGAGCAGATCCTCAAGATCCACACCGACGACACGCCCCTCGCGACAGACGTGAGCCTCCGGGAGCTCGCCGAGCGCACCGACGGCTACGTCGGCTCCGACCTCGAGTCGATCGCCCGCGAGGCCGCCATCCAGGCGCTTCGCGAGGACGACGACGCCGAGGACGTGCACATGCGCCACTTCGAGCAGGCGATGGAGGCGGTCCGGCCGACCATCTCCGAGGAGATCATGAGCTACTACGCGGACATCGAGGAGCAGTTCAAGGGCGGCGGCACCGACAGCCTCCGCGCCGACCGCGGCGGGCGGATCGGCTTCCAATGAACCTCTTTTAACGGGGGCCTCGCGCGCCTTCGGCGCGCTCGACCCCCGTCAAAACCCGTTCATGTCGTCGGATTCCGCAGGAATCCGACTGCTGACGGGAAATCTTCGATTTCCCGTAATGCCAAAACTGCCGCTCGCTCGGCCTTCGGCCTCGCTCGCGGAACAATCGCTAGTGCGAACCGCAACCGCAGACGGTTATCTATCTGTGTGCCTGAGAGTAGTGGTAGATCAATATTTCAGTCATTTCCGGGTGAAATATCTGCTTAATGGGGGCTGCTTATTGCTCATGCGGACGGACGACAGGTTCTTCTTTCAACTGACAGCGCACAAAACATATACACATTCGAGATGACGAGTTGGTGTGAAGCGCCGCACTGTGCTGCACGCGGCGGCAGCTGGTGTTGTCACGATGAGTGGCTGTGCAGCCATGGGATCGCACCCACCGGAGAGCACGAACGATCTAGAGCGGTTCGACCCGACAACTAGGGACGACCGAGGGGATGTCGATAATCCAGTCGTCGAACAGAATGGCGACTACGAACCCCATCATGTGTCGGTCTGGAATGCCACCGACGAGCCTCGGCAAATCAGCCTCGAAATCACCGACCGGTCGAACCAGCGCGGGTTGTTCGAAATGACCGAGACAGTCCCGGTGGATGTCGCCTTGAAGGTGACACTTCCCGATCGCTCAACGTACACCATCGAACTCCGAGTACCCGTTCTTGACGCCCAACAGACGTTGCGAGTACCGTCACAGCGATTCGATTGCAACGAATCAACCACCCAAATTGGAGTCTTTTCGAGCGGTGAGATTCGCTCGACGATTCTCACAACTTCGCTCCGGTGCTAACTGTACAGACTGTATCTATCGCTGACCGCTCTTCTTTCCAGAACGCCCCCAACTAAAACGACTGATAGGCCGGGATTGCGAACGTATCGGCGAACGTCCCGTCTGGTTACGTCTTTAATCCATGTCCCGTAAGTGGCATCACCACGTCTGCATCTGGCCCAAGCGTTCCGCGTTCTCGATACGCCGCAAGTGCCGCTGGCGCGATCGCTGAGGTCGGTTCCACGTAGAACCCGTGTGAGTGGAGCCGGTCTAGCTCCGTTTGCACCGCATCTTCCGTAATCGCAATCGCGTCACCATCGGTTTCAGCGATCGCATCCAGGAGTTGTTGCTTTCGTGTCGGCTCCCGTATATGGACGCCATCTGCGACGTCGTTCTCGCTCTCGGGAACCTCGTGAAGTTCGCTCGCAATCGGGGCGTGTCCTGCGGCTTGCGCGCCGAGCAGACGCGGCACCGTCTCGATCCACCCTGCTTCGGACAGCGCTTTGAATCCACGGTACGCGCCCAAGAACAGCGTTCCGTGGCCGAGCGGCATCACGATCGCGTCAGGGACGTTCCAGTCACGTTGGAGCGCGAGTTCGTACGCGAACGTCGCCGTCCCAGCGGAGAACGCCGGACTCCACGAGTGACTCGCGTACCAGCCGTCGCCCGACTCGACAGCCTCGATGCATGCATCGGTCGCGGCTTGGCGTCCGCCTTCGATTCGAACGGGTGTCGCACCGACCCGTTCGATCCCGCGGAGCTTCCCGTCTCTTACGGAGGCCGGAACGTAAATCTCCGCGTCGAGGCCAGCGCGAGCCGCGTACGTTGCGATGGCAGCCCCGCCGTTCCCTGATGAATCTTCGACGACTCGTTCTGCGCCACACGCAATGGCATGGCTGATAGTCGTGGTTGCACCCCTATCCTTGAAGCTCCCCGTTGGCGAGACGTATTCGAGTTTAAACTGCGCATCCCATATTGATGACGAAACCAGCGGTGTCATTCCTTCGCCGAGAGATGTCCTTTTCTCAACTGGAATGAACATATCGAACGACCAGAGTCCGTCTCGGGTATCGAATTGACTTGGGTCTGGCCGGTCGGATGCCGGAAGCGGTTGGTGAGTGAAGTCAAGGACGCCGCCACACTCACACCGCCACTGGTTGGTGTATGTCCGCCCACACGAAGAACAGACAAGTTCGGGAGTACTCATGGACTCTTCTAGTCAAGAGGTATAGAGGAATGTTTCGGTGTGTGGCAACACATCTCTCACTACGCGACAGTCGATAAGTGCCCTGTAGTTACTGATTGCTGAATACATTCTCTGTATCTATCGCTGACCGTTCCTCCTTCCAGAACGGTCCCAAGTAGAACAACTCGTAGGTCGAGACTGCGAGAATAGCATCCGCGAGCGAAGCGAGCGGTTCACCGCCGGAGCGGGGTGAACCCCGCGACGGCGGCTTTTTGGCATGAACGGGTTTTCGCCGAGCGGTTCCCGCAGGCCGCCGGAGTTCTCGTGAGCGAAGCGAACGAGAGCACGGAAGACGAGTGAAGCGAGTCTTCCGGAGGCGGCCGAGGAAACCCGAGGCGAAAAGAGGTTCAGTAGATGAGTTCGTCGTCGTTCTCGACCATGTACAGCGTCCGGGCGGCGATGTTGACCGCGTGGTCGCCGACGCGTTCGAGGTCGCGGACCGTGAGCAGGAGCCGCGAGACGTCCGTCATCAGCTCGTCGACGTCCTCGGCGTCGACGCCCTCGCGTTCGAGCAGCTCCCGCACGACGGCGCTGGAGGCGTCCTCACACAGCGCGTCGACGTCGTCGTCGGCCTCGGCGACCGCGTAGCAGGCGTCGGCGTCCTCCTCGGCGTAGGCGGTCATGGCGTCGTCGAGCATCTCCAGGGTCGCCTCGCCGATGCGCTGGACGTCCACGTCGGGGAACACGTCGCGCTCGGCCTGCAGGGTGTACCCCCCGAGGTTGGTGGCGAGGTCGCCGATCCGTTCGAGGTCGGTGATGATCTTGAACGACGCCGCGATGAACCGGAGGTCCCCCGCGACCGGCTGCTGGAGCGCGAGCAGGTCGACGCAGTCCTGCTCCAGATCGAGGTACAGCTGGTTCACCTCCGCGTCCTCGTCGATGACGCGCTGGGCGAGCTCCTCGTCTTTCGCTTCCAGGGCGTCCATCCCCATGCGGAGGCGCTCGGCGACGATCTCGCTCATGTAGAGCACGTCCTCGCGGAGTTCCTCGAGGCGTTCCTGATACTGTTTCCGTGGCATACTCACGACTCCCTCGGCGCGGGTCGTAAGGGTTTGTGTTCGCGCGCTCGTTCGTGTATGGAGCCCACCCCAACGCTCCCGAGCGGTCCCGAGCGACCACGAGCGCGGCTCGTGCCGTCCCGCCCGTCCCGTTCGGTCGCCGCCGACGTTATGCCGGCGTCGCCCCTACGATCGGCGTGTTTCGTCGGTCGTTCCTGCTGGCGGGGGTCGCGGCGCTGGCCGGCTGTTCGTCCACGGGGAGCGACGCCGGCGGCCGGACGGTCAACCCCGCCCTGCGGGCGACGCCGACGGCCTCGCCTACCCCGACGCCCGAGCCGACCGCCTACGGCGCCGGCGACGCGGACGCGCTCGACCGCCCGCGGTCGGTGATCCTCTCGAACCGGCTCGTCAGGTCCGAGTGGGTCACGCTCCGGATCGAGGCGAACGGGACGGGGGTGCGCTCCCGAACGGTCCGTGTTCCGCCGGCGGGCCGGACCACCCTCGCGGACGTGTTCGGCGCCGCGCGTCCGTACACCGTGTCCGTTCGGACCGCCGACAACCGCCGACGGACGGTCAAGTGGGCGCCCGGTCCGGGCGGCGACGACCTGGGGATCGACCTCGACGGGGGCGTGAGCGTCCGGGACGTGTACCCGCCGTCGGCCGCCCCGGCGTTCGTCGAGGGCTCGACCGGCGGACTCCTCGCGTCGACGACGGCGGACGGGACGACCCTCGCCGTCGACGCCCCCGGCGCGGGCGGCCGCGTCAGGGTCGCCGCCTCGGGCGGCGGAGGGTCCGCGGAGGTCGACCTCCGGGTCCCGGCGGGCTCGCGCGTGCCCGTGCCGTTGTCGGTGTCGCGGGGACGGATCTCAGTCCGTGTCGAGACCGACGAGGGACGCGACCGTCACGGATGGCGGCCGTTCGAGGACGGCACGCTGTACTGCCTGTTGGGTCCGACGCCGCGGCTCGTCTGCGACCTCCTCGTTCGGGACCTGCTCGTGGAGAACGCGACCGACGACGAGGGCCCCGTCGACGTACGCGTCCGGGCCGACGGGGAGCGGGTCCTCGACCGGACCGTCTACCCGGCCGCGGGCGCGACGGTTCGGCTGCCGACGGCGGTCCCGCCCGCGGGGTGGTTCACCGTCTCGGCGACCCGCGACGGCGAGGAGACGCGACGGTCGTTCGCGCGGTGTCCGGCTCGCGGGCCGCTCGTGGTTCGGCTGACGGACGGGAGGATCGATATCGGATCGAGGGCTGCCGATGGCGACCGCTGAAGGGAGAAGGGAACCGGGAGGGTACGGAACCGGACAGCGCGAGAACCGAGACTAACGACGGAGCGCGACGGGCCGGGCTGCGGGACCCGGGGCGTTACCCGAACTTGCCGGTGATGTAGTCCTCGACGCGCTGGGAGTCGGGGTTCTCGAACACCTTGTCGGTGTCGTCGAACTCGACGAGCTCGCCGCCGGTGAGGAACACCGCCGTCTTGTCGGAGATGCGGGCCGCCTGCTGCATGTTGTGGGTGACGATGACGACCGTGTACTCCTCGGCGAGGTCGTCGATGAGGTCCTCGATCTTCGAGGTCGCCACGGGGTCCAGCGCCGAGGCGGGCTCGTCCATCAGGATGACCTCTGGGTCCGGCGCGATGGCCCGCGCGATGCAGAGGCGCTGCTGTTGGCCGCCCGAGAGGTCCAGCCCCGAGGTGTGGAGCTGGTCTTTGACCTCGTCCCACAGCGCCGCGCGCTTGAGCGACTCCTCGACGATCCGGTCGTAGTCGCCCTCCTTCCCCTGGATCTCCAGCCCGTACGCGACGTTGTCGTAGATCGACTTGGGGAACGGGTTCGGCTTCTGGAACACCATCCCGACGCGCCGTCGGAGCGCGACCGGGTCCACGTCGGCGTCGTACACGTTCTTCCCGCGGAGGAACAGGTCGCCCTCGACGCGGGCGGCGTCGATCATGTCGTTCATCCGGTTGATACATCGGAGGAACGTCGACTTGCCGCAGCCCGAGGGGCCGATCATCGCGGTGACGCGCTTCTCGGGGATCTCCATCGAGATGTCGTTGAGCGCGCGGTCGTCGTTGTAGTAGACGCTCACGTCGCGTGCCTCGACGAGCGTCTCCGCCTCGCCGTCGGTGTCGCTGGCGGTCACGCTCTCGCTGACGTCCGTCGTGATCGACATCTCGGTCGCCGGATCGCTGGTGGTCGTTTCGCCGCCGTCGGGCTCGATTCCGTCGTCCGTCGGTCCGTGTCCGTCAGTCATGGTTGTGGATTACTGCTCGCTCTGATACCTGTTTCGCAGGACGATCGCGATCGAGTTCATCGCCAGGAGGACGCCCACGAGCACCACGACGCCCGCGGGGACGGCCTTCGTGTAGAAGTCCTCGCTCGCGAACAGGCTCGACCACGCGAATACCTGCAGCGGCATCGCGCTCACCTTCGAGGTGAAGCCGGTCGGCAGCGAGAACAGGACGCTCGGCGCCCCGATCATGATGAGCGGCGCGGTCTCGCCGATCGCCCGGCCGAGCGCGAGGATCGTTCCGGTGAGGATCCCCGGGAACGCCCGCGGGAGCACGACCCGGCGGACGGTCTGCCACTTCGTCGCCCCCATCCCGTAGGACGCCTGCCGCATCTCGTTGGGGACGCTCCGGATCGCCTCCCGCGAGGAGATGATCACGATCGGGAGGATGAGCAGCGCCAGCGTCGCGCCGCCGATGAGGACGGTCCCGGTCGGCCGACCGAGGTACGTGACGAACACGCCCAGCCCGAGCAGCCCGTACACGACGGAGGGGACGCCCGCGAGGTTGGAGATGTTCACGTCGATGAAGCGCGTGAAGCGGTTGTCCGGGGCGTACTCCTCGAGGTACACCGCGGCGCCGACGCCGAGCGGGAACGACAGGATCGCGACCGTGACCATCAGCAGGATGGAGCCGCCGATCGCGGGGTACAGCCCGGCGTTGACGGCGGTCCGGCTGTGTGCGCTCGTGAGGAACTGCCAGTCGACCCACGACTGCGGGCCCGCGAAGCCGAGGGCGCCGACGGCGACCTCGCCGGCGAGCGCCCCGCCGATGACGACCGCCGGCACGAGCAGGCCGATCCGGCGCTCGGGCAGCGAGACCGCGGTGCCGGCGGCGTACGCCGCCGTCGGAACGACGGCCACCGAGGCGAGCACCACCGCGGGTACCGAGGTGACGCCGAGCGCGGGCCCGAGCGCGCCGCTCGCCCCGATGGCCGCCAGCGCGCCGGCCCCGGCGATCAGGCCGGCGCGTCGGTCGCGGATCCGGGCGGCGTACACGCCGACGAGTGCGGCGACGCCGAGGCCGAGCGTCGCGGTGAGCGACATCCAAGGGAGCGGGATCGTCGGGACCGACTGGATCACCGCGGGGAGTCCGGGGACGATGGCCGGGATGCCGGCGACCGCGCCGACGGGCCCGGGGAGACCGAACAGCGAGAGGTAGAACGCCACCGTCGTCGCGGCCGCCCGCGTGAAGAACGGGATCCGTCGCGCCCGGCGTTGGAGCGCGAGCACGAGCACGAAGGGAAGCGCCAGCGCGAGCACGTACGAGAGGAAGACGAACGGCGAGAGGATGTCGACGAAGATCATCCCGACGCCGCCGGAGAACATGAGCGTCACGACCGTCATCCCGACGGTCGTCGCGCCGAATCGGAGGGCGTCGGTATCGCGTCGGTAGAGGAACGTGCCGACCCCGATCGTCGGGAGCACGAGCGTGAGGAGGAACGTGAGGTGCCAGCCGGGGTCGGCGGTGAGCGGCTGGATGGCGTCGTTGGCGACGTACACCAGCAGCGCGCCGAGCACGACGAGCCCGAACAGCGTCGCCGCCAGCAGGACGTACTTGAAGACGGTGCCGACGGTCTTGTTGACCGTTCCGAAGCTCTCGATATCGCCGGTGGACGTGTCGGTCGCCATCTCAGTACTCCTCGCGGTACCGCTGTGCGATCAGGTCGCTGATGACGTTCATGACGAGGGTGATGACGAAGAGGGTCAGCCCGATGGCGAAGAGGCTCCGGTACGCGAGCCCCCCGCCGGTGATGTCCCCCAACAGCAGTTGGACCATCGCCGCGGTCATCGGGAGCGCGCCCTCCTGGTACGCCGTGGGGTCGATCGGGTTCAGGAACTGCGCCTGCGAGCCCGCGGCGACGGTGACGGCCATCGTCTCGCCGATGGCCCGCGAGAGCGCGAGGATGAACGACGAGAGGATCCCCGACAGCGCCGCCGGGACGACGATGCCGGTGGACACGTCGAACTTGGTCGCGCCCATCCCGTAGCCCGCCTGCCGGAGTTCGTCGGGCACCGCCGACATCGCGTCCTCGCTGATCGACGCGACCATCGGGATGATCATGATACCGACGACGATGCTCGCCGACAGGAGGTTGAACGTGCCCGTCTCCGGGAGGACGGTCTGGATGGCGGGGGTGATGTAGATGAGCGCGAAGAAGCCGTAGACGACCGTCGGGATGCCCGCGAGCACCTCGAGCGCCGGCTTCAGGAACGCGCGGTGTCGCGGGGCGGCGTACTCGCTGAGGTAGATGGCCGTCGCGACCCCGAGCGGGAGCGCGATGACCGCCGAGCCGATAGTGATCATCAGCGTGGCGGACACGAGCGTGAGCACGCCGAACTCCCCGTTGTTGATCTCCCACGTAGTCCCGGTGAGGAAGTCCACGATGGAGGCGGTCGGTCCCTCCACGCCCATCAGCGGCGCCGTGAGCGTGAAGAACTTCGCCGCCTCGGTCACGAGGAGGACGACGATACTGATCGTCGTGACGATCGAGAGCACCGCGCACAGGAAGAAGAACGACCGCGTGAGCAGCTCCGCGGGCGAGTTCTGTGTGTCCCGGGTAAGGTCCTCCGTGATGTCGTCGGTGCTCATTCAGTTGGTGGTTGTGTGGGGTAGTGAAAAATTTCTCCGTTCGGCCGTTCGTGGCCTCGGTGACAGGTCTAGGCGTTCGCTTCCTCGATCGCGGCCTCCAGCGTCTCCAGCTGCTCGGCCTGCTGCTCGTCGGTCAGCGGAACGTAGCCGACATCCTCGGCGACGACCTCCTCGTTGGTCGTGTTCTCGACGAAGTACCGGGCGAACTCGGCGATGTGGTCCTCGGCCAGCGCCGACTGCTTCGGGTAGGTGAACAGCGGACGCGACAGCGGGGTGTACTCGCCCGTCCGCGCGGTTTCGAGCGACGGCTCGACGGGGCCGTCGCCGTCGTCGATGGCGACCGCCTTCACCGCGTCGGTGTTCGCGCTGTAGTAGGCGAACCCGAGGTAGCCGACGGCGTACTGCGAGCCCTGGACGCCCTGGACGATGGTGCGGTCCTGCTCGGTGGCGGAGTAGTCCTGGCGGTGGCCCGGACCCTCCTCGCCGATGATGGACTCGATGAAGTAGTCGTACGTCCCGGAGGCGTCCGAGGGGCCGTACAGCTCGATCTCCTCGTCGGGCCAGTCGGAGTTGACCTCGCTCCACGTCTCGGGCTGCTCCTCGGCGGACCACAGCGTCCGAAGCTCCTCGACGGTCATCGAGTCGATGAAGTCGGCCTCGTTGTTCACGATGACCGTCAGCGCGTCCGTCGCGACCGTCAGCTCGACGGGGACGATGTCGTTGTCCGCACACGCCTCCTCCTCCTCGGGCTGGATCGGCCGGGAGGCGTTGTTGAAGTCCGTCTCGCCGGCACAGAAGAAGTTCGCGAACCCGCCGCCCGAGCCCGTCGACTGAATGTTGACGTTGACCTCGGAGTGTTCCTGCTGGAACGTCTCGGCGAACGCCGTCGCCAGGGGGAACACCGTCGAGGACCCCGCGATGTCGATGTCGCCCGAGAGCTGCTCGGAACCGCCGTCGGACCCGCCGGACCCGCCGGAGTCCGGGTTGCTCGTACAGCCAGCCAGGCCGAGGACGCCCGCCGTTCCCGCAGCAGTCATGAAGGCACGCCGCGTCGCGGAGTCGGGTTGATCCGTCATCACCCGATCGGAGCCGAGTGAGACGTAAGTACCCTACTATGAGAAATATATAGATATACTGTGAGAACGTGTGATCCGGAGCGGCTGTTCGGAAGCAGCTCGATACACGCCACGAAACGGACCGTATCACCGTACCCGAAGAGATAGACGAGAGGACTGATCTATCGAGATCGGCGAATTAGTATCAGTCGAGGAAGATAACTGTGACATATCCGGCGGACACAAACTGGAATATATAGAACACCGGTGGATTTAATTCGCGGACGGCCACACCCTACCACGATGGTCGAGACACGGAAGGTGCAGGTGACGGGCGGGTCGACGTACACCGTCTCCATTCCGAAGGAGTGGGCGACGGACAACGGCGTCAGCGCGGGCACCGAGGTCGAGTTCTACCCCGAGGGGGACTCCCTGTTTCTCACGCCGGTGAGCGACGAGGAGCGCACCGAGGGGACGCTCGACATCGGCGATCTGTCGGGCGACCAGCTCACGCGCGCGGTGATGACGATGTACGTCTCCGGGTTCGACATCATCGCGCTGGAGGCCGCCCGGATCACCAACGACCAGCGACGCACCATCCGCGACTCGGTGCAGAGCCTCGTCGGCCTGGAGGTGCTGGAGGAGACGCGCGATCGCGTCGTGATCCGCGACCTGCTCGACTCCTCGGAGCTGTCGATCCACAACGCCGTCACCCGGATGCGCCTCATCGCCGTCTCGATGCTGGAGGACGCGGTGGACGCGCTCACCACCGGGGACGAGGACATGGCGCTGGACGTGATCCAGCGCGACGACGACGTGGACCGGCTGTACATGGTCGTCTCGCGCATCTTCCGGGCGACGCTGCGCACGCCGAAGGCCGCCGAGGACATCGGCCTCTCGCGGGAGGTGTGCTTCGACTACCACTCCAGCGCGCGCCAGCTCGAGCGGGTCGCCGACCACGCGACGAA
Organism: Halobaculum roseum; assembly: GCF_019880245.1. Lineage (NCBI taxonomy): Archaea > Methanobacteriati > Methanobacteriota > Halobacteria > Halobacteriales > Haloferacaceae > Halobaculum > Halobaculum roseum. Next base: position 1,260,751 of record NZ_CP082286.1, read on the forward strand.
GATCGCCCATCTCACCCTGGAGCTGCTGGGAAGCGAGGCGGCCGACGCCGTCGGCGGCGAGGTCCCGAGCCCGGAGGACGGCGTCGGCGAGGTGCTCCCGGCGGAGTTCAACGAGGCGCTCCAGGCGCTCGACGAGGACGCGCGCGAGGTCGTCGACCGCGCGATGGAGGCGCTGTTCGCCGACGACAGCACCGAGGCGACCGAGCTGGCGAACGAGGCGCGCGGCGCCGTGCTCGGCGTCGACCAGCGCGCACGCGAGATCGACGAGCTCCTCCGCGAGTTGGACCCCGCACGCGCGCAGCTGCTCGGGCTCATCGTCGACTCCGTCTCGCGGTCGGCCGACTACGGCGGCAACATCGCCGAGACCGCCCTCCAGAAGGCCGCGCCGACGCCGTAACGGGTCAACGGTCCCCCGGTACCCGGTTCCCTCCGTCGACCGTGCCGGTTCTACCGCCGACGCGAGAGCGACACGCCGACGACGTGTTCGACCAGGAGCGACGCCGCGAGGACCGCGATCCCGACGATCTCCGGGTCGACGCCGGCGGCGCCGAGGTCCCGCAGGAGCGGGGCGGCCTCGTCGCCGTGGAGGACGAACGCGAGCCAGACGGTCGCGCCCGCCGACTCGATGACGCTGAACCCGATCGTTCGGGGGTCGAGCACCGACGAGAACAGCCCCCGCCCTCGGAGCACGTTGTCCTCGACGGTGTGTTGCGGAACGAGCAGGACGGCGAGCACGACCGCGGCGACGAGGAGCCCTCGCGCCCCGGCGACGCGCTCGGCGATCCCGAGCCACAGGGCCCACAGGACGGCCTCGGAGGCGCTGAACAGCGCCCCCCGACCGAGCGGGAACGACGCACCCGCCCCGTTGACGGCCCGGTTGGTGAGGTAGTGTTCGAGGAGGAGGCCGACGCCGAGCACGCCGAGCCCGACGGCCGCGGTCGTCGATGTCGCCGGGACATCCCGGACGAGCGCGAGCCAGACCACGAGCGCGACCGTCTCCACGCCGGTGAACGAGACGACGAGCGCCGACAGCCGGACCACTCCCGACAGGCGCGAGATCGAACCCCCGACGCCGGACGTACGTGTTGCCACGGTCGCGATCCGGCCCGTCGAGGCATTGTTAGTCACCCCCCAACGGCGGCGTGGCGACCGACCGCTGGATGACCGGCAATACCGCTCGAAGACCGGTAGTCAGTGATCGTACCCCGCCAGTGCCTGGAACACGTCGTCGCCGTCGGCGACCGCCTCGCGTAACTGCCGCACGCCCGCCTTGTCGACGCGGGCGGGGTTCGCGTGGACGCGAACCGGCTCGGTTCCCAGCGGAACGAACCCGGTGTCGAGCCGCTCGGCCGTCGCCCGTAGCCCGAGTCCCGCGTCCGCGTCGCCCGCCAGCACGCGCCGCGCGGGCGACTCGTGGGCCCTGACGGCGCGGTCGAAGCCGTCGACGGCCTCGGTCGCCTCCCGGCGAGTGGTCCCGCGCTCGTCGGCCAGGTCCGCGAGCGCGTTCGCCAGGGTGGTCCGCAGCCCCGAGTTCGAGTCGCGGTTGACGAACCGGAGGTCGCGGTCGATCAGGTCCGCCAGTCCGGTCACGTCGTCGGGGTTGCCGGCGGGGACGATCAGCCCCCACTCGCGGGTCCACTCCCCGAGGACCTCCGTCGGGACCGGCTCGTCGTCGGCGGTCGGGTCCGGCGCGGCGACCGGCTCCCGCCCGGGCTCGCCGGCGACGACGGCGGCGTCGGGGACGCCGTCGCGGAGGCGGCGCAGTCCCTCACGGGAACCGACCGCGAGGTGCCGCGGGCGGTCGACCCGGTCGAGCAGCCGGGAGAGGGCGGGGTCGTCCTCGCCGACGGCGAACAGTGTCGGCGCGCGCACGTCCGGCGAGAACAGCTGCACCTCGACCTCCTCGCCCGCGGCGAGGTACTCGGTGTCGGGGTCGACGACGACCACGCCGTCGGCCTCGACGAGGCTCGTCGTCGCGCCCGACCCTTTGTCGACGGGGTAGACGAGCGTGTTCCCGGACCGGGCTCCGGCGGCTTCGCCGCCCCGGTCCGGGCCTGTCGGCCCGGTCTCAGTCAGCCCCGCGGGCATGAGCCGCATCCGGCCCTCCGAGTAGCGTTCCTGCCGGGCCATCCGACCGGTCACGGCGGCGGTCCGCGGCTCCGGTTTCCCGGCGGCCTCGCGCACCGCCCGCGCGACGAACGTGCGGAAGATCGTCAGCGCCGAGACGGGATACCCCGGGAGGCCGACGTACGCGGAGTCGCCCACGCGGCCCACGAGCATCGGCTTGCCCGGCTTGACCGCGACGCCGTGTAAGAGGAGGTCGCCGCGATCCTCGATCACCCGGTAGATCACGTCGACGGCCGACGCCGAGGTGGACCCCGACGAGAGCACCAGGTCGCACTCCTCGCTGGCCTCCACGAGCAGGCGCTCCATCTCGTCGTAGTCGTCGCCGGCGTGGGGGTAGAGGACGGCCTCGCCGCCGGCCTCCTCGACGCCCGCGGCGATGGTGTAGCTGTTCACGTCGTAGATCTGCCCGCGCTCGCTGTGGATCTCCTCCCCGGGGCGAACGAGTTCGTCGCCGGTGGAGACGATACCGACCGTCGGACGCCCGCGAACTGGCACCTCGTCGAGTCCCAGCGCCGACAGCAGCCCGATCTCGCGCGGGGTTATCTCGGTTCCGGGACCGAGCGCGCGCCCGCCGGCGGCGATGTCGGCGCCCGCGAACATCACGTGGTCGCCGGGGGCGACGGAGGTCCGGATCTCGACGGACTCCACGTCCGCGTCGGCGCCGCTCTCGTCCTCGCCCGTGACCTCGGTGGTCCGCTCGACCATCACCACCGCGTCGGCGCCGTCGGGCATCACCGCGCCCGTGGAGATCTCCGCGCAGGTTCCCGGCTCGACGGTCACGTCGGGTTCGGCGCCGGCGTGGACCGCCCCGATCAGGTCGAGCGTGGCCGGGTCCATCTCGTCGGCACCGAACGTGTCGCGCGCGCGGACCGCGTAACCGTCCATCGAGGCGCGGTCGAAGCCGGGCACGTCCAGCTCGGCGTCGATCCGCTCGGCGAGCACCCGCCCCCGCGCCTCGTCCAGCGACACCGTCTCCGGCTCGGGCGCCAGATCGAGCGAGGCGATCGCCTCGTGGGCCTCCTCGGGCTCGGCGAGATCGCGGAACTCCCGGCGGTCGCTCATTCGCTCACCTCCCACAGATCCACGTCGACGGCCTCGCCGGCGTCGAGTCCCTCCCGGGACTCGGGGACGACGACCCAGCCGTCCGCCAGCGCGACCGACGAGAGCATCCCCGACCCGGAGGCGCGCGTCGGCGTCGCCTCGAACGCGGGCCCGTCGCCGTCGCGGGCGGCGTCGCCCGCCCCGTCGGTGTCGGCGCCGCGCCCGTCGATCGGGTCCAGCGTCACCCGCGCGAACGTCCGCACGCCCGGCTCGGAGGACACCTTCCGGGAGAGGATCGCCCGTCGCGTCGGGTGCGTATCGTGCGGGAGCGAGCCGATCTCGCGGATGACGGGGCGGAGGAACTGGACGGCGTTGACGATGCACGCGACCGGGTAGCCGGGGAGCATGACCACCGGCGTCCCCTCGACGACCCCGAGCGCGACCGGGTGCCCCGGCTTGAGCGCGACGCCGTGGACGAGCACCTCGCCGATCTCGTCGACCACCTCGGGGATCAGGTCGCGCTCTCCGACGGAGGAGCCGCCGGTTGTGACGACCACGTCGTGGTCGAGGTCGCGCTCGACCGCCCCGCGGAGCGCGTCCTCGTCGTCGGTGACGATGTCGCGGTAGGTGGCGTCGCCGCCCCAGCGCTCGGCGAGTCGCGAGACGGTCAGGCCGTTCGTCTCGATGACCTCGCCGGGGTCGGGATCGGCCTGGACCAGCTCCTCGCCGGTCGGGATCACCGACACGCGCGGGCGGTCGGCGACCTCGACCTCGTCGATCCCGACGGACTTCAGAAGCCCCAGATCGGACGGTCGCAGCCGGTGGGGCGGCTCGTACAGCGTCTGTCCCTCGGCCACGTCCTCGCCGGTCGGGCCGACGTTCTCGCCCTCGGCGACGGCGTCGAACACCTCCACCTCCTCGCCGATCTCGTCTCGCGGGTCGGTTCCCTCCCCGCTCGACCCGGCCGTGCCGCTGCGCGGCACGCGCTCGGCCTCCTCGATCTTGACGACCGCGTCGGCGCCGGGCGGCAGTTCGCTCCCGGTGTGGACGCGAACGGCTCCCTCGGGGGCGACCTCGTCGTCCTCCGTGAACAGGACGGCGGGCGATCGGGCGGAGGCGCCGAAGGTGTCCTCTGCGCGGACGGCCCACCCGTCCATCGCGGCGCGGTCGTACCCCGGCACCGGCGTCGGCGCGGTCGTCGCGTCGGCGACGGCGCGGCCGTCGGCCGCCGTCAGCGGGACCGTCTCGGTGCGGCCGTGCGGGGCGGCGGCCGCGAGGAGGCGCTCGCGCGCGTCTGCGACCCGGGTTCGGTCCTTGAACCCGGAGCGTGTGCGGTCGTGACTCATACCGTGTCGTTACGGTCCCGGAGTAAAAAGGCCGCCAGTCGCCGAGGGCGACGCGCGGCCGGCCGAGGAGCCGCGGCGACGCCCCGCGTCCGCGACGGCCGGTCGGTCGCCGGCGTCAGCGGTCGCCCGACGAGCGCGCCCCTCCCCGTTCGGTCACCAACCGCCGGATCCGACCGCCGACGGCCCGCGCCGTCGCCACCGGTCGGAACGCGACGGGCGTCTCGTCGGCCGCCGGCGGCACCTGCGCGTGCATCGACACCACCGCTGCGTCCGGTTCGACGCGCACCTGCACGTCCCTGTCGTCCTCCCGACCGGTCGGTCGCCCCCGGTCGGACTCGTCCGCTCCCTCCACCATGTGCGACCGGATCGGCCACGCACACAAAAACCCACGGGAGTCACTCACACGCAGACGCGCCGCCGCCACCGCGGCATTTTTCGACGCGCCGCCCCTTAGCCCGTCCATGTCGAAGCTACGCGAGGCGCTCCGTGACCTTCCCGAGCCGGTGTTCGCCGATCTGTTGGAGAGCGACGATGCGTACCTCCTCGTGATCGACCTGCCCGGCGCCAGCGCCGAGACGACCGACGTGAGCCTCGAACGCGGTCGCCTCCACGTCGAGGCCCGCCGCGAGAAGTCGCCCGACCGCGAGTTCAGCTACGTCGAGGAGGACCGCCCGCTGTTCCTCGACGCCGAGATCCCGCTGCCGCCGGACGCGACCCACGAGGGGAGCGAGGCGGAGATGGAGCGAGGTGTGCTCTCGGTCCGGCTCCCCAAGCGGGCCGCCGCCCCCGAACACGATATCGCCGTCACGGACGCGTAATCCGGGTGGTGACGCTGGTCTCACTGCGTGCGTACCGACGGTTCCCCCTCGTCCTCTATCGGTTCCTGCCGCTGATCTGGGCGTACCTCCGCGACCGGAAGCGGTTCGTCGTCGTCGGCGGGTCCCGGGAGGTGACCCGCGAGATGCGGCTCCGGCGCGCGGAGGTGCTGCTCGACACCCTGCTCACCCTCGGGCCGACGTTCATCAAGCTCGGGCAGATCCTCTCGACGCGGCCGGACGTCCTCCCGGCGTCGTACATCGAGGTGCTGTCGTCGCTACAGGACGACGTACCGCCGGCGCCGTGGTCCGAGTCGAAGAACGTGATCGAGGACGAGCTCGGCCCCGTCGAGGAGGTGTTCGACGAGTTCGACACCGACCCCATCTCGGGCGCCAGCCTCGGGCAGGTGTACGTCGCCACCTACGAGGGACAGGAAGTCGCGGTGAAGATCCGCCGCCCCGGGATCGAGGAGCTCGTCGAGGCCGACCTCCGGATCATCAAGTGGTCGGTGCCGTTCCTCTCGCGGTTCGTCGGGCAGGGGCAGGCGTTCTCGCTGGACAACCTCGCCGAGGAGTTCGACAAGACGATCCACCAGGAGATGGACTACTCCCGGGAACAGCGCGTGCTTCGCGAGATCCGCGCGAACTTCGAGGAGAACGACCGGGTCGTGATCCCCGAACCCGTCGCGGCCGCCTCCGGCCCGCGCGTGCTCACGATGGAGTACATCCCGGGAACGAAGATCTCGGACACCGCCGCGCTCGACGCGAGGGGGATCGACCGCACCGAGCTGGCGACGACGCTCCAGCGCGCGTACCTCCAGATGATCGCCGAGGACGGCGTCTTCCACGCCGACCCGCACCCGGGCAACCTCTCGGTGACCGAGGACGGGCGGATCATCTTCTACGACTTCGGGATGTCCGGCCGCGTCGACCCGTTCATCCAGGAGAAGATCATCGACTTCTACATCGCCGTCGCGAACCAGGACATCGACGCGATCCTCGATTCGCTCGTGGAGATGGGGACGCTGTCGCCGGAGGCCGACCGGAAGGTGATGTCCGACGTGATGGAGCTGGCCATCGCCGACGTGCGCGGCGAGGACATCGAACAGTACCGCGTCCAGCAGGTGATCGAGCAGGTCGAGTCGACGATCTACGACTTCCCGCTTCGGCTCCCGCAGAACATGGCGCTCGTGCTCCGGGTGGCGACGGTCGTCGAGGGCGTCTGCGTCACGCTCGACCCGAACTTCGACTTCATCGAGGTCGCCACCGAGTACCTCTCCGAGGAGGGGTACCTGGAGGACACGGCCCGTCGGCTCGCGGGCGATGCCGCCGATCAGACGCGCGAGACGGCGCGTGCGCTGTTCACGGTACCGCCGAAGCTCGACGACGTGCTCGACACCGTCCAGCGCGAGGACCTCGCGGTCAACGTCACCCTGGAGGACGGTAACCACGTCCTCGACCGGCTCGCCCGACGGATCGCCTACTCCGTGCTCACCGCGGTCGGCGGGCTCTCGGCGGCGATCATCTACTCGTTCGGGTCGAACACGCTCGACGTGTACCTCTCGATCGGGATCGTCGTGGCGACGCTGCCGATGGTGTTCTTCCTCTACCGATCGTTCACGAAGGACAAGCGCGGTATCCGCGCGCAGCCGCAGTTCACCCGCCAGAGCATGCGGGAACGGCAGTCCGCGGAGGCGGGCGAGGACGGATCGGGTGCCGCCGGCTCGATGATGCCCGGCGCGGTGAACCAGGCCGGCGGCGACGACAGCGGCGCGGACGCCACCTCCGGCGCGGGCGACGCGGCCGGCGGCGGTCGGCGACGCGACCGCCGCGACTGGGACGACGACGGCGGCGTCGCGATCGGCGTCGACGACGAAGGGAAGCAGTAGCCGCGCCCTCGATCCGGACGACCGCCGGGCGACCACCAGACGACCGCCGGGCGACCACCAGACGACCGCCGGACGACAGCCAGACAACCGCCAGGCTACCACCGGGCACCCCGCTTAGGAGAGCTCCTCGCGGATCGCGTCGGCGACCTTCACCGGCTGTTCGTGTTGGACCCAGTGGGTCGCCTCGTGGACGGTCGTGATCCGGCCGTCGGCGCAGTAGTCGAGGGAGTCGTATGCCATGCGATGCTTGAGGAACTGGTCGTGGACGCCCCAGATCAGCCGCGTCGGCACCGCGACCTCGTCGGTCTCGGGCGTCGGCCGTCGCCGGGCGGCCGCGCGGTACCAGTTCAACATCGCGGTGAACGCGCCCTCGCGTCCCCACGCCGCGCGGTATCGGTCGAAGTCCGCCGTCGAGAACGTGCCCGGCATCGACGACGCGCGCATCATCCGCACCGGGAGCCGCCAGTTCGCCGCCCGCGTCAGCGCCTCCGGCACCTTCGGCAGCTGGAAGAACAACGCGTAGCTCGACCGGAGGAGTTGGGCAGGGTCTCCCGAGAGCGTCCGCCGGATCACGGTCGGGTGGGGCGCGTTGACGGCGACGAACGACGACAGCCGGTCGGGGGAGTGAAGCGCGGTCCACCAGCCGACGACGCCGCCCCAGTCGTGGCCGACGACCGCCGCAGTCTCGCGGTCGTACGCGTCGATCAGGCCGGTCACGTCGGCCGACAGGGCCTCGATCCGGTAGTCGCGGACGCGGCCGGGTCGCTCGCTGCGGTTGTACCCCCGCTGGTCCGGGACGACGACGCGATACCCCTCGTTGGCCAGCGGGCGGATCTGGTCGCGCCAGCCGTACCAGAACTCGGGGAACCCGTGGAGCAGGAGGACCAACTCGCCGCCCTCGGGGCCGGCTTCGACGACGTGGAACGTCCGCCCGTTCGCCTCGACGAACGTCGACTCGCCCGGAACGTCCGACGGGAGCGACTCCGGATCGGCGGCCGCGCTGAGCGAGGATGGCATCTCGCACGGCCGTACGCGCTCGGCGGGCCAAAACGTACCGGCCACGTCGCCGAGGCGGACCGGCCGGATCAGCGGCGTCCCACCGGGCGCCGTCGACGGCTACCCGTCGCCGGCGACGAGGCTCCACACCGCCGTCACGCCGAGCAACAGCGCCGGGAGGAACGGCAGGACGAGCATCGCCGCGAAGAAGCGGAGCCCGAGCTCGCCCGGCGCCGTCGGGCGGAGGTAGATGATCCCGGGGACGACCAGGAACGCGACCACGACGACGGCCACGAGCACCCAGCCGGCACGCCCGAGGTCGTCCTCGGCGCCCCCGGAGGTTTCCGCGTCCGCGTCGGCGTCGGCCACGTCCGGATCGGCGGCTGCCGCAGCCGAGCCGGCGTCCGCGTCGTCGACGCGCTCGAACCCGTCGCCGGTGTTGACGACGCGGTCGCCGCGGGCGGTGGAGTCCTCAGAGCTCACTGTCGGGCCTTACCACCACCTTGCCAAAGCCCTCTCGGTCCTCGATCAGCTCGTGCGCCCGCGCGGCCTCGCTCATCGGCAGCGTCTCGCGGATCCGCGGCTCGAAGGTGCCGTCCCACACGAGTTCGAGCACGTCGTCGACCTCGCCCGGCGTCGCCATCGTCGAGCCGATCACCTTCAGCTGGTTCCAGAAGATCCGGTTGATGTCGGTCTCGGGGCGCCCGCCGGTGGTCGCCCCGCAGGTGACGACGCGCCCGCCCTTCGCGAGGCTCTTCAGGGAGTCGTGCCACGTCGCCGCGCCGATGTGGTCGACGACCATGTCGACGCCGCGGCGACCCGTCAGCTCGCGGATCTCGGCCGCGAAGTCGTCCTCCTCGTAGTTGATGACGTGCTCCGCGCCCAGCTCCTCGGCGTATCCGAGCTTCTCCTCGGTCGAGGCTGTCGCGTACACCTCCGCGCCGACGTAGTCGGCGATCTGCACCGCCGCGTGGCCGACGCCGCCGGAGGCGCCGAGCACGAGGATCTTCTCGCCGGGCGCGAGCTCGCCCTGCGTCAGCAGCATCCGCCAGGCCGTCTGGAACACGAGCGAGGCGGAGCCGGCGACCTCCCAGTCGACGTGCTCGGGAACGTGGACGAGGTTGTCCTGCGGGACGGCCGCGAGCTCGGAGTGGACGCCGCGCTGGTGCTCGCCGATGATCGAGAAGCGGACGCACTGGGACTCCTCGCCGTGGCGGCAGAACTCACACTCCCCGCAGGAGACGCCCGCGGAGACGGCGACGTGGTCGCCCTCCTCGAAGCGGGTGACGCCCTCGCCGACCTCCGTGACGACGCCCGCCGCGTCGGAACCGGGGATGTGCGGCATCTCCAGGTCGATCCCCGGGAGCCCCTTTCGGGTCCAGATGTCGAGGTGGTTGAGCGCGCCGGCCTTCACGTCGACGAGCACCTCCTCGCGGCCCGGCTCTGGGTCCGGGAAGTCGCCGTACTCGATCACGTCGCGGTCGCCGTGCTCCGAGAACTGGACTGCCTTCATGCGTGTCTACCTCTGTCACGTCGGGGGACTAAACCCTACTCCCCGCGGCGAACCGGAACGGATCGGCGCGGCGACAGGTATAAGTGAGTGTGTAAAGTTTCCTTTACTGTAAAGCGAGCTTTACAGCCCGCGTCCCCCATCCATGACGACGACACACGCCATCCACGACGGACCGACACGGAACCGCCTCGCGTACGTCGCCGTGTGGGCGACCGCGACGCTCGCGTACGTTGCACTGCTCACCCTCGGCCGCGAGATCGCCGCGGCCGGCGCGTTCGTCCTCCTCGCGGCCGTCGCCGTCGGCTACCGACGATTCGCCGGCGTGCGGTTCGACGAGCGCGACACGGACGTGCTCGAAACCGCCTCGGGGTACACGATACGGGTGCTCGGGCTGACATCGGCGGTCGTGTTCCCGGCGCTCGTGCTCGCGTCGGGGCTGGGATACTTCACGTGGACCGCCTTCGCCGCCGGCGTCGCGACGACCGTCGCGGCGGTGTTCCTGCTGTGGATCGCCGCGGTCGCGGTCGTGAGGGCCGGGCGATGACCGCCACCGGCTCCGCGCCGACCGTCTCCAGCCGACAGCGGTACCGCCGGCTCCTGTTCGGCTCCATCGGCGTCGGGGTGATCGCGAACGTGGCGCTGCGGATCGCCTCGTACCCCATCGCCGCCGAGGCGGTCTACTGGCTGGGTATCGTGGTCGCCCTCGCGGCGTGGCGGTTCAGTCCGGTGACGCTGTTCGACGAACGCGACGACGCCCTCGAACGCCGTGCGAGTCAGATCACCCTCGTCGTCATGGCGGTGGTGCTCGTCCTCGGGGCGTCGGGGTCGCGGACGCTCGCGGCGCTGGGCGTCTACGAGGGGTCGCCGTTCGTCGCCGGCGCGCTCTACGGGTACGTCGCTATGGCGGTCGTGTTCGCGCTGGCGCTGGCCTGGACCGCGCGCGGCCGATGAACAACGACGTACGCGCCCGACGGGAGGAGCGCGGGCTGAGCCAGGCGGGGCTGGCCGAGGCGGTCGGCGTCACCCGCCAGACGATCAACAGCATCGAGCGCGGACGGTACGACCCGTCGCTGGAGCTCGCGTTCGCGCTCGCCGACTTCTTCGAGTGCCGGATCGAGGACCTGTTCCACCCTGACGGCGACGAATGAGGAGACGGGGTCGGCGGCCACGCGGCGTCGCTCGACCACCACAAAACCCATCGTTCGGTGCTGTCGATCCCCGGTCATGGATCGGTCCACCGCCCTCGCCGCCCTCCGCGTCACGACAGTCGCCGTCGGCCTCGCAGGCCTCGTCGCCGCCGCCGCGTTCGCGTTCGACCTCCCGCCGCCGCCCGAGACCGGCGACGGGCTCCCCTCGGCGTTCGGATTCGCCATCGCCGTGGTCGGCGCGGTCGCCGCCGGCGTCGTCGCGGCCATCGGCTACGGCCTCCCGCCCGGCGCGGGACGGCTCCGCGTCGGCCCGCTGGTCGACAGGTCGAACACATACCGTCTCGTCGCCGGCGGCGCGGTCGCGGCGGCCGTGGGGCTCGCGCTGACGCTCGGGGTCGCGTTCCTCTTCCAGGGGATGGCATCGGTCGCCGTCTGGGTCGTCGGCGCCGGGCTCCTCGTCGGCGGGCTCGTCGCGCTCGCGCTCGGCGGCCTGCTCGTCGGGGTTCGCCTCGTCGCCGGGGCGGTCCGGGACGGCGCGGGTGCCCGGGGTTGAAGCGATCGCGGCCGGTAGGCCACGCTATGAGCGACGGTCACGATCACGGAGACGACCACGACGACGGTCACCACCACGACCATGGCGGCCATGACCACGGGGGCGCCCACGACGACCACGAGCACCACGCCCACGACATCGAAAGCCTGCGATATGCGGTCGTGACGGTCTCCTCGTCGCGAGGGCACGAGGACGACGCCGCGGGCGACGCCATCGAGTCGGCCGTCGAGGGCGCCGGCGACGAGGTGGTCGTCCGCGAGGTCGTCGCCGACGACTTCGACGGCGTACAGGTGACCGTCGACCGCCTCGTCGACCGCGACGACGTGGACTGCGTCGTCACCACCGGCGGGACGGGCGTCACCCCGGACGACGTGACCGTCGAGGCGGTGGTTCCGCTGTTCGACAAGGAGCTTCCGGGCTTCGGCGAGCTGTTCCGCGCGATGAGCCGCGAGGAGATCGGGACGATGGTCGTGGGCACGCGCGCGACCGCCGGCGTCGCCGGCGGCGTCCCCGTGTTCTGTCTGCCCGGCAGCGAGAACGCCGCGCGGCTCGGGAGCGAGGAGATCATCGTCGAGGAGGCGGGGCATCTCGCGGGGTTAGCGAGCCGCGAGTGAGCGACGGGAGGAAGCGAACGAGCGGCTCGACCCCGCGGCGGCGAGCTCGTGGGCGAGCCGCCCAGAAACTAGCGAGTCGCGAGTGAGGGCGAAGCCCGAACGAGCGTCTCGGTCACCGGCGGAGCGGTCTTGTGCCGCTCCGCCCAGAACATAGCAAGGCGCGAGTAGCGAGGTCGAGCGAAACGAGACCTCGTTGCGAACGGCGAGAAGACGAACCGGCGAAACCGTCGGTGGCAGCGGTTCGGGTGGTGGCAGTGGATCGAGCGGTGGCACGGCGTTCCGTTGGTTCGGCATGGAGGGCCGATCAGTCGGGAACCGGTCTGTTCGGGGGCGGTCGATCCTAGTGGGGAGCCACGTATTACTTCACCGTCCGGTGATCTTCCCACTGTTCGGTCGACAGTCCGGTAAGCGGAACAAACATGGGTCGGCCGTTCGTTCTCCCGGTGAATGACGACCGGCGACGCGACGGAGATCGCGGGGGTGCTCGCGAAGCGGCGCGAGGTCCTCGCGGCGCTGTGCGGCGGGCCCGTGCGAAAGCGGACCCTCGTCGAACGGCTCGACGTGCCGCGGACGACGCTCGACCGCGGCGTCCGGGAACTGGTCGACGCCGGGCTCGCCGAGCGCGCCGACGGCGGCGTCCGCGCGACCGCCGTGGGGACGAACGCGCTCGACGCCCACGACCGGTACCACGCGCGCCTCGACGGGCTCGCGCGCGGCGAACCGCTGTTCGATTCGCTGCCCGAGGAGACGCCGCTGGACGGGCGCTTCCTCGCCGGCGCTGCGGTCAGTCGGCCGGACCCGAGCGTCCCCGACGGCGTCGTCGAACGCCTCTTCGAGTCGGTCCGGGGCGCGGACGCGGTGTACGGCGTCGCCCCCGCGGCGCTGACGGGCCACCTCGACACCTTCGACGACGAGGCGACCGCCGGCGGCGCGGTGCCGCGGATGGTCGTCACGCCCGCCGTGCTGGAACACCTGATCGAGCGCCGCGGGGAGCGGTTCGCGGCGAACCTGCGCGACGGCACGTTCGAGTTCTTCTGCGATTCGGTGGAGATCACCTTCGGGCTCTGGATCGCCGCGCACGACGGCGGCGACGACGAGGCCGGCGTCGTCGTCTACACCGACACCGGCGTCGGCGGCGTCGCGGTCAACGACGACCCGACGGCCGTGGACTGGGCCCGCGAGCGCTTCGAGCGCGCCCGGGACGGCGCCGAGCGGGTGACGCCCGAGACGGTCCGCGACGGCCGAGACGGCGTGGCGGCCAACGCCGAAGGCGCCGAGTGAGTCGCGGGCCACGACCGCCGGGGGTCCCACGCGAGCGCGCCACACACCGCGGGAGACATGGACGCCTTTTTGACCGCGACGGGCCGAGTGTCGTTATGTTGCTAACGGTCTCCGGCCCGCCGGGAAGCGGGAAGAGCACCACCGCCGCCGCGCTCGCGGAGGCGTTCGACCTCGAACACGTCTCCGGGGGCGACATCTTCCGCGAACTCGCCGCCGAGCGCGACATGACGCCCGTCGAGTTCAACGAGCTCGCCGAGGACGACGACCAGATCGACCGCGACCTCGACCGCCGACTGCGCACCGTCGCCGTCGAGCGCGAGGACGTGCTGTTGGAGTCGCGCCTCGCCGGCTGGCTCGCCGGCGATCACGCCGACCTGCGCATCTGGCTCGACGCGCCGCTGGACGTCCGCTGTGAGCGGATCGTCGACCGCGAGGACAAGCCGCTGGAACAGGTGATCGAGGAGACGCGGCGCCGCGAGAGCAGCGAGGCGAAGCGCTACCGCGAGTACTACAACATCGACATCGACGACCTGAGCATCTACGACCTGGTGTACAACACGGCCCGGTGGTCGCCCGAGGGCATGCTCGGGATGCTCACCACGGCGATCGACTCCTACGACCCCGACACCGACGAGGGGAAGATCTCCGTCGAGGGCGTCGACTACGACTTCTGAGTATGCGCCCGGCGCCCGAGACGCGAACGGTCGACGACCTCGCCGACTTCGGCGTCGTCAACCTCGACAAGCCCGCGGGCCCGTCGGCCCACCAGGTCGCCGGCTGGGTCCGCGACGTCCTGGGCGTCGACCGCGCGGCTCACTCGGGCACGCTCGACCCGAAGGTGACTGGCTGTCTCCCGACGCTGACCGGGGACGCGACGCGGATGGCGCAGGTGTTCCTCGAGGGGGCCAAGGAGTACGTCGCCGTGTTGGAACTCCACGGCACGGCCCCGACGGACCTCGACCGCGTCGTCGGGGAGTTCGAGGGCGAGGTGTACCAGAAGCCGCCGCGTAAGTCCGCCGTCAAGCGAAAACTCCGGACCCGCGAGGTGTACGATCTCGACGTGCTCGACCGGACGGACCGGCAGGTGCTCCTCCGAGTTCGCTGTGAGTCGGGCACCTACATCCGGAAGCTGTGTCACGACATCGGGCTCGCGCTCGGCACCGGCGGCCACATGGGCCACCTCCGACGCACCGCGACCGACCCCTTCGACGACCGCGACCTCCACACCCTGCACGACCTCGTCGACGGCGTCGCGTTCGCGGAGGGCGAGGACACCCCCGACGGGGAGCCGGACGAATCGCTGCTCCGGGACGTGCTCCGGCCGGCCGAGGAGGCGCTGACGGGGCTTCCGTCGCTGACGATCGCCGATTCGGCCGCCCGCGAGGTCGCCAACGGCGCCCCCGTCTACGCGCCGGGCGTCCTCGCGAGCGGCGAGGTCGGCGCGGGCACGCCCGCCGAGGGCGACCTTCTCGCGTGCTACGTGCCGAACGGCTCGGCCGTCTGTCTCGGGACGCTCGTCGGCGACCCGGACGCCGACGCCGGCGAGGTCGTCGAGTTGGAGCGCGTGCTGGTCTGAGAACATCGAGGACCGGCCCCGACCACCCGTCGGCGGCCGGCTGCCGCCGATCGCACCGACTGCCGATGCTCGGGCCTTTTTCGACCCCGGAGCCCAGCGTCCGTCATGGACGAGACACTCACCGTCGGCACGGCGACGGCGCCGCCCGGCGAGCGCGCGGACGGCTGGATCGAGGCGACCGGACTCCCGACCGGCGGGAGCGAGCGACTTCCCGTCACCGTGCTCAACGGCGCCGAGGCGGGACCGGTGCTGTGGGTCACGGGGGGCGTCCACGGCGACGAGGCCACCGGCGTCGCCGTGGCCCAGGACGCCGCCGCGGCCTTCGACGGCGAGCTCGGGGCGGGAACCCTCGCGGGCGCCGTCGTCGTCGTTCCCGTCGTCAACCCGGCGGGCCTCCGCCGCAACGAGCGTACCTCCTACTACGGCGGGGGCGACCCGAACCGCTACTTCCCCGACACGGAGCGCGAGGACTCACGCCCGCCCGAGACACAGGAGCGCATCGACACCCGGCTGTTCGACGCCCTCGCCGAGTCGGCGGACCTGCTCGTCGACTGCCACACCGCGCAGGTCGGGTCGATGCCGTTCACGATCAGGGACCGGGTGCTGTACGGCGAGGAGCGCACCGAGGCGGAGGCCGAGGACCTCGCCGAGGACCTGGATCGCCTCGCGACGGCGCTCGGGCTCCCGATCCTCACCGAGTACCCCGCCGAGGAGTACGTCGAGCAGTCGCTCCAGCGCTCGACGGGCGGCGCGGCGCTCAACACGGCCGGCGTTCCGGCCGTGACGGCGGAACTGGGCGGCCACAGCGTCGTTGAGGAGGACGCCAGGCGGGCCGGGGTGGCGGGCGTCGTCGCCGCCGCGGTCGAGTTCGGACTGCTCGACTCCGTACCCACGGGTGTTGCCGAGGCGGGGTCGGGGGTGCCGGGCGCGCCGGTTACCTATCCGGTGCGGCGGTTCGTCGGCCCGCGCGTCGAGGAGGCGGGACTGGTCCGGCACCGCGTGTCCGTCGGCGAGGCGGTCGAGGCCGGCGATGCCGTCGCCGAGGTGGTGACCCCCCACGGCGAAGTGGTCGAGACCGTCGAGAGTGAGCACGACGGCTACGTGATCGGCCGCGCCGAGGGGGTCGCGGTTTACGAGGGGCAGCCGGTGGCGAGCATGGCCGTCCGCGACGACGGGGGTCTTGTGGTTCCGAGGGATCGAGACGATGCGGACGAGTGAGTTCCCCGAGCCCGCGCCGTGGGATCGCACGACGACGCGGCTTCGATGAAACGAAGCGCTTAACCCCGGCGCTCGTTTCTACCCGAGTGCGGGACCGTAGGGTAGTGGTATCCTCTGCGGATGGGGTCCGTAGGACCTGAGTTCGAATCTCGGCGGTCCCACTCCACGTTCTGAGACAAACCATCCGACACAGTGTAACTGCCACCGGACGGCGTCGGGGCGAGGCCTGCGACGGCCCGACTCGAATTCGACCGGACCGATACCGGACCGACGGGTCCACGGCCGAACGACGACGGGGCATTCACCGTCATCGGGGAAAACACCATACCGTCCGCGGACGACCGATCCACCGTGAATTCCACCGACAGGGTCACCGTCGCGGACGTGATGTCGACGCCGCTGGAGACCGTCTCGAAGGACGCGACCGTCCGGGAGGCGGCCCGGCGAATGCGCGAGGACGGGATCAACGCGCTCGTCGTGTTGACCACGCCCCGCGCGATCGTCTCCAGCACGGACGTGCTCGACGCCGTCGCCGAGGGCCGGGACGTCTCCGAGCTCACTGTCGCCGACGTGATGACGACCGACGTCGAGACGGTCACCCCGGACCTCTACATGGAGGAGGTCGCACAGATGATGACCACCTACGGGATCAAACACCTCCCCGTCGTCGACGACGACTACGTCGGGATGATCTCCTCGACCGACGTGACCGCGTACCTCTCGTGACCGGGCGGGGAGCGCACCCGGCGCGCCGGGCCGGCGCGCGGTTTTAACCGGGTCCGCGCCGACGTGTCACCATGGCGATCGCTCGCCACGGCGCCGGTCCCGCGGCCGCCGCCCGCGCGTACGCCTCGCAGGTCCACCCGGTGTTCATGCTCCCGCCGGTGGCGACGGCGCTGTTCGGGGCGGCGTTGGCGGGCGAGTTCGACCCCGTCGTCGCGCTCGTGTACGCCGGCGCCGCCTTTTTCGCCGTCTACACCGCCCACGTGAAGGACGGCTACGTCGACTTCCACCGCCGCGGCGAGGACGACGACCACCCGATGACCGAACGGGGGTGTCGCCTCGGCCTCGCGGGCGCGACCGTCGGCTTTCTCGCGTGTCTCGCCGCCCTAGCGGCGGCGGCGACGCCCCTCGCGGTCGCGATCGCCGCGCCGATGTGGCTCATCGGCTACCTCCACGCCCCGCAGCTCGACACCAACCCCGCGACGACGACCCTCGGCTACCCGGTCGGCATCGGCCTGTGTCTCCTCGGCGGCTACGCCGCACAGACGGGGACGCTCGCGGTCGCGCCGCTGGCGCTGTCGGCCGTGTTCGTCGTCATCCTCGCGGGCGTGAAGGTGATCGACGACGCCCAGGACTACGACTACGACCGATCGATCGACAAGCGGACCGTCGCCGTCGCGCTCGGTCCCGAGCGCGCCCGTCGGGTCGCGACCGCGGCCCTCACACTCGGGCTGTTCGCGGTCGTCCCGCTGACCGTCGTCGAGGTGTTGCCCCCGAGCGCGCCCGCCGCTAGCCTCGCGTTCGGCGCCGTGGCGGCCGTCGCGGTGCGGCGGGACGCGACGACGGCGACGATGCTGCTCGTCCGCGGGGCGTACCTCTTTCTCGCGGGGCTGCTCGTCGCGACCTTCTTCCGGCCGCTCGCGGCCGCGGGCGTCGCGCTCCCCGACGTGAGCCTCCTCGGACCGTACACCTACCTCGCCACGGAGGCGCTGTTCGGCGCGGCCGCGGCCGTGCTGCTCGTTCGTGCCGGGAGGGACGCGTCGTGGCGCGCCGCGCGCACCGTCGCCGCCGTCTACCCCGTGGCGTACGTCTGGGACTGGTACACCCTGGAGGTGGGCGTGTTCTCGATCCCGATGCGCACGGGGATCGAGCTGCTCGGGATCCCGCTTGAGGAGCACCTGTTCATGCTCGTCGTGCCGGCGCTCGTGCTCGGCGTCCACGAGACGGTGAACCCGCGTCCGCGTCGGCGTTCGGCGGAGGCGACCGCCGACCGCGACGGGGACAGGGACGGGGACGCGGCCGTCGGCGACGAGGACGCGGGCCCGGATCCCGACACGGGCGGGCAGTAAGCGACCCGTCGAGGGCGCCACTCCCCGATAGCGGGCGGCGTCGGCCGCTCACTCGCCGGTACCCGGGTCCCGCCGCGTCCCCTTCACCGTCACGAGCAGCGGGAGGTCGTGGTCCGGGAAGCGCCAGCGGCCCTCGTCGTCCTGGACCATCGCCTCGGAACGCTGCACCGGCGAGAACTGGTGTTCGTGGACGAACCGAACGTCGATCCCGGCGTCGACGAGCGCCGTCAGGATCTCCCCGAGCCCGTGGGTCCACTTGTGCGTGTCGCCGTCGGCTATCGGCTCGTCGGTCGAGAAGTACGGATGTTCGACCGAGATGCCGTCGCGGTCGGCGGCGGTGTCTCCGTCGCCGGCGCTGTCGCCGTCGGTGTTTCCGGTGCCGTCGTCGGCGTCGTCGCCGGCGACGGCACCGCCGCTCAGGTCGTCCGAGAGGGCGGTCGCGATCGGGTGGTGTTCCGCGAGGTGGACGGTCCCGCCCGGCGCCAGCGACTCGGCGACGACCTCGGCCCAGCGGTCCAGGTCGGGCAGCCAACACAGCACGCCGAAGTTGCTGACGACGGTGTCGTACCCGCCCTCCGGCGGGTCGGGGAGCGCCTCGGGGAGGTCGTACACGTTCGCGCGGACGAACGTCGCGTCGTCCTCGAGGCCCGCCGCCGCCGCGAGGTCGCGGGCCACCCGGACGCTCTCGCCGGAGATGTCCACGCCGGTCACCGTCGCTCCGGCCCGCGCCCACGACAGCGTCCGGGTGCCGATCGAACACTGCAGGTCCAGCAGGCGGTCGCCGGCCACGTCGCCCACCTCCCGGCGCTGGACCGGAAGCAGCGCCGACTCGCCGTCGAGGAACGCCTCGATCTCGGCGGTGCCGTCGGCGACCGACACCGGCTCGACCATGCGCTCCCAGTGCTCGCGGTTCGCCTCGAAGCGCGCCGACAGGTCCCGGTCGGAAACGCCGTCGTACTCGCCGTCGCCACCGTGCATACGTCTGGGCGTCGCCGGCGCCGTACTTGGACGTTCCGCGAACGTCGTTTCTGTTCGCGTGTCGATACGACGGTCGAAGCCGGGCGACGCGTCGAGAAGGGGCGCCGGATCAGTCCCGCTTCGCCTTGGGATTCGTGACGGCGCCGTTGGCCGCGCTGCCGAAGTCGCGGGCGAACTTCGCGAACACGCCGCCCGCGTACTGCGGCTCCGGCGCCTCGTACGCGTCGGCGCGGCGGTCCAGTTCCTCGTCGCTCACGTCGACCGAGAGGTCACGGTTCGGGATGTCCACGGTCACGGTGTCGCCGTCCTCGACGAGGCCGATCGGCCCGCCCTCCACGGCCTCGGGGGCGACGTGGCCGACCATCGGTCCGCGTGTCGCGCCCGAGAAGCGGCCGTCGGTGAGGAGGGCCACGTCGTCCTCGTGGCCCGCGCCGACGACGGCGGCGGTGACGCCGAGCATCTCGCGCATCCCGGGGCCGCCGCGTGGCCCCTCGTTGCGGATGACGATCACGTCGCCGGACTCGATCTCGCCCGACTGCACGTACTTCATGGCGTCCTCCTCGGCCTCGAACACGCGGGCCGGTCCCTCGTGGTGGAACGCGTCGTCGCCGGTGACCTTCAGCACCGCGCCGTCGGGCGCGAGGTTGCCCGTCAGGATCTTGATCGCCCCCTCCTCGCTGTAGGGCTCCTCGACGGTGTACAGGAAGTCCGCCTCGATGTCGTCGTCCGCGGGGAGCTGCCCCGTCTCCTCCAGGTGTGCGATCTCCTCGGCCATCGTCCGCCCGGTGACCGTCATCGCGTCGCCGTGCATGTAGCCGCCCTCGATGAGCCGCCGGATCACGACCGGCACGCCGCCGACCGCGTCGAGGTCCTGCATGACGCGCGTGCCGCCGGGCTGGAGGTTCGCGATCTTCGGCGTGCGCCGGGAGATCTCGTCGAACTCCGTGATGTCCAGCTCGATGTCGGCCTCGGCCGCCAGCGCGAGCAGGTGGAGCACGGCGTTGGTCGAGCCGCCCATCGCCACCTGCACCGCGATGGCGTTCTCGAACGACTCCTTGCTGATGATGTCCGAGGGACGCCGGTCCTGCTCGACGCACTCCAAGGCGAGTTCGCCCGCGCGCCGGGCCACGTCGTAGCGGCCCTCCGACTCGGCCATCGGCGACGCCGAACCCAGCGGCGCCATCCCCAGCGCCTCCGAGATGCTCGCCATCGTGTTCGCGGTGAACATCCCGCCACACGAGCCCGCGCCGGGGCAGGCGTGGCGCTCCATCTCGTCGAGCTCCTCCGCGCTCATGTCGCCCTCGGCGTAGGTGCCGACGCCCTCGAAGACGTTCTGGACGGTGATGTCGCGGCCGGCGTGCTCGCCCGGCTTGATCGACCCGCCGTACAGGAACACCGACGGGAGGTCGGTCCTGATGGAGGCCATCAGCATGCCGGGGAGGTTCTTGTCGCAGCCGGCGACCGTGACGAGCGCGTCCATGCGCTCGCCGAAGGAGACCAGCTCGACGGAGTCGGCGATCACCTCGCGCGAGACGAGGCTCGCCTTCATCCCCTCGGTCCCCATCGAGATGGCGTCGGAGATGGTGACCGTGCCGAACTCGATGGGCATCCCCTCGGCGGACTCGATCCCCTCGCGGGCGGCGTCGGCCACGTCGTCGAGGTGGACGTTGCACGGCGTGATGTCGGCCGCCGGGTTCGGGATGCCGACCATCGGGGAGGAGAGGTCCTGGTCGTCGTATCCCATCGCGCGGAACATCGCGCGGTGGGGCGCGCGCTCGGCGCCCGCCGTGACCTCGCGGCTGCGGAGGGACTCGTCCTTCTCGCCGGCGAACGCGTCGGCGTCCGCGGCGTCGTCTGCCGCGTCGCCGGCGCGGTCGCGCTCGGGCGGCTCCTGCTTGCTCATACTTCGGGGTCGGCGTCCGCCCCCATAAACTGCCGTACACGAACAGATGTTGCTGTCGCGGACGCCCACCGCGACCGAGACGGACGGATCGGGCGGGAACGAACGCGGACGGGCGAGATCGAAACGGCGTGTGGCGGTTCGGAGTCGGTTGCGTCCGACGTTATTCTTAAACCGAGGCCGGACGAGCATCGCGTATACTCGCAGGTCCGCACACGAGTCGTCGACGGGGGTGCCGGATCCCGACGGGCGTGGTCGCGCAGAGGGATCGCATACGATGAGTCCAGTCACCTACCTCGTACCGTTGTTGGTGATCGGCGGAGCCACGGCCGCGACGATGCTGGCGGTGGTGTTGTGGCGTCGCAGCGTGAGCATCGGCGGCCCCGAGATCGTCGGGTTCGTCGGCCTCGCGGCCGGCGCGACCGTCTGGTCGTGGTCGTACGCCCTCCAGTTGCGCGCGGACTCCCTCGCGACGATCCTCGCGTACAACAACCTCCTGTGGATCGGGACCGGCGTCGTCGGGGCCGCCTGGCCCGTCTTCGCGTTCGCCGTCGCCGGCGACGAGCGATGGCTCACCAGACGACGGCTTCCCGTCGTCTCGGGAGTGCCGCTGGTGTTCGCCGGGTTGGCGATATCGAACCCGGCACACCGGTTGGTCTACGCGGACGTGTCGCTGGTCGTCGTCGGCGGGGTCACCCGGGCGAGCGTGACGCCGGGGATCGGCTTCGCGGTGTTCCTCGTGTGGTCGTACGGGCTGAACCTGTACGTGCTCTGGCGGCTGGTGGGAAGCGTCCGAGACTCGACCGGGAAGACCCGAGCCAGGCGGATCGCCGTCTTCGGGGCGGGGGTGCTGCCGACGGTCGCGGGGGCGGTGAGCATCTTCGTGATCCCCACGGACGGCCCGCCGATCGACTTCACGCCGGCCATGTTCGCGGTGACGACGGTGCTCACCGGCGTCGCGATCACGCGCTACCGGCTGCTCGACTCCGTCGCGGTCGCACAGGATCACATCGCCAACCACCTCGCGGATCCGGTGGTGATCGTCGACGGCGACGCGACGATCCGGGCGACGAACGAGGCGGCGACCCGGCTGTTCGCGGACGACCGCGTCGTCGGTCGATCGGTCGGGGACGTGTTCGGCGCGCACCCGGAACTCGTCGAGGCGGTCCGGACGCGCCCGCCGTCGGGGGAGTCGCCGGCCACCGTCACGATCGACTGGGAAACGCGTCGCCCCCGGCCGGAGGACCGCTCGTCCGACGCCGCTCCCCCCGACACGCCCGACCCCGGCGACGGGACCGTCGCGGTCGACCGGCGAACGTTCGCCGTCTCCGTCGGGTCGCTCGATCGAACCGACGCGACGGTGCTCGTGCTCCGGGACATCACCGACCGGCGCGCCGCCGAACGGCGAGTGACGGTTCTCAACCGCGTGTTGCGCCACGACCTCCGGAACGACATCTCCGTGATCGACGGCTACCTCGACCTCCTCGAACGGGAACTCGCGGACGCGGAGTCGGAGACGGTCACCGACGCGCTGGAGGTCCTGATCGCCAGGACCGAGGGGATGCTCGCCGTCACGGAACAGGCCGCGCTCGCCGAACGGATCGTCGACGGCGACCCGGAGGTCCGGCAGATCGACCTCGCGACGGTCGTTCGCTCCCGGTGTGAACAGGTCCGCGTTGAACACCCGGAGGTGCGACTGGAGACGACGATCCCCGAGGAGCCGGTGTCGGTGTCGGCCGTCGCGGTGTTCCCCTCCGTCGTCGACAACCTGATCGAGAACGCGATCGAACACTCCGGGCGGGAGCGGCCGTGGCTCGGCGTGTCGGTCGCCGTCGACCCGGATCGGTCGGTCGCGGAGGTACGCGTCGCCGACGACGGCCCCGGGATCCCCGCCGCCGACCGGGACGTGCTCGTCGGGATCGAGCCGTCCCTCGAGAACGCCAGCGGGCTCGGCCTGTGGCTGATCAACCGCATCACCCGCCTCTCCGGGGGCGACGTCGAGGTGACCGACAGGGAGCCCGAGGGGACCGTCGTCTCGTTGACCGTCCCCCTCGCCGAGGCGTCGGAGCCCCCCGCGGCCGTCCGGTCGACGTGACCTCGTGACTCAGCCGTCCGCTCCCGCCGGCGGCGCGGGCGCCGGCCCCGGTCCGGCCTCGTGGCGCGGCGAGTGGTGCGGCCACACGCGCCGGAGGTGCCCGCGGATCGCGCCGTCGACGAACGCCTCGTTGTCGAGGTTCGACGCGTGGCCCGCGTTCGGGACGACGAGCAGGGGCGCGTGTCCCACCAGCGACGCGAGACTGCGCATCTGTCGCCGGATGAACCCGGCGTCGTGCTCGCCGTACAGCGCAAGCGTCGGCACGTCGATCGCCGTGAGGTCAACCGCCGACCGGTCGAACGCCGCGAGCGCGCGGATCACCTTCGCGAACTCCGCGGTCGACATCGTCGGCCCCCGCTCGCGGATCGCCTCGATCCGGTCGTAGTCGCCGGCGACGCCCTCGCCGGAGACGCGCCGCTGGAGCCACACCATCGCCCGCTCGACGCGTTCGTAGCCGACCAGCCGCGCGGGCGGGATCGTCGCTCGGAGTAACTGCCGCTGGAGGCGCTCGCCGAGGGTGAGCGGCACCGGGCCGAACGTATCGGCGAGCACGAGTCCCGACGGTCCGTCGGGATGGCGCGCGGCGTACGTCATCGCGATACAACCGCCCATCGACAGCCCGCAGACCACGGGCCGGTCGAGATCGAGCGCGTCGATGAGCGCCGCGAGGTCGTCGGCGAAGAGATCGATGCTGTAGGTCCCGCGGTCGGAGCCGCCCGTTCGGCCGTGCCCGCGAACGTCGTACGCGACGACCGTGTACTCGTCGGCGAGCGCGTCGACCTGCGGGGCCCACTGGGTGTGATCGACGGCCGCACCGTGGACGAACACGACCGGCGGACCGTCCCCGCGGCGCTCGTAGTACGTCTCGATGTCGTTCGTCTCCACGGTTGGCATATCCGCTCGGTACGCGCCGGGCGAGGATAGCGGTTGCTCGGCTTCCGGGGGCGCGCGAAAACGGAAGATCGCGGACGAATAGTCGTGGACTGCGCCGTCAGTCCCGGCTCAGCACTCGCTCCACCCGCAACTTTCGCAGGTTTTGCAGCCCTCCGAGTAGTACAGCGTCATGCTGCCGCAGTCGGGACACTCGGGCGACTCGCCGTTGGCGATGAGTTCGTCGACCGCGTCGGTCGTCCGCTCGACGTCGCCGGCGTCCTCCGGGCCGGGTGCGCCGGTACCGGGCGAGTCCACGGCGGTGCCGCCGTCGGATTCGGGGGCGGGCGCGTCGGCGCCGGCGCCGACCTCGTCGAGGCTCGTCTGCTCGGGGTAGCCCTTCTCCACCTCGTCGTCGAGGTAGCGGCGCATCGCCGTGCCGATCGCGTCCGGGATGGACTGGATCTGCTCGCCCTTGTCCCAGGCGATCTTCGGGCTGCGGGTACCCTGGAGCTCGTCGACGATCTCCCGGGGGTCGACCCCCGAGCGAAGCGCCGTCGAGATGACCTTCGCCAGCGACTCCGTGAAGGAGTTCGTGAAGCCGCCGGAGTGGCCGATGTTGGCGAACAGCTCGAACGGCTCGCCGGTCTCGGGGTCCTCGTTGATGGTGATGTACATCTTCCCGTAGCCGGTCTCGATGAGCTGGGTGACCCCGCGCAGCGAGTCCGGCCGGGCGCGCTTCTCGGTGTAGTCGATGTGGACCGTCTTCTCGTCGGCCGCCTCCAGCAGGTCCGACACCTCCTCGTCGAGCGCGGCCTGCACGTCCTCGTTCTCGAGGAAGCCCTCGATGCCGCCGAAGACCTCGGAGATCTGCTCGACGAGCGTCTCGGCGGCCTCGCTCTCGTCGGCGAAGTCGGCGTTGTCCGCGCGCGTGGTGAGCACCTGCTTCGAGCGGGTGCCGTCGCGGTAGTAGGTGACGCCCTTGCCGCCGTGCTCGTAGATGTACTCGAAGACCTCCTGAGCGTCCTCCAGCGTGGAGTCGTTGGGCGCGTTCACCGTCTTCGAGATGGCCGAGTCGACGCCCGTCTGGCAGGCGACCTGCACGCCCGCGTGGTCCTTCGCTGTGAGGTCGCCCGTGACGACGAACAGCTCGCCGATGGCGTCCGGCACCGTCTCCAGGCCGTCGACGCCGTCGAACTCGTTGTTCGCCATCTGCGCTTGCGCCTCCTCCTTGACGGCGTCGACGTCGATGTCGTTCGCCTCCAGCGTGCGCAGGAAGTAGTCGTCGAACTCGACGAGCATCTCGTCGCCCTGCACGTCGTCGGAGACGTTCTTGTAGTAGGCGACGTTGTAGATGGGCTCACAGCCGCCGGTGGTGTTGCCCACCATCGACGTGGTGCCCGTCGGCGCGATGGTCGTCGTGTTGTGGTTGCGGATCGGGTAGCCGTCCGCCCAGTCGTGGGGGTCCTCGCCGACGTACTGCTCGAACCAGTCGGCGTAGCGGACGGGGTCGGCGTACTTCGAGTCCTCCCAGTCGTTGAACGAACCGCGCTCCTCGGCGAGTTCGTGGCTGGCGGCCTTCGACCCGTGGTTGATGTGGGTCATCAGCTCCTCGGCGATCAGGTTGCCCGTCTCGGAGCCGTAGCGGACGCCGAGCTGGATGTACAGCTGCGCGAGGCCCATGACGCCGAGGCCGATCTTGCGCATGTCGCGCACCTTCTCCTCGATCTTCGGCACCGGGAAGTCCGACATGGTGACGACGTTCTCGAGGAAGCGCGTCCCCATCTCGACGCGGTAGTCGAACTCCTCCCAGTCGATGGCGTCCTCGAGGAACGCCTCGACGGCGGCCTCCTCGCTCTCGTACTCGTCGCCGTGCTCCTCGACCCAGACGCGCCAGTCGGGCGCGTCGAGATCCGCGAGCGTCGAGAGGTTGATGTGGCCGAGGTTGCACGCCTCGTACTCCTCGAGGGGCTGCTCGCCGCAGGGGTTCGTCGCGAGGATGCGGTGGTCGGGGTGCTCCTCCACGTCGAAGCTGTGGAGCTTGTTCACCCGTTCGAGGTAGATGACGCCGGGCTCGCCGTTCTCGTGGGCGCCCTCGACGATGTGATCCCACAGGTCCGCGGCCGGCACCGACAGCTCCTCGCCGACCTCGACGTGCTCGCCGAGGCCGAACATCTCGTACAGCTCCTTCGTCTCTGGCGTCGCGACGTGGGGCTCCTCCGTGCGCGGGTTGGTGAACGTGAACTCCTCGCCGTTCTCCAGCGCCTCCATGAAGTCGTCGGTGACGCCGACGGAGATGTTGAAGTTCGAGAGGTGGCCCTCGACGGCGTTTCGGAGGTGCTTGGGCACCTTCCCGTCGTCGTCGATGAGCTCGCGCGCCTCGTCGAGCGCGTCCGCGAACGAGGTGTGCGTGAAGTCGTCGGGGTCGTTCAGGCGGAGGGTGTTCGCGAGGCTGACGTCCTTGTTCTTCGCGTGGATGAACTGGATCACGTCCGGGTGCGAGACGCGCATGACGCCCATCTGGGCGCCGCGGCGGGCGCCGCCCTGTGCGATCGTCTCGCACATCTGGTCGAACGTGCGCATGAACGTGATCGGCCCGGAGGCGATGCCGCCGGTGGAGCCGACCGCGTCGCCGTACGGGCGGAGCTTCCAGAACGCGTACCCCATCCCGCCGCCGGACTGGAACACCTGCGCGGCCTCCTTGGCGGTCTGGTGGATGTCGTCGATGTCGTCGGCGGGGGAATCGACGAAGCAGGCGGAGAGCTGCTGGAGCTCGTCGCCGGCGTTCATCAGCGTCGGCGAGTTCGGCATGAACGAGAGCCGCTCCATCAGCTCCTGGAACTCGTCGGCCGTCTCCTCGACGTGCGTGCGTACGTCGTCGGGAAGCTCGGGGACGACCGTCTCGTAGGCGAACTTGTTGACGTTGTAGACGGTCAGCTCGGTCTCGGCGTCCTCGTCGTCGGCGGTGACGCCCTTGCCGAAGACCTCATCGGCGAGTTCGTCGCGCCGGGGGTGGTCGGGCTTGAGCTGGTCGGGCGTGACGGTGACGGGCTCGTCGGCCTCGTACACCGCCTCCGCGAGCGCGACGTTGCGGCCGACGCGCTCGAACAGCTCCTCCTGCGTCTCGGTGGGCTCGCCGTCCGCGTTCTTGCGGAGGTAGCGGGCCGGGAGGATGTTGTCGTAGGCGTTGGACGTGAGCCGCTCCTCCAGCGTC
This sequence comes from Halobaculum roseum, assembly GCF_019880245.1. Classification (NCBI taxonomy): domain Archaea; kingdom Methanobacteriati; phylum Methanobacteriota; class Halobacteria; order Halobacteriales; family Haloferacaceae; genus Halobaculum; species Halobaculum roseum. Next base: position 1,287,997 of record NZ_CP082286.1, read on the forward strand.
TCACCCTCGGTTCGTTTGATCGGCAGTTCGAGCTCGTCGGCGTCGAGGTCGGCGCGACTCATGCGTCGCGTCCCTCCCCGTCGGCGCCGGCGGATCGACAGACTTCGGTGTGAATATCGTGGCGTTCCATTGTGTTCTCGGACGGACGTTCGGTACCGGACCCACGCTGATAAACGGCGTGGGTTCCGGTAGGCTTGTGTTAATTCAATCCTATTTGACGTAGGCGTGCCTTACCGGTGTGAGCCTGAACGCGTCTGATCGGGTCCGTATCAGCGTTGTACGAGCAGCAGTATAAGGATGTTCAGAGCGGAGTGAAAGTGGTCAACGATCGGAGCGGACCGCGGAACCAACGGACGGAACCGGGTCGCACGATCGTGCCGGTGCACGGACGTGCGCATCGAGGGGGACTCGTGACGCGTCGGCGTTGCCGGCACGGTTCGTTCCGCTCCGCCGACATGCGGGGGAAAGGGATACCACGGTCGGGCGAGAAGGGCGGGCCATGCTCGCCGCCGAGACCCTCGCGCTCGCCGCCGCGACCGCGCTCCTTCAGCTCCCCGGACCGCTCGACTCGACGCTCGGAACCGCCTTCCTCGCGCTGGTCGGCTTCCTCGTCGTCCTGTTCGTCGGCCGGATCGTCCTCAGCATCGCCTGGCGGCTGGCGCTGATCGCGGCCTTCGCCGTCGGCGTGTTCCTCGTCGTGACGACGTACCTGGTGTGAGCGGTCGGTCGCCCCCGACCCGCCGTCACCGACGGCGTTCGCGTCGGTCGCCTCGACCACCCCGGCCACGACCGCTGCCGACGACACGCAAGCGGTAAGCCCCCGGCGCGACCAGTCACGACCGACAGATGCTCCTCACGCTCGAAGGCCTCGACGGGAGCGGGAAGACCACCGCCTGGGAGGCCCTCCGGCCGGCGTACCCCGACGCGACGTTCACCCGCGAGCCGACCGACTCGTGGTACGGCGACGCCGTCCGGCGGTCGCTCGGCGACGACGACACCGACCCCCTGGCGGACCTGTTCTGCTTCGTCGCCGACCACGCCGACCACCTCTCGCGGGTCGTTCGCCCGGCGCTGTCCGACGGGGACCTGGTGATCTCCGACCGGTACACCGACTCGCGGTACGCCTACCAGGCCGCCACCCTGGCCGACACAGACCTCGAGCGGCCGCTCGAGTACATCCGCGGCGTCCACGGCGCGTTCACCCGCGAGCCGGACGCCACCATCTACCTCGACGTGGATCCGGAGACCGCGGCCGCGCGCGCCGGCGCGACCGACAAGTACGAGCGCGTCTCGTTCCTCTCGGAGGTGCAGTCGAACTACGAGCGCCTGATCGACGCCGAGCCCGAGCGGTTCGTTCGCGTCGACGCCGGCCGCTCCCCGGAGGAGGTACTCGACGCCGTCGAGGACAGCGTCGAACGGCTCGTCGAGGCGCACCGCGAGCGCTGACCGGACGCCACCCTCCCGGCCGTCGCCGACGCGGCCGTTGACGGCGTCGCAGCCGACCGATCCGATCGCCGGCACCGTCCGCACTTATTCGCCGCGAGCCCGTTGGGAGCGTATGCGCCGCGCCGTCCTCGCGTTCGTCGTCGCCGTCGCGGTCCTCCTCGCCGGCTGCGGCGCCGGACCCGGCGACGGCGGCGCCAGAACGGTGAACCCCGCGCTCGCGAACACGCCGACCGCGTCGCCGACGCCGACGCCCGCGCCGGAGTACCCGCCCGGCGTCGGCGACGACGGCGTCGACGCCCGGGTCCTCGCGGGCAACCACGACAGCGCGCTCGATCGGGTGAACTCGACGGTTCTGATCGACCGAACCGTCGTCGGGGCGAACGGGACGACGGTCTCGGCGACGGATATCCGCATCGAGTCGGCCGGTTCCCGGGTCCACTACCGCGTGAATCAAACGGGCGGCCTGCCCGCGCAGTTCGTCTCGCCGTTCCCCACCTTCGAGTTCTGGACCGACGGGAACGTGACGGTGACCCGGGCGGTCGACGCGTCCGGGAACGTCACGCTGCGGCGGATCACCGGGCAGCCGCCGACGATCGCCGACGCGGACGACACCGGCGAGGACTCCGTGTTCGGCCGGTTCGTCGGGACGAACGCGCGCCTCGTCGGCACGACGACCGTCGACGGCGAGGAGGCGTACGTCGTCCGGGCCGACCACGACGCCCTCGATCGCCGCGGCGGGCCGCCGATGCGGGACTACCGGCTGAACGCGACCGTCACCGAGGCGGGGGTGGTGTTGGCGTACGACCTCACGTTCACCGCGACCTACGAGACCGAGGACGGCGGAACGCTCGTCGCGACGACGACCGAACGGTTCCGGACGACGGTCGGCGGGTCGGCGGCGTCGCCGCCGCCGTGGGTCCGCGACTCGAACGCGTCGACGGCCGGCGGGGCCGACACCGCCGACGGGGAGAGCGAGCCGACGGACGCCGCGTGGACGGCGTCGGGCGGCTGAGCCCTACTCCGCCGCCGGGAGGTCGTACTCGTCGGGCGGGGGAACGTACAGCAGGTCGATCGTGAACCCGAGCGTCAGGGGGACGCCCACGAACACCGCGAGGAACAGCCCCGCGGCGCCCTCGAACAGCGGCGGGATCACCGACCCCTGGATCAACCCGAGGATCAACAGCACCACCGGCGAGACGAGCATCGTGTACGTCACCCACCCCCACTGCGTCTTCAGCCGGATGCGGAAGAAGCGCGAGAGCACCGCGACGACGAGCGTGTTCACCGCGAGCGCGACGACGGTGAGCACGAGCGCGAGCGCAGAGACCATACCCCGCCTTGGGGTCGGGCGGTCTTTGGCCTGTCGGGGGCGGCGAGTTGCCGCCGGCCGAACGGGACGCCGCCGTCCCGCCGCAATTTATGCCGGATGCCGCGGCAGGTGCGGCCATGAGCGACGACGTGACGCGGATCGTCGGCGAGCGCGACCTCGCCGACACCCGCTTCGACGCCGAGGACGCCCGCGCGGCCCTGCGCGACATCGTCCGGACGCGACGCTTCGACGAGCGCGCGCTCGCCCTCCAGCGGCGCGGGTGGATGAGCGGCTACCCCCCGTTCGAGGGCCAGGAGGCCGCGCAGGTCGGCGCCGCCCACGCGATGGCGGCCGAGGACCACCTGTTCCCCACCTACCGCTCGAACGCCCTCCAGATCGCCCGCGGCGTCCCCATGAGCGACATCCTCCTGTTCAGGCGGGGGTTCCCGGAGTACCACTCCGACCACGAGATCCCCGTCTTCCCGCAGGCGGTCCCCATCGCCAGCCAGATCCCGCACGCCGCCGGCGCGGGGATGGCCGCGACCTACGCCGACGAGGACTGGGCCGCGCTCGTGTGTTTCGGCGACGGCGCCACCAGCGAGGGCGACTTCCACGAGGGGCTGAACTTCGCGGGCGTGTTCGACGCCCCGACGGTCTTCTTCTGTGAGAACAACGGCTGGGCCATCTCGCTGCCGGAGGCGCGCCAGACCGCCAGCGAGTCGATCGCGGTCAAGGCCGACGCGTACGGCATCGAGGGGGTACAGGTCGACGGCAACGACCCCCTCGCCACGCGCGCGGTCGTCGAGGACGCGCTGGCGAGCGCCCGCGACGGCGACCCGGTGCTGGTGGAGGCGCTGACGTACCGCCGGGGCGCCCACACCACCGCCGACGACCCGAGCCAGTACCGCGACAGCGACCCGGACCTGCCGGCGTGGCGCCTGCGCGACCCGCTCGACCGGTTCGCCGAGTGGTGCCGCGAGCAGGGGATCGTCGACGACGGCTTCGTCGACGGGGTCGCCGAGGAGGCGAACGAGGAACTCGCCGAGGCCGTCGAGACCGCCGAGTCCGTGCCCCGGCCGGAGCCGGAGGAGCTGTTCGACTCGCTGTACGAGGAGTTGCCCGCGGACGTGCGACGACAGCGCGAGGCCGCACGCGCCGTCGCCGACGAACACCCTGAGACGTACGAGTTGGACCGGTAGCTCCGCGCGGTTCGGCCGCTCCCTCCGCCGGAGTTCGTCGCTACTCCGTCATCGACACGTACGTCCGCGTGTCGGTGACGCCGTCGACGCCGCGGACCGCGTCGGCGACGGTGTCGAGCACGGTGTACATGTCGGGCGCGTCGACCTCCGCGACCACGTCGAAGTCGCCGGCGACGACGTGCGCCTCCGTCACGGTCTCGATCCCCGAGACCGTGTCGGCGACGCCCCCGGTGTCCGCGTCCCCGCTCACCTTCACCATCACGAACGCGTGAACCATAGTGTGTCAACATCTACCACAGTCAAAAACCTTCCTGCACGCCGGAGGTAGCGTTATAGTCTCCCATGACAATCAGTGGCACATGCGTTTCATCGTCATCGGATCGGGTCGCGTCGGACTGCGCACCGCGCGCGTGCTCCGCGAGGAGGGCCACGACGTGACCATCGTCGAGCGCGACGCGGATCGGGCGGACCGAGCCCGGGCCGACGGCTTCAGCGTCGTCGAGGGCGACGGCGCCCGCGAGGAGGTGTTGGCGAAGGCGGCCGTCGAGCGCGCGGACGCCGTCGGCGCGCTGACCGGCGATCTGAACGTCAACTTCGCGGCGTGCATGATCGCCAAGCACCACGGCTGCCGGACCGTGATGCGCATCGACGAGGACTACCGCGAGGAGATCTACCAGAAGTACGCCGACGAGGTCGACGAGATCATCTACCCCGAGCGGCTGGGCGCCATCGGGGCGAAGAACGCGCTGCTGGGCGGCAACATCCGCGCGATCGCCGACATCGCCGAGCACCTCCAGGTGCTGTTGGTCACGATCACCGAGGAGTCGCCGATGCGCGGGTACACGCTCTCTGAGGTCGAGCTCCCCGCCAACGCGCGGCTGTTGGCGTTCGGCAAGCGCGACGAGCCGATGGGCATCCCGCTGCCCGACGACTCGCTGGAGGAGGGCGACCGGGTCGCCGTCCTCGCGGACTTCGGCGTGCTCGACGACGTGCGCCAGCTGCTCGTCGGCGACGACGCCGGCGAGACGCTTGCCTCGGCCGCGAGGACGGGGGGTGGTTCCTGAATGGTCGTCGCGTACGTGATGGTGAAGGCCGCCTCCGGCGACGCCGACCGCATCCGCGAGTCGATACGCGAGCTCGAGGGCGTCACGGAGGCCCACATCGTCGCCGGCGACATGGACTTCGTCGTCAAGGTCGACGTGGCGGACCCGACCGAGGTGAAGCGCGTCGCCGCCGACGGGATCCAGGGGATCTCGGGCGTCGAGGACACGCGGACGTACATCGCGATGAGCTGAGCGCCGAACCGGGACCGGAACCGAGACTGAGACCCGGACGCGGGGCGACCTCGGTTCGCCGCCCTCCTCGGTTCCGTCTCAGAAGGCGCCGCTTCCCTCGTCGCCGCCGGCTGCGCGCGCGCGTCCGATGAGCCCCGTCACCGGCTCGCCGTACTCGTAGCCCGGGATCACACCCTGGACGTACGTCCCCTCCACGAAGTCGACGATCGCGACCGCGTCGTTCAGTCCGCGGCGCTCGTTCACGTCCCTGATCGACTCGGCGACGGCGACCTCGTCGCCGCGGCGCTCGACCGTCGGGTCGAGGTCGTGGCCGGCGGCGGTCACGTCGCCGACGGCCGCGATCCGGCGTTCGAAGGTGTCGAGCCAGCCGTCCTCGACGACGGCCGCCACGTCGTCCTCGGCGACCGCCGAGAGGGTCGGCACGGACACCGTCACGTCGAACTCGACGCGGCCGTCCTCGGCCTCCGCGACCGCGAGCGCGGCGTCGAACGGCGTGGACGTGATCGCGAGCGTTCCGTCGGGGGCGTCCGCGTCGACGGCGTCGTGGTCGCGGGCCGCGCGGCGGACGCGTCCGGGGAGGGCGTTGTCGTCGACGCCGTCGGCGTCGGTGTCGGCGTCCGCGCTGTCGGCGTCGGCGCGGGCGGTATCGTCGGTGTCGCTCATGCCAGTCGAGAGGGTCGGCGGTCGGATAAACGGCGCGCTCGCGGGAGCGCGTCTGCGTCCCGCGAGCGCGTCGACGCCGGCCGATCATCGCCTCGGCCGTAGCGCGCGCCGGCTGCACCACGGCCGTCGCCATCGGCGGCAGTCGACGCCGGCGAACCGGGGGCTTTAGCCCGCCGAACCGAACCCCGAGGCATGGCCGACACCTTCCACGACACCGACGCGCTCGTCGCGGCGCTGTCGGACGCCGACTTCGACCGCCCGCCCGCGCTCGTCGCCAACGCGCACATCACCGGGGTGAGCGTCGCCCGCGCGCTCTCGGCCCACGGCGTGCCCGTGATCGCCGTGGATCGCACCGACTCGGGGCTCGCGCCGCCCTCCGACGCCGTCGACTACGCCGGGCAGGTCACCTACCCGCTGGACGACGCCGACGGCTTCCGGGCGGACGTGGAGCGCATCGCCGACGCCCTCGAGTTCGAGCCGGTCGCGTTCGCCTGCATGGACGAGTGGGTCCGCGGGTTCGCCGAGACCGAGCCCGCGGGCGTCCGCCTGCCGTTCTCGGATCTCGCCGGCGTCGAGCGCGTGCTCGACAAGGCGAACCTCTACGCGCTGTGCGAGGCCCTCGGGGTGCCGTACCCCGAGACGTACGAGGTCGGCGAGCACGGGATCGACGAGATCGTCGGGACGCTGGCGTTCCCGTTCGTCGTCAAGCCCGCACACAAGCGGAAGTTCGAGGAGGCGTTCGGGACGAACGTCATCGAGGTCGCCGACCGCGGGGAGTTCGAGGAGGTCGTCGCGGGGGCCCGCGAGCACGACGCGACCGTGCTCGCCCAGGAGAAGGTGAACACCGAGGCGGGCCGTGACACCTCGCTCGCGAGCTACATGCCACCCGAATCGGCCGAGCGCGACCCGCTCGCCGTCGTCGGCAACGCCGCGGTGCGGTACCCAGAGTTCGGCACCTCCTGTCTGGTCGAGCGCGTCGAGGAGCCGTCCGTCCGCGAGCACGCGCTCGCGGTGCTGGAGGAGACCGGGTACCACGGCATCAGCGAGTCGGAGTTCGTGTACGACGCCGACCGCGAGGAGTACGTGCTGCTCGACGTGAACACGCGGCCGTGGAAGTGGATCTCGATGCCCGTCGCCGCCGGCGCGAACCTCCCGATGGCCGCCTACGCCGACGCCGTCGACGGCGTCGAGTACGAGGCCGACGCGGCCGGCGGCGGGCCCCGCGACGCCCGGTGGGTGTACCTCCCGGACTACGTGCAGCGGTGTCTCACCGACGCGGCGTTCTGGGACGTGCTCTCCGAGGACGACTGGGCGAGCCTCGTCTCCGGCGGCTTCGAGCGCGAGGGCGACCTGACGACCGGGGTCTACCGCCCGAGCGACCCGGCGCCCGCCGTGAAATATCTGACCGGCGAGTTCACCGACCGGGAGTACTACTGCTCCTGTTGAGGCCGCGAAGGCGGTGACTCCCCGGTGGCGCGTGCCGGCGGACCTCAGTGTCCGCCGGATGCGCGCGAGGGATAAGCGACCCGGGCGCGGCGTCGCCGCGCCCGGGTGAGCGAATCGGCTGGGGAGGTCGTGGCTGCGGTGCGGTTGCGGCGGGCGAGATCCGAAAAGGGGCCGCGGATCGATTCCGCCGATCGGGTCTGCAACGCGGATCAGTCCGTCTTCAGGAACGTCGCCTCGCCGTCCTGATGGACGGTGATCCGGTACGACTCGTAGGTGAACTCGACCTGCATCTGTGCTCGCGGCGACGGCGGCGTGGAGAAGACGTGATCGAGCACGCCGTCGACGCACTCGTAGATGGTCGACAGGTCGGTCGGCTCCTTCCCCTCGATCTCCTGGACGATCCCGGCGATCTCCGCCCCCGGGTTCTCCACGTCCGTGTCGAGTTCGCGATGGATGATCTGAGACTCGGAGTCGTCGGTCACGCGAGGGATTTCAGTACCCGGAGTAATAGGCATGGCTGCGATACAGTCGACCGATCGCCGGACTGCATCGGATCGATCGCCACATTCAGCCACGCGACGGCCAGTCCTCCGGAAGTGGTATCTACACGATCGCACGTGGAAGCCGGACGGTCCGTCGGATCCCGGCGACGGCTGCGGTCCGGCGCCGACGCGCGTCAGATCAGCCGCAGCCGCGCCGTCCAGAACTCCGAGAACGCCTCCTCCAGCGCCGCCTCCGGCTTCCCGGTCGCGTCGCTCCCCGCGGTGTGATCCGCGTGCTCCGCCAGCCGCTTCACGATCCCCGACTCGCCGACCAGCACCACGCGGTTCAGATCCGCCGGCAACGCCGACAGCGCCGCCTCACACTCCTCCAGGTGCTCGTCGATCTGCTCCTCGCGGAGGCGCTCGTAGCGCGCCTGCGAGAAGCCGCCCTTGTCGTGCTCGTCCATCACGTCCGTCCGGACCGTCTCCAGGTCGACGCGCTCGTCGCCCTCGTACACGCCGACCGCGAAGGTGTCCGAGCGCGCCAGCCCGAACGCGAACCGCCCCGTCGGCCGGAACCACCCCTCCTCGACCCGAAAGCCCGCCGACCACTCGCAGAAGGGCTCCGGGTCCAGCGCCGGCGCGAGCGCGCACGACACCAGCCCGGCGTCGTCGACGTACACGAGCGTCGGGGCCGCCCGGCGCGCCAAGGACGCGCGATCGCCGAGCGCCGCCGACACCGCGTCGGGCACGTCGCCGTCGTCGGCGACGAACGCCGACAGCGCCCCCTCCGGGCCGGTCTCCACGCTCCGCAGGCGCGAGAGCACCTCGTCGCGGCGGTCGGGCCGCAGCGTCTCGATGTCGCGGAAGTCGACGCTCGCGTCGGCGTCGGCCTCCCGCTGCTCGGCGCGCTCCAGGCGGTCCTCAAGCTCCGTGATCCGCGTTTCCAGCTCGTTGACGCGCTTTTCGGCCTCCTGACGCTTCCGGGCGGCCTCGGCGCGCCGCTCCTCCTCGGCCTCCATGTGCGCGACGGCGTCGTCGCGTTCCCCCTCCAGCTCGGCGATGCGCTCCTTCAGGCGCCTCCTGCCGAGGAGTCGATCGATCATACGCGAGTCGGCGAGCCCCCGGGGCAAAAACGGTACGGGGATCGGCCGGCGACGCCGGCGATTGCCGTCCAGCCCCGGACGGCGTCGCTACGCGTCGCGGAACACCGCCGGCCGCGACCCGCCTCAGGCGTACTCCGCGGGGTCGCCGGTGTCGCCCTCCCACCCGGTGAAGCGGAGCAGGTCGCCGGCGCGCTCGGCGTTCGCGAGGAACACCTCGCTGCGGCCCGGCAGGCGGAACTTGAGGTCCTCCGGCACGGCGGCTTCCGGCAGCGCGAGCGTCCCGGAGGGAACGTCCTCGTCGCCGACGACCGGGAAGTGCTTCGTCCCGACCTTCATCACGAGCGGGTTGTCGAGTCGGGTGATCCCCTCCTCGTCCGCATACAGCTGTTCGTTCACGCGCTCGTGATCCGCCCGCTTGATCGCCGCCGCGCCGTCGCTGTCGCTGGGCTGCACGTACAGCTCGCCCAGGTAGTAGCCGTGTGAGAACCGTTCGAACATGCGGTACATCCGATACGCGGTCGTTCAGAGTGATAAACGTTAGCACGAACCATTAAGTCGGACCGCATTTCGGAGGACGCCGATTCCCGTCGGGCGAAAATCGGACGGCTCCGAGGACTGCCACGGCGGTCCGCTCGCGAGTCGGCGGCGCCCGCCGACACCGACGCCTTGAGGGGGGCCGCCCCGAAGCGTCGGGTATGTCCGACTTCCAGCGGTTCGGTCTCGGTACGTACCAGCTCACCGGCCCGCAGTGCGTCGAGAGCGTCCGGACGGCCGTCGAGGCCGGCTACGACGCGATCGACACCGCACAGATGTACGGGAACGAGGCGCTCGTCCGCGAGGGGATCGAGGCCGCCGGCGCCGACCCCGAGGACCTCTTCGTCGCGACGAAGCTCCAGTCGGAGAATCTGAGCTACGACGACGCCTACGACACCGCCCACGAGTCCGCCGCGCGCCTCGGCGTCGACGCCATCGACCTGCTGTACGTCCACTGGCCGATCAACAGCTACGACGCCGAGGAGACGGCGCGCGCGCTGAACGACCTCGTCGCGGAGGGCACCGTCGACCGCGTCGGCCTCTCGAACTTCCGGCCCGACCAACTGGACGAAGCACGCGAACACCTCGACGTGGACCTGTTCGCCCACCAGGTCGAGTGCCACCCGATGCTCCAACAGGAGGAGCTTCGGGAGTACGCCCGCGAGGACGGCCACTGGCTCGTCGCCTACTGTCCCATCGCGCGCAATCAGGTCGCCGACATCGACGAGATCGTCGAGATCGCGGAGGCCCACGACGCCACGCCCGCGCAGGTGTCGATCGCGTGGCTGCTCGCCCACGACGAGCTCGCCGCGATCCCGAAGGCGACGAGCGAGGCGCACATCCGCGACAACCTCGCGGCGACGGAGCTGGAGCTGACCGACGAGGAGGTCGCGACCATCGACGGCCTCTCCGAGGAACACCGCATCGTCGACTTCGAGGAGGCGCCCTGGAACCGGGTCGACGCCTGAGCCGCCGCCCCGACCGCTCCACATCCGTCATCGACCCCTGTCGTCGACGCAGCAGAGTCCGTCCGCCTCCGAGTTTTACTTTCACTCCGGACAAGGCAGATAGTTAACCCCGAGCGGCGGCATCGTTCGGATACGATGCGAGAAACCTCCAACGGAGACGACGAACGCGACGATCCCGTCGGGCCGGCGTCCCGGCAGGTGTTGGCGGTCGCGGTGGTGTTCGCGGTGCTCGGCGGCGCGCTCGTGCGGTTCGCGACCGTCGAGCCGCCGCCGGGAACCGTGTGGGCGGCGCTGTCGGTGGTCGTCGTCGCCGCGGCGGTCACGCTGTTCGGCGGCGACGCGGTTCGCACGGCGCTGCGAGTGCTTGGACGGTGACCGACGGAGAACCAACCGACTGCCGGAGGTCGAGGCGACGGCTACCCGGTGTTCTTCATCCCGGCCGCGATCCCCTTCACCGTCAGGCGGAGCGCGCGTTCCTCCGCCTCGGTCAGGTGGGTGCGCGAGAGCAGGTCCACCTGCAGGAGGTTCAGCGGGTCGACGTAGGGGTTGCGGCGCTGGAGGCTCTCGCGGAGCCACTCGCGACCGATCAGCTCCTCGCGCCCGGTGATCTCCCGGACCAGTTCGACGGCGCGCTCGTACTCCGCTTCGATCCGCGGGAAGAACTCCTCGCGGAGGTGCTCGGGCGCGAGGTCGGCGTACTCGGCGGCGATCTCCAGCTCCGTGCGCGCCAGCGACAGCGCGACGTGGTCGACCGTCGTCCGGAAGAACGGCCACTCCTCGTACATCTCCCGGAGGGTATCGAGGTCGCCGCCGTCCTCCAGGTAGGTGTCCAGTCCGGAGGCGGTCGAGAACCAGCCGGGGAGGATGGCGCGGCTCTGAGTCCACGAGAACACCCACGGGATCGCGCGCAGGTCCTCGACCGTCCGCTCGCCCGACCGCGAGGCCGGCCGCGACCCCATGTTGAGGTCCTCGATGACGGTGATCGGCGTCGCCGTCTCGAAGAACTCGACGAAGCCGTCGGTCTCCAGCAGGTCCTGGTAGGCGTCCCGGGCGCCCTCGCCGGCGGCGTCCATCGCCGCCTCCCACTCCTCACGCACGTCGGGCGCGGTGCCCTGCAGCGCGCGCAGGCGGGCGCGAACCTGCGCGTCGAGCATCTGTTCCAACTCGCGCTCGGCGACCCGGGGGTTGGCGAACTTCTCGGCGATGGCCTCGCCCTGCTCGGTGAACTTGATCTCGCCGGTCGCGGTCTCCGGCGGCAACGCGAGCATCGCCTCGTTCATCGGGCCGCCGCCGCGGGAGATGGAGCCGCCGCGGCCGTGGAACAGCCGCAGCTCGACGCCCAGGTCGTCGGCGACCTCCGCGAGCCTGCGGGCGTTCTGCTGGAGGTCCCACGCCGCCGCCAACGGCCCGTTCTCCTTGTTGGAGTCGGAGTAGCCGAGCATCACCTCCTGGAGGTTCCCTCGCTCCTCCAGCGCGGCGCCGTACGCGTCGTTGTTGACGAGCGTGTCGAAGATGTCGCGGGCGTTCGCGAGCGCCGACGCCGTCTCCAGCAGCGGCACCACGTCGAGCCCGCAGTGGTCCGGGAGGTCGACGACGCCGGCGAGGTCCGCGAGGTACAGCACCTCCAGCACGTGGGAGGGCTCCTCGGTCATCGAGATGCAGTAGGCGTCGATCGCCTCCTCGCCGTACTCCCGGTGCCAGTCGGCCAGCGCGCGGAACCGGTCGCAGACGCGCTCGCTGGTCTCGGAGAACTCCTCGCCGGGGTCGAGGCTGCCGACGGCGTCGTCGACGACCGATTCGGTGAGGACGGCGACGCGCTCGTCCTCGTCCATCGCCTCGTAGTCGAGGCCCTCGCGCGCGAGCACGTCCGCGACCGTCTCGGTGTGGTTCTCCTGATGGTCGCGCAGGTCCAGCGCCGCCAGCGAGAAGCCGAACGTCTCGACGCGCCGAACCAGCGGGTCGACGCGCTCTGCGGCGGTCGTCTCGTGGCCGTTCGCGCGCAGGTCCCCCGCGAGCGCCCGCAACGAGGCGACGAGGTCGTCGGGGTCGTCGTAGCCGCCGGGACGGAGGTCGTCGACGCGCTCGACGCGGGCGCGGACGACGGTGACGGCGCGGCGGTACGGCTCCTCGGGGTAGCGCTCGTCGGCGTCGGCGGCGACCGCCGGCACCGCCTCGCGGTCGGCGGCGACGCGCGCCTCGAACTCGTCGGTGTGGTCGAGGCGCTCGCCCTCCTGGCTGAGCGCGCCCAGCACGTCGGTCAGGGCGTCGACGTAGCGGTCGAGTACCGCCTCGCGTTGAGACTCCAGCGTCTCGCTCGTCACCTCGGGCGTGACGAACGGGTTGCCGTCGCGGTCGGAGCCGGCCCACGAGCGGAAGTCGAGCGTGCCGGCCGCGTCGGCCGCGTCGCTGGCGTCCAGGTCCGGGTGCGCCTCGACCACGCGGTCGGTCAGCGCGGCCTCGGCCTCGGCGGCCACGTCGAACAGCGTGTTCTCCAGGTACCAGCGCACGTCGCGCGCCTCGTCCGTCGGGGTTGGGCGCCGCGGGCGGACCTGCCGCGTCGACCACAGCGTCTCGACCTCCGACTCCAGGTCGCGGTCCAACTCGTCGAACTCGCCGTCGGTGAGGCGGCGTTCGTCCAGGTCACGGAGGATCTCCGCGACCCGTCGGAGCTTCGCCTTCACCGTCTTCCGGCGCGCCTCCGTCGGGTGAGCGGTGAACGTCGGGACGACGCGGACGTCCTCCAGTACCTGCTGGGCGGTGTCGGCGTCGACCTCGGCGAGCGCCTCGGCGGTGCGGTCGAGGCCGTCGCCCAGATCGCCCTCCGCGCGGCCGCGGCGGACCGCCCGGACGCGTTCGCGCTCCTCGGCGACGTTGACGAGTTCGAAGTACGCCGCGTACGCCCGCGCGACCGTCCGGGTCGTCTCCGAGTCCAGCCCCGACAGCCGCTCGCGAACCGGGTCGCGCGACGGGGCGTCGCCACGGCGGTAGTCGATGGAGGCGCGACGGACCTCCTCGACGGTGTCGAACGCCTCCCTCGACGTCTGCCGCTCGAGTACCTCGCCCAGCAGCGCGGCCAGCTCGCGGATGTCGCGACCGACATCCCGCGCATCGAATGACATACACTCGCATGCACGGGGATGAGGGACAACCCTCCCGATAGGGGGCAATATTGCGGGAAATTCCTTCACGATCGAGTAAATCGAACTGGCGACCGGCCGGCGCGCCGCTCGACGGCACGCGAGTCGAATCCCGCCGGGCGTGGCTGTACCGCCCGACGGGGATGGACACGGAACCGGCGACTCGGGTCGGGGTGACGCGGTCGCCAACAGACCGGTTCCGTGGACGCGTCAAGAAGCTCGCTATGAGGGATGTGGAGCGCTCCGGACGGCTCCGTTCTGCACCCGTCCGGAACGGAATCGCGGCCGCGAAGCCACGGCGTGTCGCCGGGGAGGGCATCCCCCCGGTCGGCGCGCGACAGAATCGACGGGAGACGGCCGGGTTCACCCTTTCGTCAGGCTTTTGCGTGGCGCCTCCCGAGAGGGAGCTATGAGCGCAGACGACGACAAGTACCCCGGCGAGTCCGGCCGTCGCCGGTTCGTCAAGGGCGTCGTGGGCGGAGCGGCCCTCGCGGGCGTCGGGGCCACCGGGTCGGCTGCCGTCAACAGCCTCACCACCTCCCCGGGACGCGGCGGGGGTGCCACCGAGGCGATGGCGATCGAGAACACCGCGGGGCCGGCGCCGCGCGGCATGCCGCAGGTCCCCATCGAGATCCAAAGCGACGGGACGATCCAGGGCGTCTGGCCGGAGGTGAGCCAGGAGACGGTGCAGGGCCAGACCATCAACGTCGCCGAGATGGATCTGGGCGGCAAGACGTACTCCTCGGAGTGGTTCCAGTACTGCGGCGTCGAGACGTATCAGGGCATCCAGCCGACCTACGAGTCGGACAACGTCTTCTACGTCGGCGGCGCCCCCGGCTTCGAGTGGCAGAACGAGCTCGAACCCGGCACCGCCCTCAACATCAGCATGTTCGACGACTACGAGACGTGGGGCAACGGGGTCGGCGTCGACGGCATCGGCAAGCCCGGCACCGCCAACTGGCGCTCCCAGGACACCGAGGACACGATCCCGGTGAACGTCCTCCGGTCGACGATCATCGAGCAGCTCGCGGAGAACGGGCAGGCGCCCGCCCCGGACCAGAGGGAGCCGTACACCGTCACCTCGGACGTCCAGCAGTGGCTCCAGGCGTCGACCTCCCAGGGCGTCATCGCGTGGCTCAACAAGTGTACCCACTTCTGTTGCGTGCCCGGCTTCAAGGCCGAGGGCGGCACGAAGTTCAACGCCTCCAACGAGGTGTACTGTCCGTGTCACCAGTCGGTGTACGAGCCGTTCAGCATCGTCCCGACGCTGTTCACCGCGCGCCCGCGCCCCGACGAGTAGACGCGCGCCGACCCGCACCCGACCGCTTTTCCTCGCCGCCCGCGACGACCCGCCCGTGAGCGACGACACCCCCGACACGACCGACGGCGACGACCCCCGCAGCGGCGACCCCGACGGGGACGCGTCCGACAGCGACGCGCCCGCGGACCGGACGTTCGAGCGCGAACTGGCGACCGCTCGCGCCCTCCTCGAGGACGCCGACGACCTCACCGCGCTCCACGTCGGCGTGGTCCGCGGCGACCGCGTGGACACCACGACCGCCCGCCGCAGCGAGGGCGAGCAGGCGGGACTGGAGACGCTGGCGCTGCTTGCCTCCCACCTCCGCACGGTCGCGAACGAAGCCGGCGTCGACGTCGAGACCGTCGCCGGCGACGCCGCCAGCCTCGCGAACGAGGTCGAGGAGTTCCCGACGGACCCGACCGCGGTCCGCGACGATGACGGCGACGGCGACCGCGACGGCGACGACGCGGAGTAGATCGCGACCGACGGTCCGCGTTCGAGACCGACAGCCGCGCTCGACCGCCACACACGCCAGCGACGCCACGTGTCCGCCGCCCGCGACAGCCTTATTGCGATGCACACATTCGTACATTGTACGACCAACACCGACAACGGTGGTTTACAATGAGTATACAGGATCACATCGAGCGCGTGACCGAGGGGGAGGACCTGAGCGTCGCGGAGGCGCGCGAGGCGTCGACGGCGGTGTTCGAGGGGGCGACCGAGGCGCAGATCGGCGCGTTGCTCGCGGGGTTGCGCGCGAAAGGCGAGACGGAGGCCGAGATCGCCGGGTTCGCGCAGGGGATGCGCGAGGCCGCGCGGACGATCGAGCCCGACGCCGGCCCGCTCGTCGACACCTGCGGCACCGGCGGCGACGACTACGACACGATCAACGTCTCGACCACGTCGGCGATCGTCGCCGCCGGGGCGGGCGTCACCGTCGCCAAGCACGGCAACTACTCCGTCTCCTCGTCGTCGGGCTCGGCGGACGTGCTGGAGGTAGCGGGCGTCGAGGTCGACGCCGAGCCGCCGGCCGTCGAGGACGCCATCGAGCGCGACGGCATCGGCTTCATGCTCGCGACGGTGTTCCACCCCGCGATGAAGGCCGTCATCGGCCCGCGCCAGGATCTCGGGATGCGGACGATCTTCAACGTCCTCGGGCCGCTCACCAACCCCGCGGGCGCCGACGCGCAGGTGCTCGGCGTGTACGACCCGGATCTCGTCCCGGTCATCGCCGAGTCGCTCACGCACATGCCCGTCGAGCGCGCGCTCGTCGTCCACGGCGACGGCGCCGACGAGATCGGCCTCCACGGTCCGACGACGGTCGCCGAGGTCGACGGCGACGAGGTCACCGAGTTCACGCTCACGCCCCAGGACATCGGGCTGGAGCCCGCACCCGTCGCGGACATCGCCGGCGGCACGCCCGAGGAGAACGCCGAGGACCTGACCGGGATCGTCCGCGGCGACGTGGCCGGCCCGAAGCGTGACGTGATCCTCGCGAACGCGGGCGCCGCGATCTACGTCGCCGGCCTCGCCGACTCGATCGAGGAGGGAACCGAGGTGGCGGCGAACGCCATCGACGAGGGCGACGCCGCCGCGACGTTCGAGGCGCTCCGGAGCTGATGGTCCGCGTGAAGATCTGCGGCGTCACCAACGGCGCCGACCTCCGCGCGGTCGCCGACGCCGGCGCCGACGCCGTCGGCGTCATCTCCGAGGTGTCGGTCGACACCCCCCGCGAGGTGGACCTCGCGCAGGCGGCGGACCTGCTGTCGATGGCGCCGCCGTTGCTCACGACGGTGCTCGTCACGATGCCCGAGACGCCCGAGGACGCCGTCGACGCCGTCCGGACCGTGACGCCCGACGTGGTCCAGCTCCACGGCGAGTTCTCGCCCGAGGAGATCGGCTACATCCGCGCGGAGACCGAGACGAAGGTCGTCCCGGTCGTCGACTACGACGAGCCCGACCGCGCGCGGAAACTGGACGAGGCCGCCGACGCGCTGCTGGTCGACTCCACCGACGAGGACGGCGGCGGCGGCACCGGGAAGACGGGTGACTGGACGGCCGCGGCCGACCTGCGCCGAGAGCTCGTCTCCCCCGTGATCCTCGCCGGGGGGCTAACCCCCGAGAACGTCGCCGACGCCGCCGCGACCGTCGAGCCGTTCGGCGTCGACGTCGCCAGCGGCGTCGAGCGCTCGCCCGGCGCGAAGGACCACGCGGCCGTCTCGCGGTTCGTCCGCAACGCCGGGCGCGCGCTCGGCGAGGCCGAGGAGGTGTACGAGTGACCCGCGAGGGCGATCAGAGCGAGCCCGGCGTCCACCTCTCGCGTTCGCGCGAGGCGTTCGTCGACCTGGTCGAGTCGGCCGACTGCGACGGCCCGTGCGTCGTCCACGCGACCGCCGAGTTGGGCGTCGACGTGGAGCCGCTGACCGCCTACGCGGCGCTCGCGGACCGCTCGGACCACTCGTTCCTGCTGGAGAGCGCCGAGAAGGTCGCCTCCAGCGACCCCGACGGCGCGTTCGCGCCGAGTTCGCGCGGCCGCGCCGGCACCCGAAGCGACGGCGGCGACGCGAGGAGCGACGGCGGCACCGACGGCACCGCCGAGCGCCACGCGCGCTACTCGTTCGTCGGCTACGACCCCGAGGCGGTGATCGCGGTCGGCCCCGACGGCACCGACCTACAGCGGCTGGGACCGGCCGCCGACCACGTCGACGTTCGCGGCCCCGCCGCCGGCGACACCGTCGACCGCGTTCGCGCCGCCCTGCCCGACCTCGACCGCGTGGGCTTCCCCGAGAACGACCGCCAGACGCTCGACGGCGGGCTCGTCGGCTTCCTCGCGTACGACGCGGTGTACGACCTGTGGCTCGAGGAGGTCGGCGTCGACCGGCCCGACCCCGTCGTGCCGGACGCCGAGTTCGTGCTCACCACCAGAACGCTCGCGTTCGACGACCGCGAGGGGAGCGTCTCGCTCGTGTTCACGCCGATCGTCGGCGACGACGAGGACCCCGGGGCGGTGTACGACCGTCTGGCCGACGAGGCGGCCGACGTGGCGTCGACCCTCCGGAACGCCGAGGCGCCCGCGACGGGCGGCGTCCGCGTCGACCGCGAGACGGCCGGCCCGCGCGAGGAGTACGAGGACGCCGTCCGCGAGACGAAGGAGGCCGTCCTCGACGGCGAGGTGTATCAGGGCGTGATCTCCCGCACGCGGACGCTGGAGGGCGAGGTGGACGACCTCGGCCTGTACGAGTCGCTTCGGGCGGTGAACCCCTCGCCGTACATGTACCTGCTGCGCCACGGCGACCGCTCGGTGATCGGCGCGTCCCCGGAGACGCTCGTCTCCGTCGACGGCGACCGCGTCGTCTCCAACCCCATCGCGGGGACGATCCGGCGGGGGACCTCGCCCGTCGAGGACCGGAAGCTGGCGGGCGAGTTGCTCGCGGACGGGAAGGAGCGCGCCGAACACACCATGCTCGTGGATCTCGCGCGCAACGACGTGCGCCGCGTGAGCGAGGCGGGCAGCGTCCGCGTCGAGGAGTTCATGAACGTCCTCAAGTACAGCCACGTCCAGCACATCGAGTCGACCGTGACGGGGACGCTCGCGGCCGACGCGGACGCCTTCGACGCGACGCGGGCGACGTTCCCCGCGGGCACCCTCACCGGCGCGCCGAAGGTGCGGGCGATGGAGCTGATCGACGAGCTGGAGCTGGAGCCGCGGGGGGTGTACGGCGGCGGCGTCGGCTACTACTCGTGGACCGGCGACGCCGACTTCGCGATCGTGATCCGGACGGCGACGGTGGAACACGGCGTGCCGCGAAGCGGCACGGGAAGTCGAGCGGCGGAGCCGCGAGACGGCGGGGTCGGCCCCGACCGCCTGACCGTCCGCGCGGGCGCCGGCGTCGTCGCCGACTCGGACCCGGCCAGCGAGTACGAGGAGACCGAGCAGAAGATGGCCGGCGTGCTCGACGCCGTCGACCGGATCCGGGTCGAGCGCGCGGCGCGAAGTCGTTCGAGAGCCGAAGGCTCTCGTGATGACGAGACGCAAAGCGTCTCGAACCACGCCGCGGACGGCCGAGCGGCGGAGCCGCGAGACGACGACGGCGACGGGGCCGAGGACGAGGGTGAGCAGCCGACGGAGACCTCGACGGACACCCCGGAGGTGGACCGATGAACGTCACCGTCGTCGACAACTACGACTCGTTCACGTACAACCTCGTGGAGTACGTTTCGGACCTCCGGATCGACGGCGAGGCGCCCGAGATATCGGTGTTGAAGAACGCCGCGACGCTGGCGGAGGTGCGCGACACCGACCCCGACGCGCTCCTCATCTCGCCCGGCCCGGGCCACCCGAAGAACGACCGGGACGTGGGCGTCTCCGCGCCCGTCCTCCGCGAGCTGTCGCCCGAGGTGCCGACCCTCGGCGTCTGTCTCGGGCTGGAGGCCGCGGTGTACGAGTACGGGGGCAGCGTCGGCCACGCGCCCGAGCCGGTCCACGGGAAGGCGTTCCCCGTCGACCACGACGGCGCAGGCGTGTTCGCCGGGCTGGAGCAGGGCTTCCGGGCCGGTCGCTACCACTCGCTGATCGCCACCGAGGTGCCCGACTGCTTCGCCGTCACGGCGACGACAGACCACGACGGGGAGGAGCTGGTGATGGGCGTGCGCCACCGCGAGCACCCCATCGAGGCGGTGCAGTTCCACCCCGAGTCGGTGCTGACGGCGGTCGGTCACGACGTGATCGAGAACTTCCTGCGCGGCGTCTGAGCCGGGGACCCGACGCACGACAAGACATTTCAGCCGGGGACGAGCACCGAACGCGTATGGTCCCCGACCTCCCCTCCCCGAGCAGGCGCGGCCTCCTCACCGGCGCCGGGCTCGCGCTCGCGGGCGCCACCGTCGGCGTCGGCGCGACCGAACCGACCGCTCTCCCCGATCCCGTTACCGATCGGGCCTCGAAGTGGCTCCCGGACCCGACCGACCACCGCTGGCACCCGCCCGTGAGCGAGGCGCACGCGCGCGACGCCGTCGAGCGACTCGCGGCGGAGGTCGAGCGCGGCCGCGACCTGTGGGAGGAACTCGACACCGACGAACGGTTCACCGGCGACGGCGGCTGGCTGGAGGACGCCCGGGAGTACCTCGAGGAGGGGCGCTACCGGGAGGCGACGTTCTACGCCACCGGCGGGATGGGGTTCGCCGCCGAGGACGTGGGGTTCGCGCTCGCGCGACTCGACCGCCCCGAGGCCGACCCCGAACAACTCGCCGAGCGAGGCACGGCGATCCGGGACCGGGCCGATCGCATCCTCGACGGGATCGACGACTATCCGGTCGCAGAACCCGGCCGCGACCTCGGCTGGTACCACGAGATCGAACGACGGATCCAGCTCGTTCGGTTCGACGCCCACGAGCCCGACCCGGACCGCGACCGTGGATACGACGCCGACGAGATCGCGTCGATCCACGCCGGCAACCGCCAGGCTGCCCTACGCGTCCGCGATGCGGAACACTACCGCGAGCAGATCGAGGAGCTCGTCGGCGACGACGGCGAGCCGTGGGCCGACCGGATCGAGCGGCTCGACACGCGGTTCCGTGACGCGATCGACGAGTTCCCGGACCGGGGCGAACTCCGCGAGGAGATCGAGTCGATCGAGGACGACCACGGCCCCGGACCCTACTACACTGCCCGCTGGAAGCTCTCGATGTGGTGTTACGACACGGACTATCTCGTCGCCGACTGGGACGAGTATCTGGGGCTCGTGAACGCCGTCGAGGCCGGGCAGGCGCTCGCACAGCGGCGCGCGCACGACCGCGCGGTCGACGCGCTCGTGATGGAGCCGGACGGCCCGCGGTCGTTCGACTCGGGGCACGTGATCCGCGAGAAGCGCGCGGCGATGCGGCGCTTCCGGCGGGTCGTCGGCGACTCGCCGCCGCCGCTGTTGTCGATCCTGACCGCGCGCGCCGGCGAGGACATCGACGTGGCCGAGGTCGGGTTCGCCGGGAGCTACCAACGGCCGCTGTGGCGCGACCGCGTCGACGCCTACTGCTACGCGTTGATCGCGCGGATGAAGTTGAAGGAGTATCCGCAGATATTCGAGCGGTTCCTCGCGCGGGAGTGAGTCGGGCGGGCGGAGATCCGGCACGGAAGTAGCCATTACTCCGTCCGTCGAGGCCGGGGTTGTTCCTCCCTAGACCGCATCTTTGGATACGAATTTGGGAATGGGATCCCAAATCTTCAGCCAGAATTTTGGAGTCCAAACCTATTTATCCGAACGCTATGAGCGAAACCCATGGAGTCGTCCCGTATACTCACTCTCCTCAACCGATACAACAGCTGGTGGGGGGGAGAAAATGTGCCCGAGTCGCTGTTGAAAG
The DNA here is from genome assembly GCF_019880245.1 of Halobaculum roseum. NCBI lineage: Archaea > Methanobacteriati > Methanobacteriota > Halobacteria > Halobacteriales > Haloferacaceae > Halobaculum > Halobaculum roseum. The sequence goes on from NZ_CP082286.1 coordinate 1,309,242, forward strand.
CGGAGTACAGACGACGGGACTTCTACTTCGTTCGGCGGAAACTGAACGACGACCGTCGGATCGTTACGATCCGTGGCCCTCGACAGGTCGGGAAAACGACCTTGTGCGGTCAACTGATCGCTTGGCTGGTCGAACAGGAGGGTGTGCCTCCAGAACACGTTCTCTACCTGACTGCCGATAACACGCAGGTGATGTCGGATCCGGATCAGGTGATACGCGACACGCTCGAGACATACGAGCAGTACGTACTACGGGAGACGATAGATGCCGTCGACCGCGACGTGCACGTGTTCATCGATGAGGTACAGAAGATCGACGGTTGGGCGTCGACCCTGAAGTACTACATCGACACGTATCCGAATATTAGGTTCGTCGTCACCGGATCCGTGAGTACGCTGATCAAGCAGGGTGCCGACGAGACGCTAGTTGGGAGACGCCATGAACAACAGATGGTGCCGATGAAATTCGTCGACTACGTCGGGTATCGGGACATCGACGAGAACGATCGGCGGGCCTTCTACGAGGAGACAACGAAACTGAGAGGCGCTCTGATGGACGCGCTCGATAGCGATGACAGAGTCGAGTTCACCGGCGCGGCCGCTCGGTTTTATGGCACTAACGAATCGGAGTTCCCCCGACTGAATCAGCGGAAAGACGAGTACCTGATGAAAGGTGGGTACCCGGGGGTACTCGATGACGACTATCGAGAGGCATACTCGAAGCTCGATTCGGATCTCCGAAGTACGGTTTTGGGCGACATGAGTACCGTCTTCGAGGTCCAGAAGCCGCAGAAGGTGTTGCGTCTCCTCGATCTATTAGCGGAAGCGACGACGGGGAAGACCAGCGTACAGCGACTCGCGGATGACGCGTCGATCGACCGGGATACCGTCGAGAAATACCTCACGTATCTCGACGAGTTCTTCCTAATTAACCGGGTTCGGAAGTTCTCCGGGGGAGGATTCAACGACCGAGCGCAGCAGAAGGTCTACATACAGGACGTGGGGATCTACAATACGATCCGCGGGACCCTGGCCGAAGAAACGCTCGGGGACACCACAGCGATGGGACCGATCCTCGAGACCGCTGTCTGCGACCACGCTCGACGGCTCCAGTTCTATCTCTCGGGACGGTCGAACGTCGATATCGGATACCGGGAACGCTCCGGCGAGGTCGATTTCGTTCTCTCGGGGCGAGAGTATACCCTTCCGATCGAGGTGAAGAACGGTGATTCGACGAAAGCGAGTTTGGGTGGATTGAAACGCTTCATCGATAGCGAAGGGGTAGAACTCGCGATAGTGGTCAACAACAGCGGGGTGTTCGAGAGCGAGGAGGAGATCGTCCACCTCCCCGCGTGGCTGTTCCTCTACCTCTGTTGAGTCCTCTCGTGATTACCGGTCGACGGTGACGCGCTCGATCTTCACGTCATCGCGGGGCTCGTCGTTGCGGCCGGTCGGCACCGAGCCGATCTCCTCGACCACGTCCATGCCGTCGACGACCTCGCCGAAGACGGCGTGGCGGCCGTCGAGGTGGGGCTGGGCGTCGAGCGTGATGAAGAACTGCGAGCCGTTGGTGTTCGGGCCGGAGTTCGCCATCGAGAGGATCCCCGCGCCGCTGTGGGTCAGGTCGTCGTGGAACTCGTCGTCGAACTCGTAGCCGGGACCGCCGCGGCCGGTGCCGGTGGGGTCGCCGCCCTGGATCATGAAGTCGGAGATGATCCGGTGGAAGACGACGCCCTCGTACAGCGAGTCGCCGCGGATCTCCCCGGACTCGGGGTCCTCCCACGTCGTCGTCTCGACGCCGGGCTCGTCGCTGGCGGCGGGATCGTGCTCCGCGAGGTTGAGGAAGTTCTCGACCGTTCGGGGCGCGCGGTCGGCGTACAGCTCGATCTCGATGTCGCCGTGGTTCGTGTGGAACGTGACGTGCGGCAGATCGTCGCTCATATCCGTCCCTGCGCCGCGCAGGCGGGAAAGTCGTTCGGCTTCGGCGCAGCGGGGCGGGGCGTCGCCGGCGCGAACCCGACCGGCGGCGGGTCGGCCGCGACCGTCGAGCCATAGCTACAAGCCGCCGGCGGGGGAGACCAAGGTATGGCCGACCACGCGGCCGAGCGCGTCACGCTCGCCCGACTCCCGTCCGGCGTCGCCGTCGAGACGACCGTCCACACGTACACGCCCGAGCGCGGAGGCGGCGGCGACGCGGGTGACGCGGGCGACGGCAACGACGGCGACGGCGGCGACTACGACGGCGACGGCAGCGACGCCGACGACGCCACCGGCGACGACGAGTCGCCGACCGTCTACGTGCAGGCGGCCCAGCACGGCCGCGAGATCAACGGCGCGGCGGTGTGTCGCCGGCTCCACGACGACCTCGTCGCCGCCGACCTCGCGGGCACCGTCCACGTCGTCCCGGTGGCCGACCCGCTCACCTTCGACACCGTCTCCTACACGACGCCGGAGGCGTACGACTCGGTCAACCCGAACATGAACCGCTGCTGGCCCGGCAACGCCGACGGCAGCCTCCACGAGCGCATGGCCGCGAGCCTGTGGGAGTACGCCGGCGACGCGGACTTCATCGTCGACCTCCACACCGGCAGCCGCGACATGCTCACCCACACGGTGTATCTCCGCGGCGACGACGCCTCGCGCGGACTCGCCGAGGCGTTCGGCACCGACCTCCTGCTGGCCGAGTCCGCCGGCGAGGACGCCGACGAGGAGTGGGCGAGCCGCAACTTCGGCGGGAAGCTCCGCGTCGCGGCGACCCGGGAGGGCATCCCGAGCGTCACGCCCGAACTCGCGCACAACAAGGAGCTCGTCGAGGACGCCATCGCCGTCGGCGTCGACGGGACGAAGCGCGCCCTCCGCCACGCCGGCGTCCTCCGGGACGACGGGAGCGTCCCCGCATGGGACGGCACCCGCGCCCGCAACCACCTCGGCCGGGTGACCGCGACAGACTCGGGGCTGTTCCGCGCCGCCGCCGACCTCGCAATCGGCGACGACGTGGTCGAGGGGAAGTACGTCGGCGACGTGTACGACCCGACGACCTACGAGGAACTGCAGGAGGCGACCGCCGACCGCTCCGGCGTCGTCTACTCGGTCGCCCGGGAGGCGACCGTGACGGCCGGGCAGACGCTCGTCGGTATCGCGATCAGGCTCGACGACGAGTAGGAGGTCGAGCCACACCGGAGACGAGCGCGATCGCCAGCGAGAAAGGCACTTACCGGGCCGGCCGGAACCGGCCCCCGTGGCATCCGATCCCTCCCCCACCCGACGGTCGCTGCTGGCCGGTCTCGCCGCGCTCGCCGGGTGTACGAGTTCCCACGGAAGCGACGGCGATCAGCCGACGGTGAACCCGGCACTCGAGGGGAGCCCAACCGCGTCGCCGACGCGAACGTCGCGGCCGTCGCCGACCGAGTCCCCGACGGCGGGCCCCACGGCGACGGCCGCGCCGCCCGGCTCCTCGCGGTTCGACGACCGGCCGTGCCCGCCCGTGCTCGACGCCTGTTTTCACCGATCCGACTCCGAGACGCCGGTGTTCGTCCGTCCCTCCGCCGAGCGCGTCGCGCCCGGGGACGAGCTCACGATGTCGCTCGTGAACCGGCACGACGAGGCGGTGTTCATCGGTCCGTACTACTGGACGGTGTGGCGCGAGCGGGACGCCGGCGGGTGGCTGAACGTCGACGACCGGGAGGTGATCCCCGACCTCGGTGCGGCGGTCCCGCCCGGCGGGACCTACGACTGGCGGGTCCCGGTCGACGCCGACACCGACGGGGGGACCGGCGTGGATATCGCGGCGTCGAACGTCCCGTTCGCGTCCGGAGTCTACTGTTTCGGACACCGATCGGACGTGCCGCTCTCGGCCGGTTCCGACGACCAGGGACGCGTCGGCGCGCTGTTCGAGGTCGAGTGATCAGCCGCCGGCGACGACGACCGACTCCTCGGCGTCGCCGCGGGCGAGCAGGCCGAGCGTGACGCCGCCGGCGACGACGCCGAGCAGCGTCATGTACGCGAGGAAGCCGACGTACCACTCGACGCCGAACAGGCCGGGCGTCCAGCCGATGAGCGCCGGCAGCGACGCGCCGGCGGCCTGCGTGACGAGGCCGACGACGAGCGCCGCCATCCAGCCGCCGATGAGGAGGCGACACACCTCCCGCCACGGCGCCGGCGAGACGCCCTTCGCGAGCAGGCCGCCGACGCCGACGGGGACGTAGAGGAACGCGAACCCCAGCGCGAGCGGGAGCCGCGCCGCGTCGGCCGGCAGGCCGAAGCCCGCGCCGACGCCGGTGAAGACGGCGACGAGCGCGAGCATCGCGCCGAGCGCGCGGTCGTGGCCGATCAGCCGCCCGAGGACGTACGTCGAGAGCGCGAGCAGGACGACCACGGCGCTGGCCGCGAGGAAGAACAGCTGGTACAGGCTCGCCGGTCCGACGACCATTTGCGTGCAGGGGGACCGCGCGGGGTGATAAACGTGCCGCGCCGGGTTTCAGGCGTGAGAACGGGGGACGCGCCTCGTTCGCGGGCGGACGGTACAGGGACCGCTTCGCCGCCCCTCCGCGACCTCAGGTCGCTTCGCTCCTCCGACCGCGCTTCTCAGAAGTCGCGCAGGTCCGAAAGCACGTCGGCGGCCGAGCCGTCGGCGACGGCCTCGCGGGCCAGTTCCAGCCCCTCGTCGATGTCGGCGGCGTCGCCGCCGGCGTAGATGCGGACGGCGGCGTTGAGCGCGACCGCGTCGGCCCAGTGGTCGTCGCGCTCGCCGGCGACGACGTCCTCGGTGAGCGTCGCAGAGTCGGCGGCCACGTCGTCGACCGCCAGATCGGCCTCCTCGAAGTCCATGCCGTACGCGGGCGTCTCGATCTCGTAGTCGTCGAACGAGTCCCCCTCGCTTCCCTCCTCACCGTCCGCGTCGACCCCCGCGTTCCACTCGGCCACTTTGGTGTAGCCCGGCCGGATGTCGTCGTACCCCTCCATCCCCTGGAACATGATGACGCGGTCGAGGTCGTGGAACTCGCTCTCGACGAACGTGTCGACCACCTTCTTCGCGAACGCGAGGTGGTAGAACGAGCCGAGGTGGGTGGAGGCGCCCGCGGGGTTCGCGAGCGTCTCGATCGTGTTGACGAACGAGCGCACGCCCATCATGTCGCGGCGCTCGAACAGGTCGTCGACTGCGGGGTTGAACGCCGGCTGGTAGTAGAAGCCGAAGCCGGTCTCGTCGACCATCTCCGCGGAGTCGCGCGGCGTCAGCTCGGTCGCGACCCCGAGTTCGTCGAGGACGTGCTTGTACGCGTCCTGCTTCTGGGTCGGCACGCGGTCGCCGGAGTGGACGACGACGGGCGTGCCGGCGCCGGCGGCGACGATGCCCGCGGCGGCGCCGAGGATCGCCGTCTCGCCCTTGCCGTCGTAGTTGGCGCCGCAGTCGACGGGGTCGACCTCGGGCTCGGCGTACTCGACGCGCGCGCACATCTCGTCGACGTACGCGGCCAGCTCCTCGGGGTTGTTGCGCTTCCAGCGGTTCGCCAGCCAGAACGCGCCCAGCGTGGTGTGGTCCGGCTCGCCCGCGAAGATCCGGCGCATCGCCTCGCTCGCCTGCGCGCGGGTCATGTCGTCGGCCGACTTCGGGCCGGAGCCGCAGACCTCGGTCATCAGCCGCTTGAGCGGCCACTCGCCGAATTCCTCGTCCGCCTCGGTGGTCGCCTTCGCCATGTCCGATCGAACGGGCGTTCGCCGCAAAAACCACCCGGTTACCCGGGCCGGCGGGCTCGGCGGCGAGCGAAACCGGTAGGTGCCGCCGGTCCCTACGACGGGCAATGAGTAGCGCCGAGGGCGATGGCGCGGACGCGGACGCGACCGACGACTGGCGCGCCGGCCTCGACGACGTGGACGCGCGGCTGATCGACGACTACCAGAGCGGCTTCCCCGTCGCCGAGCGCCCGTTCGGGGTCGTCGCCGACGACCTCGGTATCGACGAGGGGGAGGCGCTCGACCGGGTGAAACGGCTGCGCGAGCGGGGCGTCTTCCGCCGCTTCGGCGCGGTGCTCAACCCCCCGGTGATCGGCTCGTCGACGCTGGCGGCCGTCTCGGCGCCCGAGGACCGCTTCGAGGAGATCGCGGAGGTGATCAACGGCTACCGGCAGGTGAACCACAACTACCGCCGCGACCACGAGTGGAACCAGTGGTTCGTCGTCACCGCCGCCAGTCGGGAGACCCGCGACCGGATCCTCGCCGAGATCGAGGAGCGCACCGGCTGCTCGGTGCTGAACCTCCCGATGCTGACCGACTACTACATCGACCTGGAGTTCCCCGTCTGGAACGACGACGCGTTCGCACGCGAGTCCATAGAGTCGACCGAGGCCGCGGCGACCCGGATCTCCGAGAGCGCGACCGGCGACCTCTCCGCGCTGGACCGGGCGCTCCTGGTCGAGATCCAGGACGGCTTTCCACTCACCGCGACGGCGTACCGCGACGTAGCAGACGCCGTCGGCGCCGACGTGGAGGACGTGCTCGCGGCGATCGAGCGCCTGCTGGCCGACGGCTGCATCAAGCGGATCGGCTGCGTCGTGAACCACATCGTCACCGGCTTCCGGAACAACTGCATGGTCGTGTGGGACGTGCCCGACGACCGGCTGGACGAACTCGGGGAGCGGGTGGGGGAGCTTCCGTACGTCACCCTCTGTTACCACCGACCGCGCCGGCCCGACCAGGACTGGCCGTACAACCTCTTCACGATGGTCCACGGCCGGGAGGCCGAGGCCGTCGACGCGAAGATCGACGAGTTGGCCGACGACTACCTCCCGTTCGACCACGAGCGCCTCTACTCGACGGCGACGCTGAAGCAGACCGGCGCGCAGTACGAGGAGCTGGTCGGCGACGGGGGGTAGCGAACGCAGGTTCGCGGAACGTCCCGACGGGTCACCGCGCGACCGCCCGGAACCGGACGCTTCGGGGTACCTCCCACAGCACGTCCGGCCGGTCGCTCTCGTCGGGGTCGCTCCCGGCGACCGGGTCGGTAACGTGTTCGAGCATCCGGTTCACTTCGAACCCGGCGTCGCGGAGGGCGTTGTACACCCGTGCGACAGTGCGGTCGAACAGGACCAGCGTCGACTCGTACCCGTCGTCGACCGTGACCTCGCGGGGACCGGTGTCGAGGTAGTCGCCCTCCAGCGTCCGCGACTCGGCGTCGAGCGCCTCGTACAGCGGGTGCGGGAGGCTGAGCACGAACACGCCGCCGTCGCGGAGGACGCGCCGTGCCTCCGCGAGCGCGCGGTCGATGTCCGGTATCATCTGGAACGCGGCCTCCGAGGAGGCCAGATCGAACGCGTCGTCCGGCAGCGGGAGGTCGGTCACGTCGCCCTGCACGAACCGGGCGTCGACGCCGTAGAAGTCGCGGAGGCGCCGGGCGTGCCGGAGCTGCTCGCGGGAGAAGTCGACCCCGACGACCGCGTCGGCGCCGAGCCGGGCGGTGCCGACGCTCCCCTGTCCGCCGCCGCAGCCGAGTTCGACGTACTCGGCGCCCGCGATCGAGTCGAGGGGGTCGGGGTCCGTTCCCCCCGCCCGGTCGGTGTCGAACGGCGAGGGCGCGGGCGGCAACTCCCCCTCGGCCGTGTTCGCGTTCCAGTACGACTGGAAGGTGTCGCTCCACTCGTCCCAGAGCCGACGGTTCTCCCGTCGGTGGTTCGCCATACCGTCGCCTCGGCTCGACCCCACATCAGCGTTTTCCGGGCGTGTGAACCCGGCCCACGTCGCCAGTCGGTCCGGCCCGCGTCGTCCCGTTCGACCGCGGTCCCCGTTCGCAACGAAGGCTCGCTATCGCCCGCCCTCGCCCCGCTCAACCGCGCCCGTCCCCGCGCGGTCGAACCCCTCCAGATCGATCCTCCCCTCCGGCATCGGAACGCCCTCGAACGGGTCCGCCCCGTCCGCGAGCAGCAGGCTGCCGTCCAGATCCGCGTAATCGAGCAGCGGTCCGAGGTGACAGCCGGCGGCGATGGCGGCGTTCGACTCGACCATGCAGCCGAGCATGACGTCGAGGCCGTGCGCGCGGGCGGCGTGAACCATCCGTTTCGCCTCCAGCAGGCCGCCGCACTTCATCAGCTTCAGGTTCGCGATGTCGCAGCGATCGGCGATCCGCGGGATGTCCGCGAGCGTGACGCACGACTCGTCGGCGGCGATCGGGAGCACGGAACGCTCGGAGGCGTCCTTCAGGCCCGCCGGGTTCTCCGCGGGGATGGGCTGTTCGATGAACTCGACGCCCAGATCCGCGAGCCACTCGCTCTTTCGGGCGGTCTCGCGCGGGGTCCACGCCTCGTTCGCGTCGACGCGCAGCGTCGCCTCGGGCGCCTCCTCGCGCACCGCCTCGACGACCTCGCGGTCGCGGTCGGTGCCCAGTTTGAGCTTGAGGGTGGAGTAGCCCGACTCGACGGCGGCGGCGGTCTTCTCGCGCATCACGTCGGTGTCGTCGATGCCGATCGTGTACGACGACGTGGGGGCGTCCGCGGGGTTCAGCCCCCACAGGCGGTACAGCGGGACGCCGAGGCGTTTCGCGGCCAGATCGTGCAGCGCGATGGAGACGCCACAGCGGGCGGCGGGGTTGTCGGCGACCACGCCCTCCATGCGCTCCTCGATCTCCGCGATGGCGTGGGGGTCGCCGACGGTCTCGACCTCGGCGAGCAGGTCCGGGAGCACGGCCACGACGGTGTCGGCCGTCTCGCCGTAGTGGCTCGACGGCGCGGCGGCGCCGACCCCGACCATTCCGCCCTCGTCCTCGATCCGGACGATCACGTTCTCGGCGGCGGTGGTGGTGCCCCGCGAGATGGTGAAGTCGTGTTCCAGCGGTAGCGAGACGCGCTCGAAGGACGCGGTAAGCGTCGACGAGGAGGCCGACATCACCGGATCGCCTCCACGACCTCCTCGGCGCCGAAGCGGATCAGGTCCGTCGCGGGCGCGTCGATCCCGGCGGCGAACTCCTCGACGGCGGCCTCGGCGGCCGCGTCGTCGTCGAGGTCGGCGGTGTTGAGCGCGCCGGCGACGACCTCGGTCCCGTGGACGGGCGCCGCGAGCGACTCGTACAGGTCGACGTACTCCGGCAGCGGCGGGAGGTCGAACGACTCGTAGCCGTGGATCGCCTCCCGACCGGCGGCGTGACACATGACGAGCTCGTCCGCCATCGCGCCGTGGAGGATGCCGCAGGTGACCGCCGAGTAGGCGGGGTGGACGATGCTCCCCTGACCCTCGACGACGAGCAGGTCGTGGTCGTCGCCCTTCTCCAGGATCATCTCCTCGACGGCGCCGGCGGTGAAGTCAGAGACGACGCGGTCGACGGGGTTGCCCCAGCCCTCGATCATGATCCCGGTCTGGCCCGTAGGGATCGCGCACGCGTCGATGCCGGCCTCCCTCGCCGCGTCGACGATCTCCATCGTCGCGGTCATCTTGCCGACCGAGCAGTCGGTGCCGACGGTGAGCACCACGTCGGCGTCGACCTCGTCCGATCGCCCCTCGGCGACGCCGATGTCGCTGTCCGGGCGCCGCACGTCCCACAGCTCGACGCCGTGTTCGGCCGCCAGCGCGGCGAGGTCGTCGTCGTCGTTCAGGAAATAGTGGAGCCCCGAGACCACGTCGCAGCCGGCCTCGATGGCGGCCTCCACGTCCGGCCGCCACGACTCGTCGAAGCCGCCGCCGATCGGCGCGATCCCGATGACGAGCGCGTCCACGTCGTCGGGCACGTCCGCGAACGAGGCGACGACGGGCGCGTCGGCCACGCCGGGGAGGTGGTCGGCGACGCGCTCGCCGGGGCGGTCGCGGTCGAGGACGGCGGCGACCTCGTAGTCGGCGTAGCGGATGATGCCGTTGGCGGTCTTCGAGCGGTCGGGGAACTTCCCGTGCGCGAGGACGGCGACGCGATCGGACATGTGAGAAGGTGTGCGAGCGTGGGTGATAAATCGGACTCACGCGGTCGGATCGGCCGCTTATCACGGGAGATGGAGTCGATGGTGTGGTGGGGAGGTGGGTTGTTTCGACAGCGACGACCGTGGAGACGACCGCGAAAGCCCCCGCGACTCTCGACTCGCGCGACTCGCTGTGCTCCTCGCGCTCACTCCGTTCGCGCTGCGGTGCTTGCTTCGTCGTGCTTCGTCGAGAGTCACGGCCCCTTTCAGTCCCTCCAACCGCACCGCAGCCTCTTCCTCCCCAACCGACTCGCTCGGCTTCGCCTCGCTCGTCCCTCGCGCGCGTCCGGCCGGCACGGAGGCCGGCCGGCGCGCGCCACCACGGTTCGTGCACACCAATCGTAGGGCCCCGTCGCTGGCCCGTCCAACCACTGGGTGGGACTGAAAGGGGCCGGACGGCTCGTGAGCCGAGACGAAGTAAGCACCGTAGCGGAGTGAGCGAAGCGAACGGAGCGAGGAGCGCAACGAGTCGCAGGCCACGAGCCGTCCGGGGGCTTTCGCGGTCGTGTTCTCCGCCGGAACGACAGCGTCCATACCCGAAGCAACAGAAATCACAGGAACCACACTAACCACACGAACACGATCACCGAACGAACCGAATACAGGCACAGCCGGCCGATTTCACCGCCCCTTACCCGGCTCGCGAACCAGAGTCCACGTAATGAGCGACGGCATCCACCTCAACCTCTTCACGATGAACTCCGTGGAGCACGTCTCCCCCGGCTCCTGGCAACACCCGGCGGACCGCTCGGCGGAGTACACGGACAGGGAGTACTGGACCGACGTGGCGCGCACCGCCGAGCGCGCCGGCTTCGCCGCGGTGTTCTTCGCCGACGTGCGCGGCATCTACGACGTGTACGGCGGCGACCGCGAGACGGCCATCGAACGCGCCGTCCAGACCCCCTCGAACGACCCCGGCTACCTCGTGCCCGCGATGGCGGAGGTGACCGACTCGCTGGGCTTCGCGGTCACGAAGTCGACGACCTACACCCACCCGTACCAGCTCGCGCGGGAACTCTCCACGCTCGATCACCTCACCGACGGCCGGGTCGCGTTCAACGTCGTCACCTCCTACCTCGAATCGGCGGCGGCGAACCTCGGGCTCGACGAGCGCATGGACAAGGGGACCAGATACGACCGCGCCGACGAGTTCATGGACGTGTGCTACGCGCTGTGGGAAGAGTCGTGGGACGACGAAGCCGTCGTCCGCGACCGCGAGTCGGGCGTCTTCACCGACCCCGCGGGGGTTCACGAGATCGACCACGAGGGCGAGTTCTTCGACGTGCCCGGCCCCCACGGCTGCGAGCCGTCGCCCCAGCGCACGCCCGTGATCTTCCAGGCGGGCTCCTCCGACCGCGGGCGCGACTTCGCCGCCGCCAACGCCGAGGCGGTGTTCTGCTCGCAGCCGACCGAGCGCGGCGTCCGCGAGTACATGGACGACCTCCGCGAGCGCGCCGCAGCGCTCGGACGCGACCCCGACGAGCTGGCGTTCTTCCCGGGCGTCGTCCCCGTCGTCGCCGAGACCGAGGAGGCGGCAGAGGCGAAGTACGAGCGCCTGCTGGAGACGGTCGACGTGGAGGCGACGCTCGCGCTGCTGTCGGGCTTCCTCGACATGGACCTCTCCGAGCTCGACCCGGATCAGAAGATCGAACACATCGAGACCGACGCGATCCAGGGGACGATGAACGCGTTCACGAAGTCCGACCCCGACCGCGAGTGGACGGTGCGCGAGGTTGCGCAGTTCTCCGGGCTCGGCACCACCTCGCCGGTCGTCGTCGGCACCCCCGAGCAGGTGGCCGACGAACTGCAGTACTGGCACGAGGAGGTCGGCGTCGCCGGCTTCAACGTGAAGGAGGTGCTGCGCACCGGAAGTCTCGACGACGTGGTCGACCTCCTCGTGCCCGAGTTACGCGCGCGAGATCTGCTCGCGGAGCCGACCCCCGGCGAGACCCTCCGGGGGCGACTGCTGGGCGACGGTCCCCGGCTGTCGGCGACACACCCCGCGCGGCAGTAGCTAAAATGAACCCCGCCGCTCCCGCAACGATCGCGGATCGCCTCGCTGGGGCGCGAGGCTCGCACGGCCGTCGGTTTCGGTCGGGGACGGTACGGCCGACGCCAACATCATTAAGTAGTCGCACCCGTTTGTGACAGGTGACGCTTCGTCTGGAGGGCCGAAGCGTCAGCGGGGACCAATTCAGGGCGGAACGCGCGCCGCTCTTTTCACCGGCGCGCGTTCGGCCCACGTTTCACACGCTCGAGCCGCCGGTTCGTCCGTCGTCGTGTATCCGTGAACGAGTTACATCCGTGAACCGTCGAGCCGCGAACTCGTCACCCGTCAGTGGGCGGGTTGCGGAACACGCCGTCGGCGATGGCGAGGCCGCCGACGGCCGAGCCGGCGGGCGCCGTCAGCCGGAACGGCACGCCGAGGCCGACCGTCGCGACGACGGCCGCGAGCAGGCTCACGCCGATGAGCGCGAGGAGCACGTCCGCACGCGACGGCCCGTCGACCGGGAGCATAGTAATTACATCTAATTAGAGACGGAAACCGCTTTGGGTCGCTTCCGACTCGCCGGAACAGGTAGGTCGGTCGGGGGCCACCCCCGAACGTGCCACACCTCCAGTTCGACACGGACGCCGACCCGACCCCTGAGGAGAAGGAGGCGCTCGCCGCCGCCGTCACGGACCTGTACACCGATCACATGGAGACGACCGCCGGCCACGTCGCCGTGACGATCCGCGACCGCGGGCCGGCGGACCTCCAGCTCGGTCGCGCGGTCGACGGTCCGCTCGTGTTCCTCGACGCGGACATCCGCGAGGGGCGCCCGTTCGAGTTGAAGCGGGCGTTCGCGCTCGCGACGATGGAGTACCTGATCGACGAGTGGAACGTCCCCGAGGAGAACCTGAAGGTGACGTTCACCGAGCACGCCGCCGAGGGGATGATGGGCTACGATCGCGTCGGCGGCGACTGGGAGGGGTAGCTCGCGGCGGCGGAAACTGCGAGCGACCGTAACCGATACCGGGAGCGCGAACGAACGGAGCCGCGATGCCCTCCAACGTCTCACGCGACGGTACAGTCGTCGCACTCGAAACGGCGCTGCTCGCGGTCGTCGCCGCGGCGGTGGCGACCGACCTCGTCCTGTTCGCCCGGCTCACGCCGCAGTCGCTCGCGGAACCGATCCGGCTCCTGCTGGCCGCCGGCGCTGGGATCGCCGCGTCGCTCGCGGTCGCCGCCGGCGTCGCCGACGGGCGTCCCCTCGTCGCCGTCGGGGCGGTCGCCGCCGTTCCGATCGCCGGACTGTACGCCTACACCGGGCTGTTGCTCCCGTGGACGCAGCTGTCGTTCGTCCTCGGGCAGATCGGCGTCGAACTGACGCTCTCGGTTCCGGTGCTCGGAAGTGTGCTGGCTGACGCCCTGTTCGGGGGGTTCACCCTCTCGCAGGCGACGCTGGAGCGCGCGTATCGGGTCCACTACGGGCTCGTCGTCGCCGTCGCGGTCGTCGTCGCCGGACGGACGACGATGCTGCTTCGCGGCCGGATCGATTCGAGCCCGGCGTGAGAAGTCGGTCGTCGTGGTTCGAGGGAGCGAAGCTCCCTCGTCATCACGAAAGGCGCGAAGCGCCTTTCGAACGACTACGCTCCTCGTGACTGCGAGGGAAGGGATTTGAACCACGTCGAGACGTGCTCGCTCCGCTGCGCGCGTCTCGTCTACTTCAAATTCCTTCAGAACGACATTCACGGCTCTCACGTGCGTTCGAGCCGGAATGCGAGGGAAGGGATTTGAACCACGGTCGGACGTGCTCGGCTCGCGTCGCTCGCCTGTGCGCGACCTCCCTGATTCAAATCCTTCCGTGGCGATTCGGGGGGCTTCGCCCCCACTCATGCGAGGGAAGGGATTTGAACCCTCGAACCCCTAAGGGAGCGGATCTTAAGTCCGCCGCTTTTGGCCTGGCTCAGCCACCCTCGCGCGGGTCGTCGTTTCGCCGGACGGAGGAAGTGGATTTCGGTCGCCCGCCGGGGACGCTTGCTGGTGCTCCGAGGTGCAGGACAGCTCTGCGGCGACCGACGGATGAAAACGTGCGTACGAATATCGTCGGAGTCGTGAGCGACAACACCGACGGAACGCTCGATGCGGTCACGCGGCGGCGAGTCCTCGCGGGCGCCGGTACCGCGGGCGCGCTCGGCCTCGCCGGCTGCACCGGCGGATCGGATGACGGCGCCTCCGGAAGCGACGCGACAGAGACGACCGGAACGAGCGAGGACGGGACGACCACCGCGACGGCGGGCGGCGGGACGTTGAACTTCGCGCAGTCGAAGTCGCCGCTGGATTTCGACCCGCTGAAGGCCAACGACGTTCCCTCGCTGCAGGTCGTCGAACGGCTCTTCGACAGCCTCTACACGTACGGCGAGGGAACCGAGCTCGTTCCGAAGCTGGCGGCCGCCGAGCCGGAGGTCAACGACGACGCCACCGAGTACGTCGTCGAGCTTCGCGACGGTGTCACCTTCCACAACGGCGAGCCGATCACCGCCGAGGACGTGAAGTACTCCTTCCTCGCCCCGGGACGCGAGGAGACCTCGAACGGCTCGGAGTTCACGATGATCGACTCCATCACCGTCGTCGACGAGCGGACGGTCCGGTTCGACCTGGAGTACCCCTTCGGGCCGTTCCGCCACAAGCTCGCGTGGTCGCCGGTGCCGAAGGCGTACCGCGAGGAGAACAAGCAGTCGTTCAACCGCGACCCAGTCGGCTCCGGGCCGTTCACGCTGGAGTCGGCCACCGAGGGCGACGAGGTCGTCATGGAGCGCTGGGATGAGTACCACGGGAGCGCGCCGAGCGTCGAGGAGGTCGTCTTCGGCGTCGTCGAGGAGCCGACGACGCGGGTGACGACGCTGAAGAACGGCGAGTTCGACGTCGTCCAGACGGTGCCGCCGAAGCTGTACTCGACCGTGGAGAACCAGGAGGGATCCTCCGTCGCGGAACGCCAGGGGCTGGGCTACTACTACCTGGCGTTCAACTGTAACGAGGGGCCCACCGCGGACCCGAAGGTCCGCGAGGCCATCGACTACGCGGTCTCGATGGACGACGCCGTCGCGAACTACATCGAGCCCGCCGGCACGCGCATGACCGCGCCGATGCCCGAGACGGTCACCGACGCCTGGGACCTCCCGACCGACGAGTGGGCGGACATCCCCCACGACAAGGACACGGACATGGCCGCCCAGCTGCTTGAGGAGGCCGGGGTTTCCAAGGACTACTCCTGGAAGATCATCGTCCCGCCGGACGACAAGCGCGAACAGATCGGCATCTCCGTCGGCAACGGGCTTCAGGAGGCCGGCTGGAGCAACGTCGAGGTGCAGCGGCTCGACTGGGGCGCGTTCCTCGACCAGTACTCCACCGGCAACGAGGACGACTACAACATGTACACGCTCGGCTGGGTCGACGAGTTCGACCCCGACGGCTACCTCTACTACATGTTCCACCCGGACGTGGAAGGCGAGACCAACGGCTGTTACTACCGCAACGAGGCGGTCGCCGACAAGCTGACGCAGGCGCGACGGTCGGCCGACCGCGAGGAGCGCAACCGGCTCTACGCCGAGGCGACGACGACGATCCTGGAGGACCGGGCGCACCTGCCCGCGTACAACCTCAAGAACAGCTTCGGCGTGCGAGACGCCGTCGAGGGGT